>NZ_CP097484.1:1130000-1476250 GCF_023546765.1 Methylobacterium tardum
GAGGAGAGCGGCCGCTAGAAGCGGTACGCTGGGCTGATCCACAACGAGCCCGCAGCCGCGCTCACGGAAGAAGCGGGCAAGCCAAGAGTCCTCGGGCGCGTGGACCAGGATCGGACGGCCGGACGCGAGGTACTCGCCCGTCTTAAGCGGCGCCGACGTCCTAATCACGTTAGGAATGGCCTCGAAGGCAAGGGGCAGGAACAGCACGTCCGCCTCAGCCTGCAAATCAAGGGTTTCCGTCGGTGAAAGCGCCCCGTGGAGCCGTAACTTCGGACCAGCGAGGCCATTGAGCTGCAGTGCCTCCTCGCTTTGATGCGACGCGACGTGGAGTTCCCAAGATTCGTCGATCCAATCGAACCCTGCTAGGAGATTGCGGAAGGCATCGGCTTGCGCATGGTAGACCGAGCCCGTGTAGGCGATGGTCCATGCCTCATCCGCGCTGCGGGGAGGTCGCGGGCTCACGTCTGGCTCTCGGACGGCCGGTGCAGGATTGCGGATTACCGCAAAGGGGGCGACCAGGTCAGGGTTGCGTACCCGCATCTCACGGGTCATCTCTTCGTTGGCAACCAGGATCGTCGCGGCCGCGGGCGCCCAGACCCGCTCCTGAAGCAGTGCGGCCGGTCGCTCCAGACGTTCATCGGTCCATTGGTAAACCGGATCATCGAACAGGTAAGCAACAAAAGGGACTCCGAGTGCGGCCGCTACCTTGGCACCGACGGATAGGTCTGCAATTGCCCCGCTGCAGCCAACAACAACTGTTGCCCCCAGGTTTGCCAGCCGCTCGGCGAGGCGCACCGTCCAGTCCTCGATGCTTAACAACAATCCGGCGCACCGGTTGAGGATTGTAGCGCGGCCATAAAGGGAATTGTCTGTTGCTGAGGTGGGACCGCGTTCCGCGTACCAGATGTTCTCTTCGGGGAGGACAATCACTTCGGCGAAGTGCCCGCGGACCTGGTCGAGCCCCGGCCCTGCGCGTAGCGAGACAAGGACGACGTCGGCTCCGGACCGCGTAAGGGCATCGAGCACGATCGTCTGTCCGGAGCGCCCATCAGTATAGGCACTGCAGACAAGCACGACTCGATGGTTTTGGCCGGTGAATCTGGCCTCACTCGTCGCGGCATTGTTTGTAGTCACCTTGCCGGCTGTCAATGCTCCCGGTTCCGTGCTCATACGCCAGTCCTCGGCTTGGATGCAGCTCGGATGTTCCTGTGTTGCGGATCATCAAGATTCGCCACGGTATCGCTGATCGCACGCACGCGCTCGTGGAGCTGGGTTGATACCGCATTGATCTGAGCGGCAGCCTCCGCCCGGATGTCATCGATGCGTTGACGCTGCTCCGCGACAACCTGATCAGTCCGTGCCTCGGCGGCCCTAAGACGCGCAGTGAGGTCAGCGGTCTCCTGGACAGCCTCGTCGCGTGCTGCTTCAGCGGCGGCAAGGCGAGCAGAGAGGTCGGCGATTTGAGCTTCGCTTCGGGCGGTCGCGGCAGCCGCCTCATCTCGCGCTGCTTCCGTTTCGGCCATGTGGCCGCGCACCTCACTGAGTTCGGTTTTACCGCGGGCGATCTCCTGAACAGCCTCGTCGCGTGCTGCTTCAGCGGCGGCAAGGCGATCGACCAATTCGCGCCTACCAGACTCGCGCTTCTCTGCGGCCTCAGCAGCCTCGTGCTGGACCATCCTGAGGGCTTCCTCAGCCGCCTTCTTCCCGCTCGCCTGCTCGGCCAAGTTGGCACGCAGGGCATTAATTTCGGCACCACGAGCCAGCAGTTCGGCACTCAGGTCCTCACGTTCCGCCGCGACCACTTCTTTGGCGCGCGTCTGCTCCGAGAGTTGCTCAGTAAGAAGAGTGTTTCTCGCCTCGAGGTTCGCAGTCTGGTCACGCCAGCGCGCATCCACCTCGCGGGCCTCTTGCTCCCGAGCCCTGATCTGCTCGGCGGAGATGGCCGCCGCGGCCTGCAGTTCGCCGATGATCTCCAGTGTCGCACGGACGCGAGTGCGCAGTTGCCGAGCGGTCTGTGTGGAGGACCGGAGTTCGGCCTCGCGTTCGAGGTGAATTTCGCGCTCACGTTCGAGTGCCGCCTGCGCCTCGGTGACACGACCTAGTAGTTCCGCATTCTCCGCCGAGGCGAGATCAATCGCCTCGTTGATGTTGTGCAGCCGCTCCCGGAGCGCTATCTCGCGGTCGAGTGCTCCTCTCAAATCGGAGGACAAGGCGGCATTCTGCGCGGAGGCTGACTCGCTTAGCGCCTCGCTCGCGTGTAGCCGCTCCCGGAGCGCTATCTCGCGGTCGAGTGCTCCTCTCAAATCGGAGGACAAGGCGGCATTCTGCGCGGAGGCTGACTCGCTTAGCGCCTCGCTCGCGTGTAGCCGCTCCCGGAGCGCTATCTCGCGGTCGAGCGCCTCCAGGTGCTCGCTCTGCTGCTCTCCGAGTTCGGTCTGGACTGCGAGGTAGCGCGCCGTCAGGGCGTTCAGGTCGCGCACGAGTTCAGTCTGAGCGCGCTGCCCCCCGTCAAGTCGACTCGCGCCATCCCTCGCGGTCTCGAGGGCTGCCCCAAGTTCGCTCTGAAGCCGCGCCAGCTCCGCCTCCAGAGCCGCAAGGGCCATGTGGGCATGCGCGAGGTCGGACTTCAACCGGTCCACCCTCGCTGTCGCCCGTCGAACGGGCGGCAGCAGGCGAAGCGCCGTCTTAACAGTGGAACGGATCGTCACGGTGTTTGATCGCTATCGAGCTTTCCAGGCCTGCGCGCAGGGGAAGTCGTATCGACTTGCCTTCGGCTCACCGAGCACGGAACTCGCAAGCAGCGAGCGTCCGTGCGAAGGACTTTTGGTGTCTTCTGGTGCGTTGTGCATCGACCGGAAATCGCGGAGGGCGGCGTGTTGGGATCTCGGAGGGGCCTGACGCCCGAGGGGCGGTGCCCACGCGCGGCTTCGCCTGGTGTCGTTTCCACCACCCCATACTCAGCTTTACTCGCTCGGTCGAGTGCGAAGCTCGATCGTGGAGGACGTGCGTCAGGCCTGTCCTCCATCCGACGTGCTACCACCAGACCTGTTGGTGCGACGGACGCGGGTCGGCCGCGAGCCCGGCTGGCCCAGTTCTTCGGAGAACGGTTCGTCACGGGTCTTCTTACGCCGGGTCACGATCTGGCGGACACGCCTCTCCGCATCGTCGAGTGACTCACTGAGCATCTGCAGCGCGTCCACGTTTTGGATCGCACCAGCGAGATCGTTGATTGTCTCGGTCAGGTCAGAACTCGATAACCGCCGGCTCCGGTCGGATTTCGTGGTGCAGGCACCCGGATCGGCCACGCAGTACAGCACGGTCTCGCCATCGCTGACAGTATAATTCTCCAAATAGAACCTGTACCCAAGATTAAGACCGTCGATATAACGCGGAATATCAATGTAATCGTCCCAGGCGTGATAGAGCGAGATCGCCAACTTCGGCAGGAAACGGCGGATAGAATTCTCAGCGCCGCGCAGCGCTGAGAGCTCGTGCCCCTCGATATCCATCTTGATAAAATCAATACGAGCCAGGACACGCTCCTCAACTAATGCATCGATAGAATGAACAGGTATTTTTGTGGCATTTTCTACGGCACTAAATCCGGGGTTTACTTTATTTCTCACCGGGGTTCCGTCTTCGTTGCTTTCTCCAAGTCCGGCCGGAATAACCATAACATTGTCGATGCCGTTGCGTTGAAGGTTCGATCTTATGATCTGCAGATGAACGTCCAGCGGGTCGAAGCAGTAGACGCATCCCGATGAGCCGACCGCTGCGGAGAAGCTCAGGGCCGTGTCTCCGAAGCAGGCTCCGGCGTCGATAGCGTGATCACCCCGACTCGGCTTAATTTCGATGCCGTACTTACTGAAAAAATATTGCTTCAACATAAAACTGAAGAATATATTATCCCGAAGGCAGTCGATTTTGTGGCATTTTCCGCCAATCTCAACCTCAAACTGATTGATAAGCTGCCCGCCTGGGAACTTGGAGAATTCCGAAGCCGTCGCAGGCATTGACCCTGAGTGACGCAAGGCTGCGAAATAGAACTCCCTATCTGGAAAAAGATCGACGTTGTTTTGACCGATCGCGCGAAACGCCAGGAGGTCTACAAATAGATTCTTCGAGTAAGCATCCTCTAGAAGACGAAATGTTTCCGACAGCCCCTCCCAATTGGATGTCATGAATGTCATAAATCCCGCTCGGTATTCTTCGACAGCGTCCTTCGCAGCACTTCGAAGAGGAAGATACCCACGGTAGACGTTCGGCTGCGGGGCGTCTGGACCGCGTGCCATCGCTCGGAAAACGCGATGCCTTAACGCCCGTGCGTCATCGCTCAGCGTGGCCTCGGTCATCGCGGGTTCCGTCTACGGGAGGGGAGGAAATTCGGCGTTCGCGGCGCGGCAAGCGGTGGCAAGCCGCCCCCGTGCCGGTCACACCTTTGTTCAGGACGGCCTCAGTTCGCTTCAGCGACGAATGTGGCATTTTCCATGCTCAGCAGGGTAGGGGGGCCCGTATCTACTTCAAGCCGGAGAGCACCATCCGGCTGGATCAGGACAATGGCCGCCTCCCAGCGCGCCCCTCGGTGGACGTATCCTGAGACGTGCAGTGGGTGCGCCGGTCTCGCCCCGACCGGCAGCGTCGCTACTGGCCCAAACGTACCCGGACCAGCGCCGACCTGTCCGTTAAGGCTCACTGTGCCGTCGGTCGCGATCCGGAAGCGGAGGCCCTGGCTACCGGCCGCTGTCGTCCAGCCCGGGAGGGGAGGCAGCGGGCTCCAGAGGCCGCGCACCGTACCGGGGGCCTCGATGGCCGTTATCCAGGGCGCCCGATCGATAGCGCTCGTCTGGGTCAGCGCGCCCGGCTCAACCGTTGTGAGCGAGGTGGAAGCTGCTGCGCGCAGGTGTACGCGTCCGCGCTCAGGGTTACACACGAAACGGTTGTCGCCCCGGACTAGGGTATGGGTCGTCGTGCCGAGAAGGTAGATGCAGTCGGCGGTCTGTGCCCGTGAATGATCGAGAACGTCGGCACCGAGATTATTTCCCTCAATCGTCGTGCCGTTACAATCCTCCAGCACGATCAGCGCCTCCGGCCCGCGGTGATCGCCGGCCCATTGCGAGATCATCTCGCACTGGTTGCCCGAAATGCGGCAGCGAAACCCGTTTTTCAGGTAGAAGCTTCCGGCGGAGGTGCAGTTGTTATTCTCGAAGGATGCATTGGCGGCGCCACGCACGAATTCGATGTCGAACGCGATATTGCGTCCCTTTACCCAGTTGCCGCTAAAGATCAGGCTGTCCCCGCCCTCGTCATGCGCACGCCACCGACGAAGTAGTTGTTCCGGATAGTTGAGCAGTAAAGGCCGTTCGGATCGGTCGGGTGCGGGAGATAATAGAGCGCGTACCCACCGACGGTCACATCTCCCATGGCCGTCCCAACGACGTCGCCGACCGCGACCCGCTCGATGATCAGCTCAGCATTCGACGTGTAAGGGTGGGCCGTGTGGTCGATGACGAGGCCGTGCCGGCCGCGCCCATTCACCTGGGGTTTGATCGCCAGCGACGCGAGTCGCCAGCCCACAAATTTGGTACTGGCGCCGTCGAGCTGAGGTTTCAGCGTGATGACGTCCTCATCCGGCGGGAAGTCCGATGTGAGCACGAGGGGCGACGCGCTCCCGGCTCCTTCGACCTCGATCCAGCCCGACGCAGTCACGCCGCTGTTCAGGAGCACCGGCTGTCCCGCCGGGATCGTGAACGTGCCTCCGGCCGCAAACGCTGCTTTGAGGCAAGCGGTGTCGGCGGCCGCGTTCCCCTGTCCAGCTCCGCCGGGGCCGAACTCAAGATAACTCGGCCTGCGCCTCGTCTGCGCGGCGGCTCGATTTGAGACATCGGGAGAGGCAACCGCGGCGCTTCTAGCCTGGACTGGCATCAGGCACGTGCCCTGAATGGTAGCGAAGGCGCCCGCGAGGCGGAGCAGTCCACGGCGGTTCGGCGTAAGGCAAGGGGTATCAAGCATAATCCGCCTCCGATCGGTCACGTTCAGGCTCGTATCGGGAGACGCCCGCCTGGTGTTCTATCTCTGGTCCCGCCGAATCCGGTTCGTAACTGGAGACGATGTGGGCGAGGCGCTGGACCTCTCTTAGCAGCTCCTCGTTCAGTCGGGTCGCGAGAAGGCGGTCGCTCACCGCCAGCGAGAGCCTAGCCTCCGTCTCCTGCAGCACCGTGCGGGTCCGATCATGCTCGCAGCTCGACTCACGGATAAGCCGGGTCGCGGTACGATGCGCGCTCTCCAGGAATTCGATCCGCCGCACGAGCAGCGTCTGAATGATCTGTGACGCTTCGCGGGCAGCGCGCAGACCCTCTATCTCGAAGCGATAAGCTTCGTTTCCCTGTCGGACAGCTTCAGCAGACAGCGCACTGCGCCGCAAGGGGAGCCAGCGCTTGAAGAATATTGGGGTCAACGGCAATCTCGGCGGGTTGCCGCACGCAGGCGCTTAAGGTCCGTGCTGTGCTCGCGGTGGCGGGGATGCGCCTCAGCCCAACGCAGAAGCTGCGCGCCGTCGCTGCGGGCGGTGGGCCGGAGCCTCGACAGCGGCTGCTCCAGTCCGAGCAGCGCGCGACCTGCGACCGCCTCGATCCAGCTCGCGCCGGGGGGGTAGTCGGGTTCAACGAACAAGACTCCCGACGCCCATAGCACGCGATGAATCATCACGGTCGAGGTCTCGAGCGGCGACCCCCCCAGGACCTCCGGGTAGACCGTGCCGGCGAAGCAGCCAGAGGAAATGCACGTGCCGTCTGGGTCGGTGTAGGACGTGTGCGAAATCGCGTAGCCGCCCGCCGACATAGCCTCGACCTGCTGCGCAATTTTCCCGGGTTCATATATATCTGGAGCGAGCAGGAAAGCGACATAGAACCCAGTCGCCATCATCAGGCCGGCGCGGAGACGGGCAGTGACCCGTGCCTCGCCGGAGGCGACCCATGTCGCGACAATGCTGGACGCTGCGATCGCGGCACGTGCGCTCTCCGCCAGAGCCGCCCGCTCTCCGACGAGGACCAGCTGATCGGGCGGTCGAGTCTGCGCCAAGACGCTCGCGACCGCACGTCCGGCGCCGACAGGGTCAACCTGCAGCCCGTCGGCTCCCAAATCTAGGACGACGGAGACGCGAACCTCGCTAGCCGCTTTCCCGGCAAGATCTAACGCCCGATCAGCCGCAGCGCGGTTGGGACTGCGGTAGCGGAGGAAATCGGCACTGCGGCGGAGAAAACGCTCGCGGCTGCCATCGAGAAGGGCCGCTTCGAGCTCGGATGTCTGTTCTATTACCTCCGTCCAAAAGGCATTGCTCTCTTGGCGAGCAGCTTGTGTATGTGAGCCCTGGTTCCGATGCTGGCGGACGCGCACGAGCGGTATCGGGATGTGGACAAACCGGGCCTGCCTGCTAAGGCACCACCAAGTCCGGTAATCTTGCGTATGCGGGTATCCCTCCGCGATCCCGCCTATTTCGAGAAGGAGCCTCCGGGGCGCGAGAATTGTACAGCCGTTGATTTGACCGTCGTAGAACGCGAGCCACGGGCGCGGAGTCAGCTCGCGCCGGTCGAAGCGTTCTATACCGGTAATTTCGCCCTTCTCGTCGATCCAGCTAAGGTCAGAGTACAGGAGGGCATCCTGGGGTGAACCAAGACGGACGTAAAGCGCGACCTGGGTAGCGACCTTGGTGGGCTCGAACACGTCATCGTGCGACAGCCAGCAGAATAGTTCGCCGGTCATCTCGTGCAGAACCCGGTTCAGAGCTCCAGCCACTCCGGTGTTCGCCTGCTGGATGAACCTGATCCGCTCGCCGTACGCCCAGGCAATGCCCGCCGTCGCTCCGCCATCGTCGGAGCCGTCGTCGACAACAAAGACTTCGAGGTTTGCATAGGTTTGGGCAAGAGCGCTATCGATCGCCTCGGCTAAGAAGTTCGCGCCGTTCCTGACGGGGATTGCGACTGTAGCGCGGGGGCCAACCACATTTGCCTCCCTGCAGCGTTCGCAGTGATAACGCTCAAGCCGAACCGTTGGGCGGTTCTGCATCATGGCGGCGGTCATAGTCCAGATGCTTCGCGGCGATCAACATCCTGCCCGAGCGGGCGCGGATCAAAACCGGAGCCTCATGACGATCGGTTATGCCGCCACGCGCAGGCTGCCTAGACCAGATGTTCGCCCGAGAGGGGGCGACCCGTTTCTCATCATGCAGATCGGCGAGGGTTGCGCCAGTGTCTGGTGCCGAGCCTGATGCATAGGAGACGGGTCGTGGAGCAGGCTACCACGTTTATCGGATTGGACGTGCACAAGGAGACGATCGCGGTCGCTCTCGCCGAGGTGGGCCAGCGCGGCAGGGTGCGCGAGTACGGCAAGATCGCCCATAGGCCCGCGGCCGTGACGGCGCTCGCGGCTAAGCTGGCCCCGACCGGCCGGGCCTTGCAGTCCTGCTATGAGGCGGGCCCTTGCGGCTACGGCATCCAGCGCCAGCTGACGCTGGCCGGAAACGGCTGCGTGGTGGCCGCCCCTTCGTCGATCCCGCGCAAGCCCGGGGTCGGATCAAGACGGATCGGCGCGATGCGGTCAATTTGGCCAAGCTGCGCCGGGCCGGCGAGCTGACGCCGGTCTGGGTTCCCGATCCCCAACATGAAGCCATGCGCGATCTCGTGCGTGCGCGGCAGGCCGCGGTGCGGGCCCTGCGCCAAGCGCGTCAGCCGTTGAGTGGTTTCCTGCTGCGGCAGGGCCGCCCTTATCACCGGCCGGCTCGGACACTGATGCATCGCCGCTGGCTGGCGGGCCTGCGCTTCGAGCACGCGGCACACCACATCGTGCTGGAGGATGGCATCGCGGCGGTCAAGGCGGCTATGTCTCGGCGTGACCGCCTGGAAGCCTAGATCGCGGCGGCGCTGTCTGACTGGCCCCTTGCACCGGTCGTGCGTACACTGCAGGCGCTGCGCGGCATGGCGCTTATCGCGGCGGCGACGCTCGTTGCCGAGCTTGGCGACATCAGTCGCTTTGCCAACCCGCGTCAGCTGGTGGCCTATCTCGGACTGGTCCCGTCCGAGCACTCCAGCGGCGGCAGGGCGGCATCCCCAAGACGGGTAACGGTGCGGCCCGTCGCACCTTGGTGGAGGCGGCCTGGAGCTATCGCTTCCCAGCTCGGATCAGCCGCGAGCAGCTCCTGAGGCAGGAGGGACTGGCCCAGCCGATCCGCGACACGACCTGGAAGGCGCAGGAGCGGCTGTGCCGGCGGTACTGCACGCTGTGCCGAGCGGGAAAGCCGCCGACCGTGGTCGTCACCGCGATCGCACGCGAGTTGGCGGGCTTTGTCTGGGCCATTGCCCGACAGGCGCCGCCGATCGGCGCCCGTTGAGCTGATACCTGTAGCACGCGAGAAGTGAGGACCTTACCGGCACAGCACCATCCAACGCTGAGCAAGGCCGGAGGCACGGTCCCGGTTAAGAGGACCCTCGCCACCACTACCAGCCGGATCTCATCCGACGCTGGCTTCTAGACAGAGGATGCTCCGCGACGCATCCGGTCCGGCGGCACCCAACCCGTGCATCAGAGCAGGATCAACCGTCGTCTCAGGATCGTGCCTCCAGCCCTGCTCAGCCGCGGCCACGAGGATTAGCTCGACAGCGAGCAGTGATTTGTCATGCCTACAGCTTGAAATGGCGAACATTAGAGCAGTGGAAAATCAGTCCAGGGTTACGGCGGCTGGCGGCTTGGCGTAGCTGGCGCAGTACAGATCGACCAGCACTCGCCCGAGCCGGATCAGGTCACGCAGGCCCGGCGTGTTCTCCAGCCGGGAGACGGTGGGCTGGCTCATCAGGTCCACGCCACTCTCGGGCAGGCGTCCGCAGGCGAGCTTGAACGCAGGGTCGGCACGCAAGTGGTCGAGGTCGTCGGCATCCTCATACCCGCAGGCGATGGCCAGGATGCGGGCCAGAAGGATCTCGGGAAGCGGGTGCAGCACCCGGCTCGGATCGCGTCGATCCGGGATCACGGCGGCGAGCTTCTCGGCGATGCCGAGCCGTCGTGCGGCCTGAGCCAACAGCAGGATGCCACCGTCCGAGGTCAGGCGTCCGCCGTCGAAGGCGGCTGTGAGCTTCTTGCCCCGGACGGATGGAAACCCGAACGAAAGCGCGTCAAGATGGACATGGCGGGCGTGGCGGGCTCGATCTGGTCACAGGTCTTGGCGTCAGCACCCAATCCCTAAGCCACATCAATGTCTTACGCTAAGCTCGCCACCTCAGATCCACCGCCCTCGTGAATAAGATAGGCTAGTTTTTCGCATAGACATTCCGCCGTGCATTGAAGCAGCCGAGGCGCATGGCAATTTATGGAAAATATATTGCAGTCAATAAGAATGCCCCGCACGCCGGTGCCGGCGGCGCTGCAGCGACTGGAGGCGGAACGGCTCGCGACCGCTTTGCCGCTATCAAATCCGCCGCCGCGTCTTGGCGGAGCAGGACAGCGCCACGTCCGCTTCGCCCTAGCGCTTCTGAAAGATCACAGCACCGGCCGCCATAATATCATTCATCGCCGCTGGAGAGAAAATATCGTTGTCCATCCGGTCGATCTTCTTCCAGGCCCACGCGGGAAGAGAGTTCGGATCGATGCCGGCGTAGCTGCTTAGACTGTAGGTGATCTGAGAGCGGAATTTACCTGAGGCACCGTCGAGCGGGTAGGTGATCAGCTCAGCGCCACTTTCATCGGCCATTTCTTGGAGGACAGATCGGGGAAAAACCCACTTATCGTCCCGGTCACGCCAGCCGGGGAGCTGATCGCGCTTGATCTGCACGCTCAAGGCGAACGCAAAGTTCCTGAACCACTCGATGGTGGTACTGATCTCCTCCCTTCGTTCGGCCTCGTCGATGATGTCGAGGAGCAGCAAGCGCATGATCGCGTTGCCCAGCTCGAACGGCTCGAAGAAGATCGCACAGCCTTTCGGCTTCAAAACTCGCATTGCCGCTTTAACGAAATACTTTGGATCCGCTAAGTGGTGGAGGATGGCGGATCCGACCACGAGATCGGCCACACCCTCTTGTATATATGGCTTCTGCGCGTCCATCGCGGCGAGCAAGCACTTGTCAGAGGCTTTACGCGCATCTACCAACCGTTTGGCGATAGCCAGCAAATTCGGACTGATGTCGCTCGCGATGATCTCGGAATCGGGGAGAAGCTCTATGAGAGGCAGCGTGCTGTTCCCGAACCCGCAGCCATACTCGACAACGAGCGGAGCTTCCTTAACGCCCATGCGACGGAACGCGCCGGCAAATAGCGCCTTCCAATAATCAAAGCCTTGATGCTTGGCGTAATATTCCTCGGCATCCTCTAAAAATGCGGCATTTACTCCTTCACGTTTCTGTCCGATCTCGGACTGTGGAGTCAAAACACCTCGAAAAGCCTCATTCTCCACATCACCGAGGTCCGCCAACGGTTCATTGAAGTAGCGCGACAGGGGATGCATGTGGCGAGGCTCTTCGAGAGATCAATCCCTGCGGAATAGCTGAGCGCTCCGCCAGTCTCAACCAAAGGCTGATCCAATACGTCTAGCGCTCTAGGTGTATGGTCCCGGGATGAGGTGTGACGGGTCGATCCTGAAACGATTAGGCTCTTTCGTCCAGGCGTTCAGGATGAACTCGGTGGGTGTCAGGCCGCGCAGGGTCTTGAGCCGACGAGCGTGATTGTAGGCATCGGCGAACAGGTGCAGATGCGTTCGAAGCTGGTCGTGGCTGTCGTAGTGGTAGCGCTTGACCGTCGCGTCCTTGATGGTGCGGTTCATCCGCTCGACCTGTCCGTTGGTCCAAGGATGGTTCACCTTGGTCAGCCGATGCTCGATGTCGTGCTCGTCGCAGACGCGGTCGAAGATGTGCTGGCTATCGTAAATGTCCTGCCGGCGTGATGTGAACTGGACGCCGTTGTCTGTGAGCACGGTGTGGATGCGGTAAGGCACCACCTCGATGAAGTCGCGCAGAAACTGAGCAGCGTCCATCTTTCCGGCGCTCTCCACGAGCTGCACGAAGGCGAACTTGCTAGTTCGGTCAATAGCCACGAACAGCCTGAGCTTGCCCTCAGCCGTGCTCACCTCGGCGATGTCGATATGGACGTAGCCGATGGCGTAGCTCGCAAAGCGCTGCTTCTTGGGCTTGTCGCCGTCGATCTCGGGCAGTCGGCTGATGCCGTGCCGTTCCAGGCAGCGATGCAGCGAGGAGCGCGTCAGGTGCGGGATCGTTGGCTGCAAGCCGTAGAGGCAGTCGTCAAGCGGAAGCAGGGTGTGACGGCGGAAGGCGACGATGATCGCTTCCTCCTCAACGGTGAGCACGGTGGAGCGCGGCTCCTTGGGGCCCATCCGGGCATCCGCTGTGCTCGTCCGTTTGCGCCACTTCTGCACCGTCGTCGGGCTGACGCCGTAGCGCTTGGCCAGCGTTCTTACGCTCTCTTCACGTAGCTGGATCGCGCGACGGACTGCCTCCGTCGTGGTAGCGCTTCCATGGAGAACCTGGCCCATAGCGCATCCCTTGCAGCATGATGGTCAACCGTACCACCACACCGCGGGATCAAACACCCAAGACGCGAGTAGCGCTCGAGACGCATGGCGCCGCAAAGCTGGAGACCCCACGTAACGTGGACCTGAGCGCGGCTGAGGGCGATGCTGTCAACAGCGCCACGCGCGGCACGTTCCCGAGTCCGCCTGGATCGTCTGCACGGCCTGCAGTGACGCGTGAGACACGCCTTCGATCACGAGGTCGTGTATGACGATCTCTGGTTGTGCCGCGAGAAGCTACATGCCCGAACTGTCCGCAGACGAGATCAACCACAATCTGACTAGGCATGCTCTGCTGCCTCGCGAGGAACGTTGGCGCAGGCTAGGCCAGCGCCCGGCAATCGCGTGGCTCACAGGGCTTTCAGGCGCCGGCAAATCGAGTATCGCCAATGCAGTCGACCGCGCCCTGACACAAAGCGGGCGCCACACCATGGTGGTCGATGGCGACAACCTGCGCCTCGGCCTCAATCGGGATCTCGGCTTCAGCGCGGCCGATCGAGCCGAAAACATCCGCCGCGCGGCTGAGGCGGCCCGCCTCATGGCCGAGGCTGGGATCGTGGTGATCGTCTCGCTCATTTCGCCCTTCCGTGAAGAGAGGGCGGCGGCACGGCAAATCGCGGGCGACATTCCGTTCTTTGAGGCCTTTATCGACACGCCGCTTAGAATTTGCGAGGAGCGCGATCCAAAGGGACTCTACAGCCGGGCCCGGGCCGGACTGATCCCCGACTTCACCGGTATCTCTGCCCCCTACGAGCCTCCGGAGAAGCCCGATCTTGTCGTGCGCACAGAGGGGTGCACAGCTGAACAATCCGCTGCCCCGCTCGCTTCAGAGATGATGCGCGTGTCGGCCCCTGAACTCGCCTGCATAGACGCCACAGGCACACACGGTCTTGATGGGATTATCCCGCCTAGTGCAGCATGAAGGGCCAGCCCTTGGGCTACCGGGCGGAACCATCTGCAGATACATATCATTGGATTGGCGTCAGGGTTTACCGAAACGGACCGCGACTATGAAGCTTTTTCGAAAACGCCTGTTTGTGGGCCAGCATTTTTGCTCTGCGGATGCGCGTCTCGAAGGCACAGTGATCGCAGTCTGGCCCATTGAAGAGGGATCGGAAGCACTCATCCAGCCCCTGCACGCGAGCACCGCTGCTGTGCGTGTGTTTGTGCCGTTCGAGGCAAAGCCGGAGAGGCGCTAGCCTATCTTATTCACGAGGGCGGTGGATCTGAGGTGGCGAGCTTAGCGTAAGACATTGATGTGGCTTAGGGATTGGGTGCTGACGCCAAGACCTGTGACCAGATCGAGCCCGCCACGCCCGCCATGTCCATCTTGACGCGCTTTCGTTCGGGTTTCCATCCGTCCGGGGCAAGAAGCTCACAGCCGCCTTCGACGGCGGACGCCTGACCTCGGACGGTGGCATCCTGCTGTTGGCTCAGGCCGCACGACGGCTCGGCATCGCCGAGAAGCTCGCCGCCGTGATCCCGGATCGACGCGATCCGAGCCGGGTGCTGCACCCGCTTCCCGAGATCCTTCTGGCCCGCATCCTGGCCATCGCCTGCGGGTATGAGGATGCCGACGACCTCGACCACTTGCGTGCCGACCCTGCGTTCAAGCTCGCCTGCGGACGCCTGCCCGAGAGTGGCGTGGACCTGATGAGCCAGCCCACCGTCTCCCGGCTGGAGAACACGCCGGGCCTGCGTGACCTGATCCGGCTCGGGCGAGTGCTGGTCGATCTGTACTGCGCCAGCTACGCCAAGCCGCCAGCCGCCGTAACCCTGGACATCGGCGATACCTGCGACGTGGTCCACGGCCAGCAGCAGCTGTCGCTGTTCAACGCCCATCACGATGGCCGCTGCTTCCTGCCGATCCACGTCTACGACACCGCCACCTCGCGCCCGGTGGCGGTGATCCTGCGGCCGGGCAAGACGCCGTCGGGCCGAGAGGTGCGCTCTCATCTGCGCCGCCTCATCAGGGCGATCCGCCGCCACTGGCCGACGACCGCGATCACCATCCTCGGCGATGGCCATTACGGGCGGCCCGAGGTCATGGACTGGTGCGAGGACAACGGCGTGGCTTACGTCTTCGGGCTGACCGGCACTGATCTGACCGGCTGGCTTTGGACCGGGCTGATTGAGAGGATCAGCCAGGACCAGAGGAGTCGGACATGCGGCGAGGTCAGAAGACGAGCGCGGAGCAGGTTGTGCTGAAGCTGCGCCAGATCGAGGTGCAGACAGCCCAGGGCAAGAGTTTAGCGCTGGCGTGCAAAGAGGCGGAGATCTCCGAGCAGAGCTATTACCGCTGGCGCAGGGAGTACGGCGGCCTCCAGGTCGACCAGGCCAGGAAGATGAAGGACCTGAGCGCGAGAACGCGCGGCTACGCCGGCTCGTAGCTGACCTGTCTTTGGAAAAGCAGGTGCTGGCGGAGGTCGCCTCGGGAAACTTTCTCTATTCGGGGTTCATCGGTCAACGCCCTTTCGTGCGCATCCTGGTTCGACGCGTGATCGGCCCTGTGGAGCTCTTGCTTCTCTCCGAGGTCAGCGAGCGCCGCCTCATGATGGGGTTAGAGGGAGTGGGCGGATCCATCTAAGCCGCGCGCTCGGCAGAACCGACGCTCGAGTTTCCTCGGTCTCACCCGCTCCCGTCGTCCCCACAGGGACCTCCTCCACGCCGGAGGAGCTCGGTATTACGTGATGCTGATCCGTAAGCTTCAGGCCGCCGTCGCGGCTTCGGTCGACCAGCGGAAATCCTTCTCGTCGCGCCACATGCGATGCAGCACGATCGCCAGCTTGCGGGCGACGGCCACAAGGGCCTTCTGCATGCCTCTGCGCTTGGCCACAGCCAGCCCCAGACCTTCAGCGAGGACCATCGAACCCGAGGGCCAGTCAGCAGCACGAGCGCGGCCTCATACAGTGCGGCGCGCATCATCGTGTCGCCGCACTTCGAGACTCGGCCGACCCGCATCGTCTCGCCGGACTGGTAGAGCCGCGGCGTCAGACCATAATGCGCCCCGACGCATTGCGATCGTCCGAAGCGGGCTGGGTTGTCGACGCAGGTACGGTAGGTCAACGCCACGACCGGCCCGACGCCGGGCGCGGTCATCAAGCGCCGGCAGACCGGGTCGGTGCGGACCTGGTCCAGCAGCATTTTGTGCAGCTTGGCCAGTTGGGTCCGCAGCGCCGAGCGCGCCTCCAGCAGCGGCAGGACCACGGCCGCGACGAAGGGCAGATCGAGCACGAGGTCGCGTACGCGCTGCTCGAACCCGGCAGCCCCCACGACACCCACCTTGAGGCCGAAGTTGCGCAGTTGGCCGCGCAGGTCGCTCTCGATGTCGTAAGCCTTGCGCTGAAGCAGCTTGCGCGAGGTCAGGAGCAGGCGGCGTTGCTGGCTGGCCGGCGTTTTGACGTGGACCGGCTTGAACAGGCCGACCCGCATCATCTGGGCTATGCCCATCGCGTCGTTGCGGTCGGTCTTGTTGATGCGGGCCGAGAGGGCCGCATGCATGTGGCGGGTCTCGACGCAGATCGCCGGCAGTCCGGCTTCGACCAGGCCGGCGTAGAGCCACGGTGAGAGCGGTCCCGCCTCCAGGCCGACACGCGCGTAGCTGTGGCCGAGGTCGATCAGGTGCCGGCCGATCACCTCGGGATGGCTCTCGACGGTGGCCCGGTGCACGACCTTACCATGGGGATCGGCGATGCAGATTGCGGTCTCCTTCACGGAGACATCGAGGCCGACGTGGTGCTGCTCGCTCATGGTGGGGCTCCGGGATTGGATCGAAGCGCCATCATGCCGCCGCTTCCGCTGCGCGAGGCACCCCGAATACCCCATCTAGCCCCCGAGCGACGCCGGCAGGCAGTGGACGGCATCCGGGAGAAGTACGGCCTCTCGGAACGTCGCGCCTGCCGGATCGTCGGTCAGCACCGCGGCACGCAACGCTACATGCCTACCGTACTGGCCGACGAGGATGCACTGACCCAGGCCATCATCGCCCTGGCGTCCGAGTACGGGCGCTATGGCTACCGCCGCGTCACCGCGCTGCTGCAGGCAGACGGCTGGCAGGTGGGCAAGGACCGGGTTCAGCGCATCTGGCGTCGCGAGGGGCTGAAGGTCCCGCAGAAACACCGGCCGCGTAGCCGACTTTGGCTCAACGACGGTTCTTGCATGCGGCTGCGTCCGCTCCACCGCAATCACGTCTGGAGCTTCGACTTTGTGCAGGGACAGACGCACGACGGCCGGAGCCTTCGCATCCTGACGCTGATCGGCGAGCACAGCCGGGCCTGCCTCTCCTTGAGGGTGGCGCGGCGCATCAACAGCGTCGGCGTGATCGAAGCGCTGGCCGACGCGATGTGCCTGCACGGTATCCCGGAGCACGTTCGCTCCGATAACGTCCTACGTAGCGAGGAAGGACGGCTGGCCGGGCAACAGGTCTCTGTCCGCGAACATGCGCTCGCGGCGTGAACTTCGTCAACGTCGATCCAGGTGGCTCCTGCCGATCCGGAAGAACTCTCAGCCATAGCGAACACAGGATCCAGCCGGCGCACGTCGCGCCGTGGTCCTCACCGTCCTCAACATGAGATGTCGATCCAGGCAGGAGACCCGAGCATTGTCTACAGGGTCGTGGTTCTCACGCCCTCACGGCTCAACTGAGAGGGGTTCTCCCACCTGGTACCGGTCCCTCGACGAAGGGCCGGTAGTCGTCACCACGTTTGACGACGGCGTGCACCACGCGCGCCATCTTGGCGGTGATCGCGGTCAGCGCCTTGCGCCGCAGGTCGGCATTGTGCCGATCGCGGGCGATGTAGCGCTCGAACTTGTCGCGGAAGCCGTTCTCCCGCTGCCGGATGGCGACCTGTCCAGCCAGCCACAGGGTCCGGCGCAGGCGGGCGTTTCCGTACTTCGACAGCTTGGTTTGGCCCCGGAAGGTGCCGGATTGCTGGGTGGCCAGATCAAGCCCGCAGAACTTCAGGAACTGCCGGTGATGGCCGAAGCGGCGCAGATCGCCGGCCTCAGCCAGGATGGTCAGGGCGTTGATCGGGCCGATGCCAGGGATGCGGCGCAGCAGCTTGTAGTCGGAGCTGTCGGTCAGGAGGGCGTCGGCCATGGCCTCGATGGCGTCGCGCTGCTGGATCAGCCCGCGCACCTCGCCGATGACGAGCCGGAGCATGCTCACCGCCGGAGCGTCAGGCGGCACCGGCAGGCCAATCGAGCTGCGGGCCGTCTCGTAGATGTCGCCGAGCAGTTGCGCCTTGGCCACCTTGCGCCCGACGACATCCCAGGCGGCGGCGATGAAGGCCTCCTTGCTCAGCGCGGTGATGCTGGCGGGCGTGGGGAAGCGATCGAGGAAGGCGAAGAACCAGTCCGAGCGGCTGTTGTGGCGGAAGCGGTCGACCTCCGGGAAGTACAGCGGCAGGTAGTGGGTCAGGATCCGATGCAGCACCTCGGTCTTGGCCTTTGAGACGGCGTCGTGCGTCTTGGACAGTTCCTGCACGTCGTTGATGCCGGCGGCGAGTGGATCGTGGTACACCTGCGAGGCGCCGATGCGGATCATGTGCAACATGACCTGCGCATCCTTGGGATCGTTCTTGTCCCAGCCGTTGTGCAGGGCCTCACGGGTGCGGGCGAGCGCCACGGACGAGATCAGGCGCACGGCAAAGCCGGCCTGGAGCAGGCGCCAGGCAATCGGGCGGTGATAGTTGCCGGTGGCCTCGAAGCCGCAGGTCACCGGCTGGCCGAGATCAGATAGGATCGCGATCAGACGGTCGTGCTCGGCGCGGGTGTTGAGGACGCTCAACCGGCGTCGTCGGCCGGAGCCGGGCACCTCGATCAGGACCTCGTTGCGGGCCTTGGCGACGTCGATGGCTACGAGAACGCCGGCCGGCGGCGTAAGCTGTGGTCTGGTCATGGTCGATCCGTCTCCGGAATGAGGCTTCGAACACCGTCACTCTAGAGACCTGCTGATCGGCCATGACCGCCCAGGGCGGCGCGCTGCGCTCAGCATGGCTTCGCGCGCCGCCCCAGAACCGTCGAGCCATCTTCCCGATGTGCTATGGCCCTGAGATGGTCTCGAAGGCACTGCGCAAATGGGTCGCCAAGACGGGGGCGCAGATCCAGTACATCGCGCCGGGCTCGCCGTGGGAGAACGGGTACTGTGAGAGCTTCAACGGCAAGCTGCGCGACGAGTGCCTACGCCAAGAAATCTTCTACTCGCTGAAGGAAGCCCAGGCCGTGATCGCCCTTTGGCAGAACATCTACAACCGCGTCCGGCCGCATTCGTCGCTTGGCTATCGGCCGCCCGCGCCCGTCAGCTACCCGGATCTGGCCTTCCGGCTACCCATGGCAGCGGCCATGCAGTAGCCTCTCACTCAGCCCGGTCCAAAATACCGGTCAGGTCAGGATGACATGGCCTCCGCGGTACGGCGGAATGGTTGTCGAACCGCAAATATCCGCTCGGCCCCGCCTCGATCTGTTCGTGGGGCAGGGAAGCGTCCGATATCACCAGCGCAAGCCGAGCCGATACGCAATGCGACAGCAGATCCAAGGAAGGGCGCTTCGTAGAAGCTTCAATCTTGAGCGGTTGCGTGCGGCCTCGGTTCACTCAGCTGCTCTGACAGTGCGTGATTGGCTTCCTTTGCGGCTTTCCGGGGGATCATAACGGCGGAGGCTTTGCCGTCTGCGGCTCGGAAGTGCAGGACGATCGTGTCCTCGCTATCGATACTCTCGGCCCGTGAGAACCACCGCGCCGAGAGGATGGAAGGCGCTGTGTCCTCTCCCTAGTCACTATCCCTCACATCGAAGGTGCTGCCAGATCTCTTATGCAGATTAGGACAAAACTTTCAGGGCCTTCACGCCTTCGTGATTGGCAAAAATTCGGTTAAGCAATGAGCGAAGAGTTTGGCCGCGCACGAAAAGGCCCGCGCCGGCGAACCAAGCAGACTAATCTAGATCTAAGACAAGTCGAAGCAAGAGTCCCAGATCGAGTCCCATTCTAGCTCCGTGCCGAGCCAAGAGCACGACATTTGGCACCCTCCACAGAACATGGTTAACCCTCGCTTAACCGATGCTCTTCAGCTTCAGCGTGTCCACCACGGGAAGGTACATGCCGAAGCACATCACCCTCGCGATCCCTCACGGTCTCGGAGCCGAAGAAGTACGGCGGCGGCTCGATCGGCAGACCGACTGGGCGCTGCGGCGTCTCGAGAAGGAGAACATCTCCGTCGCCATGACGGATTGGTCTCAAGGGGGCCGGACCTTCACAGCGCGCGCTCTTGGCCAGGACGTCAGCGGCAACGTCGTCGTTGCAGACGATAGCCTGTGGCTCGAAGCAAAAATGCCCTGGACCATCGGCGTGTTCGCGCCTGCGATCGAGGCCGTGGCCAAGCACTATGCGGCGCGCCTCCTGGCTCCCGGGGGCGTCGCCTGACATGAAGATGCCCGCCGCGGCTAAGGGCGCGGGACAAAACCGCGGTGAGCGTGTTGGGCGGGCATGTACGCTCTCGTACCCGACGACCTGTGGGCCGTGATCGAGCCGCTTCTGCCGTTTGAGCCTGAGAAGCCGAAAGGCGGTCGACCGCGCGCCTCGGATCGGGCGGCGCTGGCTGGCATCATCCTGGTTCTGCGCACGGGCATGCAGTGGAAGCACCTGCCGCGTTCTGAGATAGGCTGCAGCGGCAAGACGAGTTGGTGGCGGCTCGGCACGTGGCAGGCAGCCAGTGTCTGGGCCGCCCTGCACCATGCGATGCTGGAGCGGCTTCAGGACGCCGATGCGCTCAACTGGTCGCGCGCGGCCCTCGACAGTGCGAGCCTGCCGGCGAAAAAGGGGCTCCGCGACGGGCCTGAACCCGACGGATCGAGGCAAGCCGGGGACGAAGCGCCACCTCGTCGTGGACGCCAACGGCACGCCGCTCGGACTGAGGCTGACCGGGGCCAACTGCAACGACAGCCGGATGCTGGCGGCTACCCTCGACGCGGTCCCGGGGTGCGCACTGGCCGGCGTGGCCGCCCGCGGCGTAGACCCGACAAGCTGCACGCCGACAAGGGCTACGATCATCGCCGTTGTCGAGGTGAGTGCCGGGCCCGCAGCATCACACCACGGATCGCTCGACGGGGCATTGAGAGCAGCGAGCACCTCGGCCGCCATCGCTGGATCGTGGAGCGCACCTTGGCTTGGCTGGCCCGCTTCCGCCGACTGACCATCCGCTACGAGAGACGCGTCGACCTGCATCTCGCATTCACCAGACTCGCCTGTGTCCTCATCTGCAGGGCACAGATCAACCGGTTTTGTCCCTGACTCTAAGCCGAGAGGGCGTCGATCATCAGACCTGTACAGCTCAGACCGTCACCGCCTCGACGGCCATATCGGCCCGAAATGCGTCCGGGAGCTCGGCGAAGGCATGGTATCCGGCGGCCTGGGCAGCGACGTCTAATGCCCGATCCGCGGTTTCGGCCTGCCCTGTCCAGAGGACCTCGCGGCTGCTCTTCTGCCTCATCTGAAAGATGGTCATAGATACCTCTTGCTGGGCTGGTCGTACTTCGGCGAATAAGACGGAAACGACCTACGCAGGTTCCGTAGATGGCCTCCGCGTGCAGCCGGAGGGAGACAAAAAAGCCTCGCGCGGCGGTACCGAGCGGGGCCGAAGGCTATTGCACTAGAGATGCTGGGTAGACGCGCGGGCAGCGACGCGGTTCCGATCGGCCGAGCGGCGGTCACTGACGGTCCCCAACCAAACAGCTAGAGGTCCTAGCGGGCCGGGGACGGCATTCCAGTGCCGTCCCTGTTAGCTGCTGGGCGCTGGCAGGACGAGGCGGTGCTTAGGGCCGTCCTTGGAGCCTTCCGGCCTCGCCTGACCGCACTCAGACGCGTCTGAGGTGCCTCGGCGCTGGCGGGCGAACAAGTCATTTTGGTTTGCGAGCTGCACCGATCGACTGAAGGGAATCCCTGCAAAAAAGGGAGTCTTCGCGACACTCGGGCAGCAGATTTCTCTACTCGCCGCGTCTATCCAACCGCTCGCCTGTGTGGCGGCAAATCACGCCCCCGCCGATCAGCCGCTTGAACGGGCTCGCCTTGCTACCAGGCAACGGCCTGCGGTGCGGATCGACAATGCCTGCGTGCCGGTCACGAACTCGCCGCACCCGCGCGATCACACCCACGTCCACCACCGTCTTGGCCGCGTGACAGGGCCGGCACAGCACCTGCAGTTCGCCAGCGAGGCATCCTCGGTCAGCGCTGCTGGGACGATATGGTCGTAGTGGAACCGCCCGGCCTGCAACGCGCACGGACAGCGGCTGCCGTCTGTGAGTACGCCATCGCAGCGCCCATCCGCCCGGGCAAGCGCGGCCCTCTGTACAGCCTTGCTGAACTCCCGCCGGATCATCACGCTGCTCCCGCCGCGGCTCGGATCATCGATCCGCCAAGGTCGGCCGCGACCGCAGAGCGCTCAGGCGCAGTCTCGGCCAAACGGTAGGCATGCAACTCACGAGCGCCGAGCCTGGCACAGGTGGCAAGCCACCCGAGGAACCCGGGATCTCCGACCTCGCAGGCCCGTGCACCGACAATCGAGGCTTGGCCTCGTTCATCCCTGCACACAGCGAGGACGACAGCTGCGCTCTCGGCGACGAGATCTGGGGTGTCGAGTGGCTGGACCACGACGACGTAGCGCCGGCTGGAGTGTCCGCGCCATGCGCTCATCGCGAGGACCGGCGCGCCACGTAAGCCGGTGCTCGTGCGCAGGCGCTCCTCACGCACAGGGTGCCGGATGGCACGGTCAGCCTTCAGCTCGCGCAAGGCGGCGGCCCAGGAGATGCTGCGATTGGACATTGCCGCCCTCACGCCTGGAGAGAGTGGCATAGCGCAAAGCGTGCGCGTGCGGCTGCTAGCCCACGTCGTGATGGCGACTGCGCTCCCCAACCGGGGGAGGGCAGGGGGCAGCTCTGTATTGAGGTGTCGGTGTGCATAGTGGCGCGCCTTGAGCTCTCGGCAGGATCCAGCCCCGCCACTGCCCTGGCCCCGCGTGCGGCTCGATGAGCCTGCGGGGGGACGCAATTCTCAGGGCGACGATGCCTATTTCGGCCGGCGCACCTCAGCCCGGAGCTATGGAGGTGCTCGTCTAGCCCTATCCTCGTCGCTGGGGCCCAGAGCCGACAGCGACGCGGCGTCTCACCCCGGAGCTTCAAAGTTAAAGGCCGCGCGGTCGTTCTCACTCGGCACTTCAGCCGCAGCGCAGGTCGCAACGCTTGGCATCACCGTGCTCGTGCCGGCTTGGCCCACGCCGCGCGTGAACTGACGGACAACTCCGGTTAAACCAAGCTTGCTCATAATTGTCCCGCCGCGCTTCAGCTGGCTAACTGCTTCGTTGCACGACCATTCACGCTCCTTTCGCGGCAGCAGTCCAGTCGAAACCGGGCGTTGCCGTGGATTATTCTGGAGTTGGCGATCCGAACGCCGAGAACATCCGCATCCTCCGGAGGAAGCAGGTCAGCCCGCACTGATGAAATCGAATCAGCGGCGCTCGACATCTCTGCGCACGAGGTTCCGGCGCTGCAGCGGGGAGGAGGCAGGGCGCGAGCGGTGAGGTAATCGAGCGCCTGCGAGGTGCTGTCCACCTGATCGTCGTGTCGGCCGTTCGGAAAAGCCATCAGCTCGGCGATGTAGGCGGCGAGCCACGGAGCATCGGATGGCAGGTGGACCTGTCCAGCCTCAAACCGAGCAGCCTGAGCCAGGAGCCGGGCCTCCTTATCATAGCGCGAGCGATGAAGGAGCGTCGACAAGTCTCCCGTCCGGCGCAGATCCTGATGGAGGGCACGCCCGAGCTCCGTATCCTCGATCAGGGTAGCGTTCGCCCTCCAATGCCGGCTCAAGCTCACGATTTCTCGACGCAATTCGGGTGCCTCGAGACGCTCGCGCACGATATCGAGCAGGTAGTAGTCTAATCCCAGCACACCCCAGACCGTGCCGGCCGACCAGTCGCTCGCCTCTCCTAGGGTCGAGGCGGTATCCCAAGAGACCACCACGCGCTCGAAGGTTTCCGGATCCTCCCCATCCTCGTAGAAGCGCAGCCAATCCCGGCGGATCACGTTGCCCTCGGCCGGCACCGGTGCCTGTTGATACTGGGCGCTGAAGGTCAGGGTGCCGAGTTGGCGGCGCAGCCCCTCCAGCACGTCCAGGGGCTCACGCCCAGGTTGCAGCACCTCACCACGCGACCGCGAGTAGACACCATCCGGTCTGTCGCTCAGCTGAAACGACTCGGCCCGGACGGCGATCGCCGGAAGCTCCACCACCTCCCACTCCTCCGGAGCTCGCTCGCGGAGATGCCCGCACAAGTCATCGTCGTGCAGACGCTGCATCACGATCACGATCGCGCCGTTGGCCTTGTCGTTCAGGCGCGAGACCAGCGTGCCTTCGTAGAATTCAATCACCCGCCGCCGCTCGGCTGCTGAGAAGGCATCGATCGCCTTCATCGGATCGTCGATGAGGATGATGTCAGCGCCGCGCCCGGTCAGGCTGCCGCCGAGCCCGACCGCCAGCCGGCCGCCGCGCCGTGTGGTGGTAAGCTCCATATCGCGTTGCCGGCCCGGGACCAGACGGCAGTCGGGGAACAGCTCCTGAAACCACGCGCTCTCCATAACGGTGCGTGTGTCTTGTGAGAGCTTTCGCGCGAGATCAGCGGCGTACGAGACCGCGATGATCCGGCGGCTCGGCGCGTGACCGAGGAACCAAGCCGAGAAAGCCACCGAGACGGCGATGGACTTCATCGATCGCGGCGGCACGTTGATGATCAACCGCTTGATGTCGCCACGCGCGATGCGCTTGAGCTGCCAAGCGAGATGATCGTGGTGCCAGCTGTGTTGGTAGGGTGTCCCAGGCTCAAGAGCCTGGAACGTCCGATGTATGAAGGCGGTCAGTTCGGTGCGCAGGACCGCCCGTAAAATGCGAGCCGGATCAGTCATCACTCCCGCCCGTCTGGTCGGGACCGGGCGGCTCCTGCGAATCCTGGCCCTGAGTGCCGCGACTCCTTCTGTTCAACGCATCCGTGAACCGACGGAGGATCGCATCATCATCTTGCGCACGATCGACAGCGATCCGAATTTCGGGGGCATCAGCAGCGATGCGCGCGGCGTAAGAAAAGATCTTTTCTATCACAGCAGCATCTTTGTTTAAGCCCTGCTGAACCCAAACTCGGATCAGAGCCCTCACGATGCTAATCTGCTTACGACCTCCACCTACGCTGATGGCCAGCGTGCGCTCAAAGAGTTCCGCGTAGCACAAATTCCGGATCGTCTCACGATTAAGGCTGCCGCGTGGCCGCCCACGCGGATCTCCAGATTTGCCTTTCGTAAAGCGGTACTTGCGCGGCGGGTGCCCAGGGCCGACTTTCTCACCGTCTTGACTATCGCTCATCCTAAGATCTCCGGCACTTTTAGCGTCGAGAAGCGCCCTGAACACGTGCATCGACATCCCATTACGTCTCACCCCCATAACGAGGGGGTTTCAGACGCCTTTGGAATGCTGCTCGCGCGGTGCGCTGCAAATTTCCCGACAGGCCAGATGAGCGAAGCTTGGTCTTGACACCCACTCAACAAGGTTAACGCGGCGATAATTGGAAATTTTCTGGCAAAAGCGCAACCCACCATGGTTGCGACATCTTAAAGCACAGCACAGATTCTGCGCTAAGTACTGTCGATCTCTCCCGAGCCGACGCTTGCGTCGAACCCTCCAGTTTGTGGCGCGCCGATGCGTCCAGGAAGGGTATGCAGCTGTGCATGCGGCTTCTGCAGAGAGACGGAAACACCTCGTCGCGCGGACTGCCCCATAAATCTGTCAGAGAACGCGTGTGCGAACGCGTCTGCGGGGCGGGGACGCCGCGGATGGTGTCTTCTCGGACGCCAACGACGCCGCAGGTCCGCTCGACTCCGAGGAGCTCAACAGCGCGCACGCGTCACGTGAATTCTGATCCGCTCGCCGGGTAGGCCCATGAAGCCAATCATCGAGACTCGCCCCGGTCTCCTCACAGACCGCCGTGCGCCCCGTCATCCGTTCCCACCGGCGGATCGCGACCTGCGCGTACCGTGGCTCAATCTCGACGGCCCGCACCCGCCTCCCGACCTGCTCCCCGGCCAAGATGGTCGTGCCGGAACCTACGAACGTGTCGAGCACCACCGCCCCGGATCGTGTGACGTCTTTCAAAGCGTCTGCAACCAGTTGCAAAGGCTTCACGGTCGGATGAGCGGCCAGGTGCGCCAACCGCTCTGCGCCGAAACCATTGGCGCCGGGATAGGTCCAGACGTTCGACCGATTGCGGCCATACCGCCCCATCTGGACGTTGTCGCGGTGACGTGCCTCGCCGACCCGGAAAACGCCGATCAACTCGTGCTGGTTGCGATAGAGACCACCCTGACCAGCATTGGTCTTGTTCCAGACGACGAGGTTGAGGTAGGCGCCGTAAACGCTGGATGCCGCTTGAAGCAAGTCTTGCACATGCCGCCAATCAATGCAGGCGAAATGCACGGCCCCCGGTGCCGAAACGCGCGCCACATTTCCCAGCGCGGCGGATAGAAACGCGACATACTCCTTCTGGCTCATCTCACCAGAGGCAAACACAAAATCCGGGTGCCGCACCTTTCCGCGCGTGCTGAGCTCCGCCTGCGCGAGATTGTACGGTACATCGAGGAAGGCACACTCGGCCGCAGTCTCCGCCATCAGCCGATCCAGCAGGGACGTATCCCGTGCGTCGCCGACAGCGAGGCGATGTTCCCCAGCTGAAGCAGGTCTCCCGGGCGCAGGACGAGAGGCTCCTGCAGCAGCGCAGGATCAACGTCGTCATCGGCCTCGACCTGGTCCGCGAAATCGAGGGTTAAAGCGTCGAATTCAGCGATCTCGAAGCCCGTATCGGAAATCTCGAAGCCGGCATCCTGAAGGAGGACCGTCAGCTCCGGAATCTGTTTGGCGAGCCGTTGCCGGTCGAGCCGCGCATCCTCGCCGATGCGGTTGTCAGACAGCAGGAACGCACGCTTCCGCGCCTCTGATAGCCCGAAGACCTGCACAATCGGTATCGATTCCGATCCCGCACGCACGGCCTCGACCCGAGCATGGCCGGAGAGGATCGTGTAGTCCTCGTCGACGATCACCGGGGCGAGGGGACCTGCCACCTCGATGGCACGTGTGAGCTTCTTGATCTGCTGTTTGGGATGAACGCGAACGGCGGCCGGGTTGGATTTGAGCGTGCTGCAGGGGCACAGGCCGTATCGCGCCTCGATGCCCGGTCCAATCTCGATCCGAGGGGCGCTGTCGAGAGGGAGTGCGTTAGACTGAGCTGTTAACGTCGCAAGCTTCGATGTCGATGCTGGCATTGTAGGCCTCCAAATTGGAGACCGTGGGCAAGGCAACCGCGCAACGACCATCGACTTTCCCCGCTCGCGCGACGCGCGTGGCTCCTGGGGAATTGTCGAAGCCGCTGCGGCATGTGGAAGGCTGCCGCCGCTAAACTTTGGTGAAGCACAGCTACCGATTGCAATCGGTCGCCTGTGAGTACTCGTCGATATGACGAGCAACGCCAACTTAGATCTGCACCTGAGACGTTTCAAGACCTACCGTCTTTGGAACATAACAAGAACATGCTTCGTGAGCACGTCGGCTCTGGCGTAGGCGTAACAGCGCTTTGAGCGGCCGAATCATAAGAACCAACGTACCGTAAGTGGATACCGGGAGCGCGGATGCCTTCCCTGTTTTTCTCCCTGGTGCAGGGAGGGGGAGGCCTCGTGTACCGCACCACGGGCGGAGCAGGCCGGTCCGCTGTCCGGCCGCGGCGTTCTGGCGGTCGAGAGGCGGCGGACCCGGCGTCGAGCCCCATTCACTCCACAACCTGATCGTCCCCCGCGAAGGCGAGCCGGCGCAGGTTCCTAAGACACCCGCCGCCGAGCTGGCACTGCCCCGCGCCCGATATCGCGCGCCGATGGCAGGCCCCCGGCAGCAAGCCGTCCTCAGCGTCCGATGCCGCGATACGTGAACCCGTGGCGTGCGGCGCTCGCGGGATCGTAGATGTTGCGCAGGTCGATCAGGACGGGGGCGGCCTCGCCGAACGCCATGGTCCGACGCAGGCGGTCGAGATCGAGCGCCCGGAAGGCGTTCCACTCGGTGACGATGACCAGGGCGTCGGCGCCCTCGGCGCAGGCATACGCGTCCTCGGCGTACGTCACCTCCGGCATCAGCGCGCGGGCGTGGGCCATGCCTTCCGGATCGTAGGCCACGATCCGCGCGCCTGCATCCTGCAGCCCGGCCACGATCGCCAGCGAGGGCGCGTCGCGCATGTCGTCGGTGTCGGGCTTGAACGTCAGCCCGAGCAGCGCCACCGTCTTGCCCCGCACCGAGCCGCCGCAGGCCTTGATCACCTTGCGGGCCATGGCGCGCTTGCGCTGGTCGTTGACCGCCACCACGGTCTCGACCAGCCGCAGCGGCGTGCCGGCATCCTGGGCGGTCTTGACCAGCGCCAGCGTGTCCTTGGGAAAGCACGAGCCGCCGTAGCCCGGTCCGGCATGCAGGAACTTCGGGCCGATGCGCTTGTCCAGGCCGATGCCGCGCGCGACCTGCTGGACGTCGGCGCCGACCGCCTCGCACAGATCGGCGACCTCGTTGATGAAGGTGATCTTGGCGGCCAGGAACGCGTTGGCGGCGTACTTGGTCAGCTCGGCGGTGCGCCGGTCGGTGACCAGGATCGGCGCCTGGTTGAGGTAGAGCGGCCGGTAGACCTCGCGCATCACCGCCTCGGCGCGGGCGTCCTGGGTGCCGACCACGATCCGGTCAGGCCGCTTGAAGTCGGCGATCGCCGCGCCCTCCCGCAGGAACTCGGGGTTCGACGCCACCGAGACCTCCACAGCCGGGTTGGCCTCCCGGATGATCCGCTCGACCTCGTCGCCCGTCCCGACCGGCACCGTCGACTTGGTCACCACCACGGTGAAGCCCGTCAGGGCCCCGGCGATCTCGCGGGCGGCGTCGAACACGAAGCTCAGGTCGGCGAAGCCGTCGCCGCGCCGCGACGGCGTGCCCACCGCGATGAACACCGCATCGGCCTCGGCCACGGCCTCCCGCATCGACGTGCTGAACGCGAGCCGGCGCTGGCGCACGTTCTCGGCGACCAGCGCGTCGAGGCCCGGCTCGTAGATCGGCATGCGGCCAGCGTGCAGGCTGGCGATCTTGTCGGGGTCCCGGTCGATGCAGACCACGGTGTGGCCGAAATCGGCCAGGCACGCCCCCGAGACCAAGCCGACATAGCCGGCCCCAATCATCGCAATCTTCATGAGATCTTCCGCACGTTGCGCATCCCGTATCCCGAGCCTGATCGATCGCCAAGGAATCGGCAGGCGGGTCGATCGTCGACGCTACGGCCGAACGGCAGCAGTTTTACGAACCTCGGCGCAGGATCTCCGCGCTGCGACAACATATGATCAGAATATCGCTCACGGGCGGCACAGGCCGCTCCGCTGTCCGGTCGTGGCGTTCTCGCGGTTGAGGGACCTCGCGCCCGGCGTCGCGCCCCACTCACTCCACCACCTGATCGTCCCCCGCGAAGGCGAGCCGGCGCAGGCTGCGCAGCGCCCGGTCGAGCTCCTCCCGCGACGGAGACGCGAGCGCGAGGCGGACCGCGTTCGGCGCGTGGCCGGGATGGACCGCGAAGGCCGAGGCCGGGAGGAGGGCGATGCCCTGGCGCAGGGCAGCGGCCGCGTAGGCCTCGGCCCGCCACGTCTCGGGCAGTTCGAGCCACAGGTGATAGGCGTGCGGATCGCCGACCACCTGCAGGTCCGCGAGCGCCGCCCGGGCGACGGCCTGCCGGGCCGTGGCGTCCCGGCGCTTGGCCTCCGCGAGCGCGGCCGCCGAGCCTCCGGCCATCCAGTGCATGCCGGCCGCGAGCGATAGGCCGAGGGCCGTCCAGGCGCCCTGGCGGACCGAGGCCGCGAGCCGGTCGGCCAGGTGCGGGGGCGCGGCGATCAGGCCCACCGTGAGCGCCGGCATCACCCGCTTCGAGAGGCTGTCGATCAGGATCACCCGGTCCGGGACGAGGCTGGCGAGCGGCCGCGAGTCGGCCAGGAAGCCGTAGACCGCGTCCTCGATGGCGGTGAGCCCCGTCCGGTCGAGGCACGCCGCAAGGTCCGCGCGCCGCGCCGGCCCCATCGTGACCCCGAGGGGGTTCTGCAGGGTCGGCTGGATGTAGACACCGCTCAGCGGCGCCGTCCGATGCGCCTGGAGGAGGGACTCCGGGCACATCCCGTCCGTGTCCATGGCGACCGGCACCAGGGTGATCCCCAGCCGGGCGGCGATGCCCCGCACCGCCGGATAGGTCAGCGGCTCGCAGCCGATCCGCGCCCCCGGCGCCGCCAGCGCCGCCAGGGCGGCGGCGAGCGCCTGCCGGCCGTTACCGGTGAACAGGATGTCGGCCGGCTCGGGCGCGTAGTCGTCGCGAGCCAGGAACCCGGCCGCGACCGCCCGCGCTTGCGGCGTCCCCGCCGGCCCGTACTGGCTGAACCCGATTTCGCCGCCGCTCCGCGCCAGCGCCGCGAGCGTCTCCGCCAGCACGGTCTCCTGCTCGGGCAGCCGCGAATGGGTCCGCTGCAGATCGACCGCTGCCGGGGGCGGCTCCGGCTGGAGCGGCCCGACGCAGCCCGCATCGCTCCGGACATAGGTGCCCCGCCCGACCTCGCCGGTCGTGAGCCCCCGGCGCGCCAGCTCCGCGTAGACCCGGCTCGCCGTCGAGACCGCGATGCCGCGGGCATAGGCGAAGTCGCGCTGCGGCGGCAGCCGCTCGCCGGGGCGCATCCGGCCCGCCGCGATCTCGGCCGCGATGGCATCGGCGACGGACCGGTAATCCGCGGACCGCATTATTGCTCCGAGGTCAATGTTTCGATTGATCCGAGCAATGTATCGGATCAATCCTTCGCCAGCAATCCCGGCCGGACTGCAACCCCTGCCACCGGATCGTCCGCGATGCCCACCGTCACGCTGTCTGCCTCACCCGCTTCCCCTCGCCCCGCCGCGGGCCCGTTCGTGCTCCGGCTCTGGCTGCGCCGGATCCGCACGCGGCGCGCCCTCGCGGCGCTCCATCCCGACCAGCTCCGGGATATCGGCCTCGAGCCGTGGGATCTGCGCGCGGAGATCGACAAGCCGTTCTGGCGGGCGTGAGACCGGGACATGCACGCAACGCGGGTGATCAGGCGCGGTCACACGCCTATATGCGGGTCTCGTAACGCTCCTCCCGACAGAACCCGCATGACCGACGACACAGCGCCCGCGGCCGGGCCGAAGCCCCCGGCCGAGCGCCCCGGCCTGATCGCCACCTACCGACGGCTCTGGCCGCATCTCTGGCCCCACGGCCGGCCCGACCTGCAGCGCCGCGTCTTCCTGGCCTTCGGCCTGCTGCTCGCCGCCAAGCTGGTGACCATGGTGACGCCGTTCACCTTCAAGTGGATCACCGACGCGCTGGTCGCGGCGGTCGGCGGCCAAGGGGGCGATCATGCGCCGGTGCCCACGGGTCTGCTCGCCGCGCCGATGCTGCTGATCGCCCTCTACGGCGTGTCGCGGATCGCCATGTCGGCGCTGACCCAGGTGCGCGACGGGCTGTTCGCCAAGGTGGCGATGCACGCGGTGCGGCGGCTGGCGCTCCAGACCTTCGAGCACATGCACCGCCTGTCCCTGCGCTTCCACCTGGAGCGCAAGACCGGCGGCCTGACCCGGGTTCTGGAGCGGGGCCGCGCCGGCATCGAGGAATTGTCGCGCCTGATGGTGCTGACCCTGGTGCCGACCATCGTCGAGTTCGTGCTGGTGCTCGGCGTGCTGGCCTACGAGTTCAGCTGGACCTACGCGGCGACCGCCTTCCTGACGGTCGCGGCCTACCTGGCCTTCACCTACAAGGCGACCGAGTGGCGGATCGCGATCCGCCGCCGGATGAACGCGTCGGATACCGACGCCAACACCAAGGCGGTCGACTCGCTGCTCAACTACGAGACGGTGAAGTATTTCGGCGCGGAGCGTCGGGAGGCGGCTCGCTACGACGAGTCGATGGCGAAGTACGAGAAGGCCTCGACGCAGACCTACGTGTCGCTGGCGGTGCTCAATGCCGGCCAGGCGGTGATCTTCACGCTCGGCATGACCGTGGTGATGTGGCTCGCCGCACGGGATATCATGGCCGGGCGCACCACGATCGGCGGCTTCGTGCTCGCCAACACCATGCTGGTGCAGCTCTCGATGCCGCTCAACTTCATGGGCATGATCTACCGGGAGATCAAACAGGCGCTGATCGACATCGGCGACATGTTCCGCATCCTCGGGCAGAACCCCGAGATCGCCGACCGGCCCGGCGCCGCGCCGCTGGCGGTCGCGGGCGGCACGGTGCGGTTCGAGGACGTGCGCTTCGCCTACAATCCCGAGCGGCCGATCCTGCGGGGCGTCTCCTTCACGATCCAGGCGGGGCAGACCGTGGCGGTGGTCGGGCCCTCGGGGGCCGGCAAGTCGACGCTCTCGCGGCTGCTGTTCCGGTTCTACGAGCCGCAGGGCGGCCGGATCAGCATCGACGGGCAGGACATCGCCGCGGTGACGCAGGCGAGCCTGCGCGCCGCGATCGGCATGGTTCCGCAGGACACGGTGCTGTTCAACGACACGATCGGCTACAACATCCGCTACGGCCGCGCCGACGCCACCGACGCCGAGCTGCGCGAGGCGGCCCGGCTCGCGCAGATCGACGGCTTCGTGTCGAGCCTGCCGGAGGGTTACGACACGCCCGTGGGCGAGCGCGGCCTGAAGCTCTCGGGCGGCGAGAAGCAGCGGGTCGCCATCGCCCGCACCATCCTGAAGGCACCGCCGATCTTGGTGCTCGACGAGGCGACCTCGGCGCTCGACTCCTTCACCGAGGCCGAGATCCAGTCGGCCCTGGACCGGGTGAGCCGCGGCCGCACCACCCTGGTGATCGCCCACCGGCTCTCGACGGTGGTCAACGCCGACGCGATCCTGGTCCTCGACCACGGCCGCATCGTCGAGCGCGGCACCCATGCGGAGCTGCTCGAGGCTGGCGGCGTCTACGCGGCGCTCTGGGACCGCCAGCGGGAAGCCGACGCCGCCCTGGAAGTGCTCCAGCGGGCCGATGCCCCGGTTGTGCCGGTGCGTGGGCGCGGCGCCGTGCCGGAGACGGCGGCGGCGGAGTGACGGGAAGGCCAGAGCTGCGCCGCTCCCGCCTCATCGCGACGAGAACCGGAGCGGCGGGTCCGGCTTGCCGGACAGGCCACACGTCTACCACGCTAGCCGGGTCGTCCAGGGGTGGATCCGGCCCTACCGGCCCGATCGCACCCTGACCCCGAGCAGGTCCTCAAACGGCAGCACCATCGCGCCCTTGTCCTTGTCGGCGTGGCCCTGGCGGAGCGCCGTCTGGTAGGTAGCGGTGGCGGCCGCCGTGACCGGCATGGGGAAGCCGTTCTCCGCGGCGACCGCCGCGGCGGCGACCAAGTCCTTGTAGGCCGCGCCCAGCGGGTAGCCCTCGTCGAAGCGCCCCTGCAGGATGCGGGGCACGAAATATTGCGACGCGTAGCTCCGGCTCGTCCCGGTGGTGACCACCGCGGCGATCTGATCGGGATCGAGCCCCATGGCGACCGCCATCGGCAGCACCTCGGCGAGCGCCGCGATGTTGATGTCGTAGAGCACGTTGTTGATCGTCTTGGTGAGCTGGCCGGCCCCGACCGGTCCCATGTGGAGGATGCGGGTGCCGATCCGCTCCAGCAGCGGGCGCACCTGCGCGATGGCCTCGGCATCGCCGCCGCACATGACGGTCAGCGTCGCGGCCTCCGCGCCGGCGGGCGCTCCCGAGACCGGGGCGTCGATGAAGCGCCGCCCGGTCGCCTCCAGGGCCCGACCGATCGCCACGGCCTTGGCGTGCGCGATGGTGCTGAGATCGACCACGACCGCCCCGGGCGCCAGCCGCTCGGCGAGCCGGCCCGCGCCGAGCAGGACCGATTCGACCACGTCGCCGTTCGGCAGGCACAGGAACAGCACCTCGGCGCCGTCGATGGCCGCCGGATCGGCCGTGGCGACGAGGCCCGGCGCGTCGAGGCCGGCGAGGCGTGCCGGATCGGAATCCACCGCGACGATCGTCTCGGCCTCGGTGGCGCGCTTGGCCGCGAGGTTGCGGGCGATGGGATGGCCCATGGCGCCGAGACCGAGGAGGGCGATGCGTCCGACCATGGCGGTGTCCCTGTCCTAACGCCCGGCCGCCGCACGCTCCTGATCACGGGCGAGGGCCGCGCCAGGATCCGCGCGTCGGCGGGATCGGTCGGCCACCCGTAGGCCTCCGCCACAGCGGCGTCGAGGCGGCTCCGGCGGCACATGCATCGACTCCACCTTGCCCCTCCGCGCGCCGTGCGCACCGGACACGAGCAAGATGGCCCAATCCGGCGTGAGGCGCGGACGCGATCGCCGGATCGGCGATCCGGGTCATGCCCCCGGCGCCAAAGGCGGCCGGGGACGATCACGCATGACGCGAGATGCGGCACCTCCCTGCCGGTCCCATACCCCGCGCCGTCGTTCCGGGGCGCCGCAGGGGAGCCCGGAACCCAGAGCCGCCGGTGGTGCAGACCTTGCCGCGCCGGCGGGTCTGGATCCCGGGCTCCGCTACGCGGCCCCGGGATGACGGGAGGCTTGTAAAGACCGGCATTGCCTTACGGCTCCCCGGCATGCGCCCTCGGTCTCCGGCGACGCTGAAGCGGCCCGGAGGCCGGCTTCCCGCCCGCGCCGCCGACGTCCGGGACTGGCGGCGCGGCGGCCCGCGACCCTTGGAAAGTTGACGCCGGCCCGACGGGCTGCCATCCGCGCGTCCGACCTGTCCGCCAGCCCGCGGCCCCGTGAGTCCGAAAAAACAATGACCGACCTGATCGAGACGATCCGCCGGACGCTCGTGCCGATTCACAAGGAGGGCTATCCCTTCATCCTGATCGGCATCGTGCTGACCGTGCTGGCCGGCTACTTCTCCCAGTTCTTCGGCTGGATCTTCCTGATCCTCACCCTCTGGGTCTGCTACTTCTTCCGCGATCCGGAGCGCGTCACCCCGGTGGCGGACGGGCTCGTGGTCTCGCCCGCCGACGGGCGCGTGAACCTCATCGCCACCGTCCTGCCGCCGCCCGAACTCGATCTGCCGCAGGTGCCGACCCTGCGGGTCTCGGTGTTCATGAACGTGTTCGACTGCCACGTGAACCGAGTGCCGGTAGCGGGCCGGATCGGCCAGATCCACTACACGCCGGGCCTGTTCCTCAACGCCGAGCTCGACAAGGCCAGCGACGACAACGAGCGCAACGGCATGGTCATCGAGACCAGCCATGCCGGCGTGGCGAAGCGCGTCGGCGTGGTGCAGATCGCCGGCCTCGTGGCCCGGCGGATCGTCGGGTTCGTCTCGGCGGGGGACGTGCTCGGCGTCGGCGAGCGGTTCGGGCTGATCCGATTCGGCTCGCGGGTCGACGTCTACCTGCCGGCGGGCGCGACCGTGCTAGTCGGGCTCGGCCAGAAGGCGGTGGCCGGCGAGACGGTCCTGGCCGATCTCGGCGGCGGCCCGGACCGGGTGTTCAAGCGGATCTGAGGCGGACAATGGACGAGCTCTTCCCGCCCTTCGCGCCTGATCCGAACGAGCCGCGCCCGCGCCGGTTCAAGCCGGTGCCGTTCCGGATGATCGCGCCCAACATGATCACCCTGATGGCGCTCTGCCTGGGGCTGACGGCGATCCGCCTCGCCTTCGAGGGCAAGTTCGAGCCCGCCGTCATCGCCGTGGTGGCGGCGGGCGTCCTCGACGGCATCGACGGGCGGGTGGCGCGGCTGCTCAAGGGCACCTCGCGCTTCGGGGCCGAACTCGACTCGCTCGCCGACTTCGTGAATTTCGGCTGCGCCCCGGCCTTGATCCTCTACGGCTTCGTGCTGTTCCACCTGAAGTCGGTGGGGTGGATCGTGGCGCTGATCTTCGCCATTGCCATGGCGCTGCGGCTCGCCCGCTTCAACGCCATGCTGGACGACCCGAACCGGCCCGACTGGAAGAAGGACTTCTTCGTCGGCATGCCGGCGCCGGCGGGGGCGCTCACCGCGATGCTGCCGCTCTACCTGCATTTCCTCGGGTTCGGCCTGGAGAAGTGGGCCGCGCCGGCGATCCTGATCTACGTCCTGTGCATCGCCCTCATGGTCGTCTCCACGGTGCCGACCTACTCGGGCAAGACCATGGGCAAGCGGGTGCCGCGCAGCCTCGTCCTGCCGATCTTCCTGTTCGGGGTCGCGGCGTTCGGCATCCTGATCAGCTATCCCTTCGAGGCGCTGGTCACGGTGAGTGCCGGCTACCTGCTGACCATCCCGGTCGTCGCCGCCCAATACCGCCGCCGGGCCAAGGCGGAGCTGGCCGCCGCGACCGGGGAGGGGACGGCGGCCGCCAATCCGGTCGGACCGGTCTAGCGGGCCGCACGCCGGCTTCGCGAACGGAGCGAAGCGGTGGGCTCCGTACCAGGCCCTGGCCGTCCCGGCACCAGCCCCTATCTTGGCAGCAATCGGCGGGGGCTGGCGGATGCTCGAAGAATTCAAGAAATTCGCGCTGCGCGGGAACGTGGTCGATCTCGCGGTCGGCGTGATCATCGGCGCGGCCTTCGGGGCCATCGTCAACTCGGCGGTTCAAGACATCTTCATGCCGGTGATCGGCGCGGCGACCGGCGGTCTCGACTTCTCGAACTACTACATCCCGCTCTCGTCCAAGGTGCAGGCTGGCCTGCCCTACGTGGATGCCAAAAAGCAAGGCGCCGTCATCGGTTACGGGCAGTTCCTGACGCTGACCCTGAACTTCCTGATCGTCGCCTTCGTGCTGTTCCTGGTGATCCGCGCCATGAACAAGCTGCAGCACGCCGAGGCCAAGAAGCCCAACGAGGTGCCGGCCGACGTGAAGCTGCTCTCGGAGATCCGCGACCTCCTGGCGACGAAGCCCCGAATCTGAAGGCTCAGCCGGCGCGCTTGTCGGTGTCCTCGGGCCTGACGCCGAACGCGTCGAGGATCTGGTCGAGGGCCTGACCGACGGCGCCGGTGCCTTCCTCGTGGGTCTTCAGGCGCGTCTCGAGCCGGCGGATCTGCGGCTCGAACACCTCCGGCACCGGATCGTCGCCGAGGAAGCGGGGCTTGTCGGCCTCTACGGGCAGGACGCCGCGCAGCTGCTGGCCGAGATGGTCGCGCACGGGCTCGGGCAGCGATTTACTCGGCGTATTGGGATCGTCGTTCATGATCGCCTCACGGGTCGGACCGCCTATCAACGGCCGGACGGATGAAGCGTTGCGCCGGCGGCCGCCTCTGGGGGAAGGCCCCGGAGCACAGGCTCCGGGGGCTGGTGGGCCGGTGCTGGACCGGCCCGGGATGTTAGTCGATGACCTCGGCGATGCGGTGGCTGCGGTCGACCAGCACCGGGCGGTCATTCACCACGGTGTAGCGGTAGCCCGGCTGCACGCGGTACTCGCTCGGCACGTCGTAGTAGGTCACACCTGAGGCCGGCAGGGTCGAGCCGACGGCGACGCGGCCGTCATAATCGTACGAGCGGACGTTCCGCTCGCGGACGTAGCTGCGGAAGCGCGGGGCCATGTCGACGCCGAGGATGCCGCCCACTGTGCCGGTGGCCGCACCGACCGCGCCGCCGACGATGCCGCCGATCGGGCCGGCCGCATCGGCACCCGCGGCCGCGCCGCGCTCGGCACCCGGGATCGTGCCCTGGGCCTGGGCGGCCAGCGGCAGCGACAGGGCCAGAGCCGAGGCGGCGATGAGGGTCTTGAAGGTCATACGGGATTTCTCCGTTCCGTGGTGTTCCGCCGCGGAGACGCGGCGAAGCTCGGGCCGGTAACGCCCGATCCCCGGTTTCGGATGCATCCTTTTTTGCAGCGCGGTGGCCGGAAGCCGGCGAAGCGGCTACGCGTCCTTGGGCATTGCCGACTGGATGAACCGGTCGGAGCCGAGATCCTCCTCGTCGTAGCCCAACAGCTCCGCGAGCCGGCCGCGGGCGCGGCTGACGCGGCTCTTAACGGTGCCGACCTTGCAGCCCATGATCGCCGCGGCCTCCTCGTAGGAGACGCCCTCGGCGCCGACCAGAACCAGGGCCTCGCGCTGGTCCGGCGGCAGCTTGGCAAGCGCCGATTGCAGATCCTCGACGTCGAGCCGGTCGCCCTGGTGCGGGGCGGTGGCGAGGCGGGCGGCGTAGGACCCGTCCTGATCCTCGACCTCGCGGACCCGCTTGCGGTGATCCGAGTAGAAGATGTTGCGCAGGATCGTGAACAGCCACGCGTTCAGGTTGGTCCCCGGCTGGAACCGGGCGCGGTGCTGCCAGCCCTTGAGCAGGGTGTCCTGCACGAGGTCGTCCGAGCGGGCCGGGTTCGAGGTCAGCGACAGCGCGAAGGCGCGCAGGGACGGAACCGCGGCGAGCAGGCCGTTGCGGAATTCCGGCTCGATCGCCTCGCCGCGGGCCCGGAGCGCCGCCTCGAGCTTCTCGATCAGTTCGGCGAACCGGGACGGCAGCGTCTCCTCGCCGATCCGGTCGTAGACCGTGCGCAGGTGCTCCCCGAGATGCGTCCGGATGCCGGGGGCGAGGTTCGGGCGGCCATCCCGAGTCCCGTCCTCCTGGGACAGGACGGTATCGGTGTCGTCGCGGGTCATGCGTATCGCGCTCGTCAGCTCATCGTGGCTCGACCTGCGGTCCCGAGAGGGTCGAGGCGGAGCGCTTGCCGGCTTGAACCGGGGGAGAAGTCCGGCCGATGCGCCCCTGTTACCGGGGTTCTAGCGCATCGGGGGCGGGCATGCACCCTCGGGCAAACTACACTTAAGCTAAGTTGGCCGGCCGCAACAGCCGGATCGCCCCGTCCCGCAGGGTCAGGACATCGCCGCGGGCGAGGTCGGTCCAGCACTCGTCCCGGGTCAGCGCCTGGGTGGCGATCACCGTCACCACGTCGTGCTCGGTGGTCTCCTCGGAGAAATCCACCTGCCAGTCCTCGTCGATCAGGGTGGCCTTCCCGAAGGGGGCACGGCGGGTCAGGTAGCAGAGGCGCTTGCCACAATGGGCGTAGAGGGTGCGGCTGTCGGTCAGCAGCATGTTGAACACGCCGAGCGCGTGCAGCTCGCCCGCGAGGTCCGCCACCGCCCGGTCGAGGGTCTCGGGCCGGGGCAGGGCTTTGTACCGGGCCTGGAGCCGTCCCAGCATCCAGCAGAAGGCGTGCTCGCTGTCGGTGGACCCGATCGGCATGAAGCCGCCGAGCGGCAGGCGCTTCACGCCCTTGAGCTGGCCGTTATGCGCGAAGGTCCAGCGGCGGCCCCACAATTCCCGGGCGAACGGGTGGGTGTTCTCCAGGCTGACCCGGCCACGGTTGGCCTTGCGGACATGGGCGACGACGATCCGGCTCTTGATCGGCATGTCGCGCAGGAGCCGGGCGAGCTGCGAGCGGGCGCTCGGCTCCGGCTCGTGGAAGCTGCGGCAGGTGCGGCCGTCGTAGAAGCTGATGCCCCAGCCGTCCGCGTGCGGCCCGGTCTCGCCGCCGCGCCGGGCGAGGCCCGCGAACGAGAAGCGGATGTCGGTCGGCACGTTGGCGCTCATGCCGAGCAGTTCGCACATCGTGTTTCAGCCGGGCTCTGCGGGGAAGCGGCGACGTTTAGGAGTGTTCCGCGGTCCCGACAACGGCTTTCGCGCGGGCTCAGCGGGCGAGATAGTCGGTCAGGGTCATGCCGACCATGATGGCGACCCAGAAGAAGCCGAGTCCCGAGAACAGCCGGATCAGCGGCGGCTCGTGGATCACCTCCATGGAGACGAGGAGGATCAGCGCCACCATCACGGCGACGACGGCGAGCTCGGCGATCCAGACCTGCGCGAAGGGGAGGGTGGCGCCCAGCGTGACGTTGACGGCGAGCAGGGCGAGCAGCGCCAGGAAGGTGAGCACCGGGGTCCGCAGGCGCTTCCGGAGCAGGGCGCGGTCGTCGGCGCCCAGGGCGGCGAGGGGGAGCGCATCCTACCGGTTCACCACGTAGAGGATCGGGAAGGCGAGGATCCAGACCAGATCGATGAAGTGCCAGTACAGGCCGTAGACCTCGATCCAGTTCTGGTGCCGCGACAGGAACCCGGCCTTGGCGGCCATCCAGGTCATGCCGAGCAGGAGCGCGATGCCGGTGAACAGGTGCAGCGCGTGGAGCAGCGTCGCGACGTAGTAGAGGTTCACGAACAGTCGCGCCGCCGGCGTCTCGGCGAGGGCGAACGGCCGGTTGCTGAGGAACGGCATCATGTGCTCGTCCCAGTCGGCGTAATACTCGTAGCCCTTGAGCACGAGGAACAGGCCGCCGAGCGCCGCGGTCGCCAGCATGGCCCGGACCATGGCGCGCTGCCAGCCCATGCGCGAGAACTCGATCGCCATCGACATGGTGAGCGAGGAGCAGATCAGCACCACGGTGTTGGTGGCGCCGATCCAGAACTTGAGGTGCTTGGCGGCCGCGACCGTCGCCTCGGGGTGCTGGATCCGGGTGATCAGCGCCACCAGGAACAGGGCCGAGAACAGCAGCAGCTCGGTGATCAGCCACGCCCAGATGCCCAGCGTCGCCGCCTCGCGCTGCTGGGCGACGGTCTCGAAATGCTCGGCGCGGGCGACCCCGACGCCGTCGGCCAGCCGCTCGCTCATCCGTGCTGGTCCCGGGATTCCTGGGCCTGGATCGGGTAGTCGTAGGGGATGCGCGGCACCTCGGGCGGGGACAGGAAATTGTGCGTCGGCGGCGGGGACGACGTCTCCCACTCGAGCCCCTTCGCGTTCCACGGGTTGGCGGGGGCCTTGCGCCCGAACCACAGGGAATAGACGAGGTAGAGCATCGGGAAGAGGTAGCCCGCCGCCAGGATCGTGGCGCCCGCCGAGGACAGCACGTTCAGGAGCTGGAACTCGGCCGGGTAGGTCGCGTAGCGCCGCGGCATCCCGAGATAGCCCAGGATGAATTGCGGGAAGAAGGTCACGTTGAAGCCGAGGAAAATCAGCAGCGCCGAGACCCGGCCCCAGGGCTCGCTGTACATCCGGCCGGTGAATTTCGGCCACCAGAAGTGCAGGCCGCCCAGGAACGCCAGCACGGTGCCGCCGACCATGATGTAGTGGAAGTGGGCGACCACGAAGTAGGTCGCGTGGATGTGCTGGTTGATGGCGAGCGTGGCGAGGTAGAGGCCGGTCAGCCCGCCGAGCACGAACAGGCCGATATAGCCCATCGCGTAGAGCATCGGCGTGTCGAGGCGGAGCGCGCCCTTATGGATCGTGGCGGTCCAGTTGTAGACCTTCACGGCCGAGGGCACCGCGACCGCGAAGGACAGGGCCGAGAAGACCAGCGAGGCCAGATCGCTCTGGCCGTTGACGAACATGTGGTGGCCCCAGACGAAGAAGGTCACGGAGGCCAGCCCGATCGACGCGTAGGCGACGAAGCGGTAGCCGAACAGCTTCTTCTGCGCGAAGGCCGGGACGATCTCGGAGATCACCCCCATGCCGGGTAGGACCATGATGTACACGGCCGGGTGCGAGTAGAACCAGAACAGGTGCTGGAACAGCACCGGGTCGCCGCCATAGGCCGGATCGAACACGCCGATGTGGAAGGCGCGCTCCATGATCAGCAGGATCAGCGCGGTGGTGATGACGGGTGTGGCGAGCAGGAAGATGAGGCTGGTGGCGTAGTGCGCCCAGACGAAGATCGGCAGCTTGAACCACGTCATGCCGGGCGCCCGCATGGTGTGGATCGTGACCACGAAGTTGAGCCCGGTCAGGATCGGCGAGAAGCCCACGATCGTGACGCCGATCAGCGCCGGCAGGACCCAGGTGTTCGAGAAGGCCGTCGAGAGCGGGGCGTAGAAGGTCCAGCCGGTATCGACCCCGCCCAGCACCACCGAGACCAGGGTGAACAGGGCGCCCGCCATGAACACGTACCAGCTCGTCAGGTTGAGCTTCGGGAAGGCGAGGTCCTTGGCCCCGATCATCAGCGGGATCAGGAAGTTGCCGAAGGTCGCGGGGATCGACGGGATCAGGAAGAACCAGACCATCACCACCCCGTGGATGGTGAAGGCCTTGTTGTAGGTGTCGTTGGCCATGATCGCGCCGTTCGGCACGATCAGCGCGAGGCGCACCACGCCCGCCGCCAGGGCGCCGATCACGAAGAAGCCGGTGATCGACGCGAGGTAGAGGAGCGCGATGCGCTTGTGGTCGGTGGTGAGGAACCACGAGCGCAGGGTCGATTCGGCGTGCAGGTAATCGGCCTTGCGCCCGATCGTGGCTTCCGGGGCGTGGGGTTCGCGGCGGGCGGTGCCGCCGATGCTGCCCGATGCGCTCATCGTGTCGCCCCCGCCGGCGTCGCGTCCGCGGCCTTGCCGGCGGCCGGGCTCGCGTAGGATTTGAGGAAATCGATCAGCGTCGTGAGCTCGTCCGCCGGGATCCGGCCGGCGAAGCTCGGCATCATCTGCTTGCCCCCGCCGGCGAGCCGGTCGCCGTTCGGGTTCAGGATCTTCTCGCGCAGCCACCCCTCGTCGGCCGTGACGGTGCGGCCATCGGCGAGCTTTACCTGGCTCCCATAGAGGCCGGCGAGGCTCGGCGCCTTCACGGCCGAGCCGGGCTCGTGGCAGCCGGCGCAGCCATAGGCCTCGTAGAGGGCGCGCCCCGCCGCGACCTTGCCCTGCTGCGCGCCGGCATGGGTCAGCCAGTCCTGGTAGTCGCCGGGGTTCATGAAGGTGACCTCGCCGCCCATCACGGAATGGTCGGTGCCGCAATATTCCGAGCAGTAGAGGTGGTAGGTGCCAACCTTGTCGGCCTTGAACCACAGGTCGGTGTAGCGGTCGGGCAGGGCCGCCACCTGCAGGCGCACGGCCGGCAGGTAGAGGGCGTGGATCACGTCCTGGCTGATGATGTGCAGGCGGATCGGCTGGCCGATCGGCAGGTGCAGGTTGTTGATCTCGGACTGGCCGGTCGGGTGCTGGAACTTCCACATCCATTGCCGGCCGATCGCCTCGACCACCATGGCGTCGGGGGGCGGGTTCTTCGAGTGGACATACAGCCGCGCGCCCCAGACGAAGAAGATCAGCGTCAGCAGGAACGGGATCAGCATCCAGCTGATCTCGATGAGGTTCGAGCGGATGCCGGACGGGCTCCGGTTCGCCTCCGAGCCCTCGCGGTAGCGCACGGCGAAGTAGGTAATCGCCACGAAGACCGGCACAGTCAGCAGCAGCGTCAGCACCGTGAAGGCCAGGATGAGCAGGTCCGTTTCGGTCGCGGTGGCGGAGACCGCGGCGGGCCAGAGCTGGAGGGGATCGTGGCTCGGCGTCATCGCGCAGCGGGCTCCGCCGGTTCGAGGGAGCGGCCGACGGTCAGGTCCATGGCGCGCCCGATCGGGATGCGGGCACGGGTGCGGGCCTCGTCCCGGTAGCCGTAGCCGGAGAGATGCGCCGCGGTCGCGGCCCGCTCGCGGTCGAGATCGGCGAAAGGATCGGCCTGCAGGTTCGGCGGCGGCGGCGCCAGCCGCGTCGTCTGCTGGGGCGTCAGGGCGGGCAGTGCCCGGCGCTGGCTCGCCGCGAAGGTGCTCATCATCCAGACCATCGTGCCGACAACCGCCAGCACAATGAGCGCGAGGCCCGCCATCACCATCACGGTGTTGCGGACGTTGACGTCGCGCGTCTCGTGGCCGGGATCGTTCGGATCGCGCTGGGTGTTGGCCGCCGGACGCGGCGGGCGCCCGTTCAGCAGGCTGCTGCCGCGCAGGGTCAGCCCGGCGAGGATCGCCGGGATCAGGCCGATGGGTCCGTCCGCGCTCATGCCGGTCTCCCGGCGCGGCGGGCGGCGGAGGCCGCGCGGTCGGCGCGCGGACGCATCAGGGGGCGCAGCGCGGCCGCGAGGCAGGACACGGCGCCGGCGGCCAGCACGTCGCTCGGCCGGAGGACGAAGCGGTCGCGCACCGCCGGGGTGACCAGCCAGAACATCTCCAGGGCGTGGACGGCGAGGGCCGCGCCGGCCAGGATCCGGGTGGTCGGGCGCCCGGGCCGGAGGGTCGCGAGCCCGGCCAGCACCACGACCGCGCCGGCCACGATCGCCAGCGCCCGCCCGACCCAGCCGCCGCGGGCGAAGTACCACGCCACCTCGGGCGGCAGATTGGCCGACCAGACGATCAGGAACTGCACGAAGTGCAGGTAGGCCCAGAGGGCGAGGAGCACGACCAGGGGCACCAGCCGTCCCCGCCCGGGCGCTGTGCGGCCGCGGCCCACGGGCTCCGGCTCCTCCCAGGCCAGCAGGATCGCCGCCGCGAAGGCGAGGCCGCTCCAGGCCGTCATCACCAGGAGACCGAGGAGTGTGGAATCGAGCCGCGGATCCAGAGAGGCGATGACGTCGGTGACGAACAGCGTGCCGATCACCGCGTGCAGCCCCACCGCGGGCACGGTCCGCCCTTCGCCGGGCGCGTCGAACGGTTTGGCGAAGCGCAGCGACAGCCAGGTCCAGGCCGCGAGGTAGACGATCACCCGGACCACGAAGAACGGAACCGTGAACCACAGGCCGGCCAGGGGCGTGCGCGCCGGGGCGCTCACCCAGGGATAGAGCAGGGGCGCGGCGGCCAGGAGCGGCAGCGCCAGCACGGCCGCGACCGGCATCAAAGCCGTCAGCCGGCGCAGGCCCGCCAGCATCTCGATGCCGCCGCGCTCCCGGACCCGCTTGCCGAAGCGCTCGGCGACGATGACCACCGGCAGGGCGCCGACCGGCAGGGCGAGGAGGACGAGCCACGCCGCGAGATACGAGGCCGCGGCCCCGCGCCAGCCGCCCGCGATCAGGCAGACGGCCAGGAGGACGAGGCCGGCGAGGCCGAGCAGGGCGGGGCGCCTCACGGCGTCGCCTCCAGCCGCGCGCGATCCGCCGCGGGCAGGCTCGCCACCGGGGTGTCCTGGCTGAGCTGGAGGGCGCGGACATAGGCGACGATCGCCCAGCGGTCGGCCGAGGGGATCATCTGGGCCATGCCGAACATCGCCTTCCGGCCGTTCGAGATCGCGTCGTAGAGGTCGGACGCGGAGGCCGCCCGCACGGGCCCCGCGGTGAGGTCGCCGGCGTGCGGGAAGCCCCGGGCCACGATCATCCCGGCGCCGCGGCCGTCCTGCCTGTGGCAGGGGGTGCAGAACACCCCGTAGCGCTCGCGGCCCTGGTCGAGCAGCGCCCGGCTGATCGTCTGCGGCTGCGGCGCCGCGCGGGCCGGATCGCTCCGCGGCACGGTGCCGGCCACCGGCTGGCGCATGGTGATCTCGCGGGGGAAGAACGGGTTCTTGTCCCAGGTCTTGGCCCGGGCCTGATCGGCCATGTCGGCCTCGCCGCAGCCGGCGAGGGGCGCCAGGGCGAGCAGAACGAGCGGCACGACGCGGAGGGTGGCGCGCCTCATCGCGGGATCCGCCGGATCTCGAGGGGGCGCCCGGCCTCGGCCGGCAGGGACGCGAGCCGCCGCTCGATCCGCGCCGCGTCGAACCGGTCGCCCCGCGCCTCCGCGGAGAGGAAGAACCGGTCCTCCGAGGCCCGCAGGAAGCCCGGGATGTTGAAGGCCGGGTGGTTCAGGCGGGGCAGCCGGTTGAGCACGAGGAGCGCGAGGTGGATCGCCACGCAGCCCGCCATCATCGCGAAGGAGACGCTGGGGACCACGAAGGAGGGCCAGGACAGGCGCGGGCGGCCGCCGATCAGGAACACGTAGTCGTAGGCCGTGGCGTAGACGCATAGCGCGAAGAAGCCGAAGCCGCCGAGCAGGGCCCCGGCGAGGGCGTAGGGCAGGATCGAGCGCCCCTCCAGGCCCAGGGGCCGCAGGGTGCGGGGCATTGGCACCGGGCCGTGCCCGTCGAGATGGACCTGATCCGGGCTGATCCCGGAGACCGCCTGGAGGGCGGCGGCGAGGTCGCCCTGGCTCGCGAAGGTCGCCGACACGCCCCACAGGGGCGCCGTGACCGGGTTCTCCTCCGGGCGGCCCGTGGCCCGGGACGCCGCCATCCGGGCAGCCTCCTGGGCGGCCGGCGACACCGTCAGGGCGAGGCGGCGGCTCTCGACGATCGAGACGGCCGGCAGGTAGCGCAGGAACAGGAGCAGCAGGGTCAGAAACAGGCCGATCGAGCCCGCGAAGGTGGCGATGCCCCAGATATCGGTCGTGTAGGGCAGCCTCGAAGAGGGCAGGAAATCCTGGGTCAGGGTGACGACCAGGACCATGACGTGGTCGGCGTAGGCGCCGATCGCCACGAGGAGACCGACCGTCGCGATGGCGAGCGGCGCCGTGCGGGCCCGGGCCGACCACAGGATCTGCGCGGGCAGGACGAGGCACAGGATCGCCGTCCAGGACACGAGGGCGTGGTCGCCGGTCATGCGCCGGACCAGAACGCCGCGCCCCTCGGCGTCGCCGTTGAGGAAGGTGTCGAAATACTCGGCCGCGTAGCAGTAGGCGCTGGCGCAGCCGAGGCAGAGCAGCAGCCGCCCGAGCACGTCGAGGTGGCGGTCGGTCACCAGGGCGTCGAGGCCGTAGACGCGGCGGATCAGCATCACGATCACCGCCGTGACGCCGACGCCGGAATAGACCGCGTTGACCAGGAAGCTCACCGGCAGCAGCGTGCTGTGCCAGCCGGGCATCAGCGAGCCCGCCAGCATCACCGAGGCCCCGGTCTGGACCGAGACCACCAGCAGCACGCCGAGCAGCGCCACCGTCCGGTAGGCCTGGACCCAGATCTGCCAGTGGGCCGCCGAGCCGCGCCAGCCCGAGGCGAGAATGCCGTAGACCTGCGCGCGCAGCCGGGCGAGCTTGCGGGTCGGCGCCTTAACGTCGAACTGGCGCAGAGCCTCGCTATGGGCCCGGTCGCGCAGCGTCGCGAGGTCCGGAAGCAGGCCGATGAACCAGAGGCTCACACAGATCACCAGGAACGACACGATGTCGATCGCGTCCCAGAGCAGCGGCGAGCGGAACTGCGGCCAGAGATTGTAGGTGTTGGGGTAGGGCAGATTCCAGAAGAAGAACCACGGCCGCCCGAGATGGATGATCGGGTAGAGGCCGGCGGCCGCGGTGGCCAGCAGCGCCAGGGTCTCGGCGACGCGGTTCACCGCCCCGCGCCACTCCGCGCCGAGGAGGAGCAGGATCGCCGAGACCAGCAGGCTGCCGGAGGCGACGCCGATCCACCAATCGTAGCTCGCGATGTCCAGCGCCCAGACGACGGCGTTGTTGTTGGCCCAGATCCCGGGGCCGGCGTAGAGCAGGTAGCCGAGGGTGAGGGCGAACAGGCCGAGGAGCGAAGCCGCGCCCGCGAAGGCGATCCACCAGCGCCGGTTACCGGGATGCGTCAGCGGGATCTCCGCGACCGCGCCGCCGATGCCCGGGAGGGTCGCGTCGGGCCGGATCAGGGCGCCGGACATGCTCAGCCCTCCCGTCCGTTGGGATCGGCGGCGGGGGCGAGCCCGGCGAGGTAGGTGGTGCGCGGCCGCGTGTTCAGGTGGCCGAGGAGCGCGTATTCCCGCGCGTCCCTGCGGGCGGCTGAAACCTGGCTGCCCGGGTCTGCGACGTTGCCGAAGGTGATCGCCCGGGTCGGGCAGGCGCCCTGACAGGCGGTCTCGACGGTCCCGTCGGGGATCGGCGCGTGCGCGTCCTTGGCGGATGTGATCCGGGCCGCCGTGATGCGCTGGATGCAGTAGGTGCACTTCTCCATCACGCCGCGGGACCGGACCGTGACCTCGGGATTGCGCTGCTGCTGCTCCACCGGGGTCATGCCGCCGGTATAGTCGAGGTAGTTGAAGCGCCGGACCTTGTAGGGGCAGTAGCTCTGGCAGGTCCGGGTGCCGACGCAGCGGTTGTAGACCTGCAGGTTCAGGCCCTCGCTATCGTGCAGGGTCGCCTCGACGGGGCAGCCCAGCTCGCAGGGCGCCTGCTCGCAATGCATGCAGGGCACCGGCTGGAAATGCGTGGTCGGCGCGTCGAGGTCGCCCGCGTAGTAGCGGTCGACCCGCAGCCAGCCCATCCAACGGCCGAGCGCGACCTCCTCGCGTCCGACCACCGGGATGTTGTTCTCCGCCTGGCAGGCGGTGACGCAGGCGTTGCAGCCGATGCAGGCGTCGAGGTCGATGGCCATGCCCCATTGCGCCGCGACCCATCGGTCCTGGCTCTCCGGGGGCGGGTAGAACGAGGCCGGCGTCGGCTTGCCCTTCGGGTCGCCCGCGGGCGCTGCGCCCAGGGCCTGCACGCGCACCAGGTCCTGCCCCTCCATCGTCCCGAGGTGCTGGGTGGTCACCGGCTTGCGCTGCCGGCCGGTCTTCGTCAGCCGGGCGCCAGCGAGGCGCCAGGTCGAACCTGGCGGGCGCAGGGGTGCGGAATCGTAGCCGAGGCCGCGGGCGAGGTGGTCCGGCACGTCGCGGCCGTAGCCGAGCGTGAGGGTGACGGTGTCGTCGGCTTGGCCGGGCAGGATCCAGGCCGGCCCCTCGACGGCGCGGCCGCCGGCCTCGACCCGCAGGATGTCGCCCGTCGCGACCCCCACGCGCTCGGCGAGGCGCGGGCTGACCGCGACCACGTTCTCCCAGACCACCTTGGTCAGGGGCTTCGGGAGCTCCTGCAGCCACGCGAGGTCGGCATGGGTGCCGTCCCAGATCGTCGGATCGGGCCGGAACAGCACCTCGACCCCGCCGGCGGGCGCGGGGGATGGAGCGGCCGCAGAGACCGCGACCTCCCGCGTCAGCGCGACGGTCTCGGCCGGGCGCGCGCTGCCCGCCCAGAAGCCGATGCGCAGGGCCTCCGTGAAGCGGGTCTCGAAGGCCGCGTCGTCCTCGTCGGCGTTCCGCGCCTGCGCCTTGAGCAGGCCCAGCGCGTCCTGGCCGCTCTCCCCGCCCTCACCGCCGGCCAGGAAGGCCAGCATCTCCGCCGGCGTCCGGCCGTTGTACAGGGGCGCAACGGTCGGCTGGATCAGCCCCACCGTCCCGTCGAGGGACCGGATGTCGCCCCAGGATTCCAGCGGGTGGGCGGCGGGCAGGTGCCAGTCGGCATGCGCGCCGGTCTCGTCATAGTAGAGCCCCGCGTGGATCTTGAGCGGCACGCGCGCCATCCGGGCGGCGAAATCGAGGGCGCCCGGCGCCTCGTAGACCGGGTTGGCGCCGAGCACGACGAGCGCCTTCACGGCGCCCCGATCCATCGCCTCCGCGAGCTCCGCGAGGGTCCCGGCGCCGGTCTCCATCGCGGGCGCCGTGTGGACCAGGGTCGAGCCGGTGTTGCCGAGAGTGCCGTTGAGGCGGTGGACCAGGGCGTGCAGCTCCGGGCTCGCGGTCAGGCCGGCCGTGACGATGCCGGCGCCCCGGGCTTGGTCGAGCGCCGTCCCGGCATTCCGCGTCCAGCGCGCGACGGGATCGTCGCCCCCGGGCGCCGCGCCGCCCGCGGCCAGGGCGAGCAGCTCCCGGGCCAGGTCCTCCAGCCGGCCGGCCGGCACCACGAGGCCCCGATCCGCCTTGGCGCTGGTCAGCGTCGGGGTCGGCGCCGCCGCGTGCAGGGTGAGGAGGCGGCCCTCCGCGTAGGCCGCGCGCCGCGCCTCGCTCCAGCGCCGCGACAGGCCGACCTGGCCGGGCCCGAGATCCAGAAAATCGCCGTCCAGCGCCACGATGGTGCGGGCGCGGCCGAAATCGGGAATGGTCTCCAGCGGCCGCCCGTAGGCCTGGCGGGCGCCCTCGTAGATCCCGCCGCGATCGGCGCCGGCGCCGGTGTACCAGCGCAGAGCCGGGTAGGCGGCCCGCAGCCGCGCGATCTGCGCGGCCACGCCGGGCGACGTCACCGGGCCGGTGAGCAAGGCGAGGCCCTCGCCACGGCTCTCGCGCCAGCCCGGCATCCGTCCCTGCAGGTCCGCCCGGAACGCCGCCCAGGAACTCGGCCGGCCGAGATGCTGCACCGCCTGGGAGCGGAACGGATCGTAGAGCCCGAGGACCGAGGCCTGGGCCAGCACGTCGGTGCCGCCGCGGCTCCAGGGATGCTCGGGGTTGCCCTCGATCTTCAGGGGCCGGCCGTTGCGGGTGGTGACCAGGATGCCGTTGCCGAAGCCGTCGAACACCGCCGAGGAGGCGTAGGACAGGTCCGTGCCGGGCACGATCCGCTCGGGCTGGTTGACGTAGGGCACCTCGTAGTCGCGGCCGCTGCCCCCGCCGCAGGCGGTGAGGCCGCCCAGCGCGAAGGAGGCGGCCATCAGCTTCAGGAAGCCGCGCCGCTCCGGGGCGGCGGCGAGCCGGGACGCCGACGGGAACTCGGCCGCCAGATAGGCGCGGAACTCGGGGCTGTCGGCCACGGCGTCGAGGCTGCGCCAGAAGCGCGGTCCGTCGCCGCCGGCGAGTTTTTCGCGCAGGGCCGCGATGTCGGGGGCGCCGGTCATCGGTGGCAGATCCCGCATTCGGTCAGCCGCTCCCCGCCGCGGATATGGTACTGGGCCACGAGCTTCGGGCCCAGGGTCGCCTGGTCGGCCGGCGGCGTCCAGGTCATGTTCCACACCTGATCCGGCGTGCGGACGTACTTCTCCGGAGCCCGGTGGCAGTCGAGGCAGAACTGCATCTCGAAGGCGTTGGCCCGGTAGGTCATCTGCATCGACGTGACGTCGCCGTGGCAGGTCGAGCAGCCGATCCCCTTCGTCACGTGGACGGAGTGGTTGTAGTAGACGTATTGCGGCAGCTTGTTCAGCCGCTTCCATTCGAGTGGCTTATCCTGCGCGTAGCTGTCGCGCACCGGCTTGAGCATCTCGGAGCCGGTCCAGATCTGCGAGTGGCAGGTCATGCAGGTGTGGGTCGGCGGGATGCCGGCGGTGGCTTCCCGGTCGACCGTGGTGTGGCAGTAGCGGCACTGGATGCCGAGCTCGCCGGAATGGTGCTTGTGGCTGAACGGCAGCGGCTGGGCCGGCGCGACCCCGACGCCCGTGACGTAGTTCGAGCGCACGATCCCGGCCGCCAGGACCGGCAGACCGACGAGGCAGGCCACGCCGGTCATCAGGGCGAGGCGGTAGAGCGCGTCGGCGCCGGGGGTGAACAGCTGCGCCATCAGGCGCACCCGCGCGTCGCGGCGGTCCGGCGCCGCCCGTTCTGCTCTGCCCCTCGCCGCAAGCGTCGCCCCACCCTCTGCCCCTGGCCGAAACTCAGGCGGCGCACCGGCACGCGCGCGCGTCACAGCCGGCGCGACCCGAGGTGGCCCCGAAGCGCGGTCACCGCGCCCGGACGACTCTGCACCGCACCCTTCTTAACCTAGAGCGCTTCCAGACCGGGACCAGAACGTGGCTCGCGCGGGCCGACATGTCGCAGCGCGGTGGCCTTGGACCGCAACCCTTCCCGCAGCGGCCCCGAAGGCCTATGCCCTCGGCCGGCCCCTCGGCTGATCCCGTCCGGAGACGCATGGAATCCGATCCCCTCGTCCTGACCTGGCGCGCTGCGCGGCGTCTCCACGTCACTGCGGTTTCCCTCGCGGTCGGGATCGGCGCGCCGCTCTGCGCCCTAGCCCTGCTGTGCCTGCGCGACCTGATCGCCGTGCTGCCGCGCGACGAGGCACCGACGCTGCCTTTCCTGCGCCTCGCCGTGGCGCTGCCGGGCCGCGAGCTCGTGCTGGCACCCGGCTTCCCGATGCGCCCGACGGAGCTCGAACTCGCGAGGCCTTCCTGTGCATCGCCGTCTGCGCCGTGGTCCTGGCCGTCCTCGGCTGGAGCGTGGCGCGCCTGTGCTTCAAGGCCCAGAACCGGGCGTCCGACGCGGTCCGCGAGGGGGTTCTGCAGGCGATCCTCGACGCGCCGGCCGGCGCCCGGGACGAGGCGCGCAATCTCGCCCGGATCGTCGGCGAGGTTCTGGCGCGGGCCGACCGGCTGCTCGCCGCCGGTATCGTGGTGCCGGCGATGACGCTGGCCGCCCTGGTTCTGGCGCTGGGCTTCGCGGGCCTCGCCGCGCCCCGGCTCATCCCGGCCGCGGTGGTGGGTCTGGGGGCGGTCGGTCTCGCCTACGGGCTGGTGCTGGAGCGAGCCCGGGACCGACAGGACTTGCGCCTGCGCACGAGCGCACGGGCGGAGGAGAACCTCAACGACCTCGTCCGGCGGCTCCCGGCCGTGCGCAGCCACGGGGCGGCCACCCTGGAGCGGACGCGCATCGCGGCCCGCGTCACCGCGATGCGCACCAACGTCGCGCGCTCCGAGGCGCGGCTGGCCTATGCGCGGGCGCCGGCCCTCGCCCTGGCGGTGATCCTGCCGGCGATCGCGGCCGGCACGGCCCTGTGGCGCTCCGGACAGGCGGGACCGCAGGTTCCGCCGGTGGATCCGGCCGCCCTCCTGGCCGCGGTCGGCGCCTTCGGCCTCGCAGGCTGGCTCGCCGCGATCTGCGCGCGTCTCTGGACCGTCCGCAAGGCCGTCCGTCCGCGGTTCCGCGACCTCGCCCGCATCGTCGCGTCCCTCGAGGGCCGCAGGATGCGGTCGGGCCGGACCGGCGACGCGCCGCCGCTGCCCCGATCCGGACTCCTCGCGACCCAGGGCGTGGGTGCCTTCGATCCGGCGACGGGCGAGCGCCTGGCCGGCGTCGATGTCGCGGTGGCCATGCCGGGACATGTGGCGATCACCGGGAGCCGCGGCAGCGGCGCCCGGGCCCTGGCGGCGGTGCTGGCGGGGCAGGTCGAGCCGACCGCGGGCGCCGTCACCTATGCGGGGGCGGATCTGCGCACCTTCGACGCCGCGGAACGCGCCCGCCGCATCGCCTTCGCGGCCGGGGAGGCGATCCTGATGGCGGGCTCCCTGCGGCAGAACCTGCTCTACGGCACCGATCCGGCGAGCGCCCCGGACGATATCGCGCTGATCGGGATCAGCCGGCTCACGGGCCTCGACGGCTTCGTCTACGCCCGCGGCCTGACCGGCCGCCTCGATCCGGCGACCCAGCCGCGGCTCGCGGCCGCGATCGTCACCGCCCGCCGGACCATGCGGCAGGCGCTCGCCGCCAAGGGAGCCGAGCGCCTCGCCGAACCGTTCGACCCCGACCGCTACAACCATCAGGCAAGCATCGGCGAGAACATCCTGTTCGGCGAGCCGGTGGGCGGCGCCTTCGCGCCGCTGCGCTTCGCCCGCCATCCCTATCTCCGGGCTGTGCTGGAGGCCGAGGGTCTTGTGCGCCCGCTCACCGAGATCGGCCTGTCGGTAGCCCGGAGCACGGTGGAGATCTTCGCCGACCTGCCCAACGACCACCCGCTGTTCGACGCCTACTCGCTGTTCCAGGCCTCGGAGCGCGGCTATTTCGAGGATCTCGTGGTGCGGCTGCCCAACGCCGCGGCCCTGCGACGGGGCCCCGCAGGCCAGCGCGACCGCATCCGCCTGATCGGTCTCGCGCTGCGCTACAGCGAGACGCGCCACCGCTTCGGCCTGATCGACGCGGCCTTCGAGGCGCGGCTGGTCCAGGCGCGACGCTCCTTCGCCCGGATGCTGCCGTCCCATCTCGCGGGCGCCGTGGAGTTTCACGATCCGTCCCGGGTCAATCCCGCCGCCAGCCTGGAGGAGAATCTGCTGTTCGGCCGGATCAGCCTCGGCGAGGCCAATGCCGAGCCGCGGGTGCGGGAACTGGTGCGCCGGGTGCTCGCCGAGGAGGGGCTCGAGGCTTCGGTCTACGGGCTCGGCCTGGACAGCAAGGTCGAGATCCAGCCCAGCACCGGCGCGCTGGCGGACGGCGCGATCAATGCCCGCGAGCGGGTGGCGATCGAGCTGACCCGCTGCCTCGCGCGCGAGCCCGACATCCTGGTCGTCGCGATCGCCGCCGACGAGCGCAAGGCCGAGGGCCTGCGCGACCGCCTCGCCCGGCTGCGGCAGGCGCGGGCCGGGCGCGGCCTCATCGTCTGCCTGCCCGAGACCGGCGTGCCCGAGGGCGCCGAGCCGTTCGACGCGGTGATCGTCGTGGAGAACAGCGCGGTGGTTGCGCCCGTGCCGGCGGCCCTCGAACGGGAGCCCGCCCCGGCCTGAGACCGGCCCAGCCGCAACGCGTCGATCACCCGCGCTCACGGCCGGCAGCCTCACGGCCGCCGCAATACTCGGTCAGGCCGGGTGGCCGTGCCTGTCCGGCGCCATCCCGGCTGATCCAGCGCGGACGGTCCATGCCTCGAACGATCCCGATACCGCGCGCCGCGATCCTCACCCTCCTGGCCCTGTCCGGTCCTGCCGCCGCGCAGGCCGGAAAGGCCGAGGCGCCGATCCCGGGCGCGACCCTCGCCCTCATGGCGCAGAAGGGCGTGACGGCCGCCTCGCCGGTCCTGTTCCGGGCCTACAAGAAGGAATCGGAGATCGAGGTCTGGAAGAAGGGACCGTCCGGCTACGTCTTCATCAAGACGTTCCCGATCTGCCGCTGGTCCGGCCAGCTGGGGCCCAAGCGCAAGAGCGGCGACCGACAGACCCCGGAGGGGTTCTACACGGTGCCCCAGCGCCAGATGAACCCGAACTCGCACTACTACCTGTCCTTCGACGTCGGCTACCCAAATGCCTACGACCGGGCCCATGGCGGCACCGGTTCGGCCGTGATGGTGCACGGCATCTGCTCGCCGATGGGCTGCTTCGCCATGACCAACGGCACGGTCGGCGAGATCTACGCCATCGCCCGCGACGCCCTGAACGGCGGGCAGGCGGCCTTCCAGTTCCAGTCCTACCCGTTCCGGATGACCGCGGAGAACATGGCCCGGCACCGGACGGATCCGAACATCGCCTTCTGGCGCGAGCTCAAGGCCGGCTCCGACCGGTTCGAGGCCAGTCGCGAGGAACTCCAGGTCTCGGTGGTCGCCGGCCGCTACGCCTTCGCGCCCTCCCGCGACCCCGTGATCGAGGCGGCCGTGACCACGCGCCGCGCCGTGGAGGAGGCACGGATCACGGCGCTCGCCGAGGCCGGGGAGCCCGCCGTGCGCACCACCTACTCGGACGGCGGCCAGAACGCCTTCTGGGCGGCCTACACGGCCCGGGGCGGGGCGGTCGGCGACATCAGCCGGCCGGAGGCCCTGGCCTTCGCCGGGCAGGAGGTGGTGGTCGTGCCCGGACACCGCGCCGCGCGGCCGGTGCCCGAATCCGTCTGGGCCGCCTGGGCGGCGCCCGATTCCGTCCTGTCGCCGCGCTGGATGGCGGGCTTCGTCCCATCCTACCTGCGCGCCGCCGACCCGTTCGCCGCGCTCACCGCCCGCCTGCCGGCGCGCTACGGCGACGGACTGCCCTCCTGGCTGGCGACCGGACTCGGTGGCCCGCTTACCGGCCGCCCGAATCTGTCCGGCCCTGTCCCGGAGCTCCTGGCCTCGGCCGAGAGCCTCTAGGCATGCAGGGACCCCCGACAGCGGCCGATCCGTGTGCGCGGCCGCACATCACAGCGGCTCGCGGCACACCAATTCATGGTACGGCAGGGGATGCGCGGTACTCCTGTCCCGTCGGCCTGCCGTATTCACATTTCCCTTCCCGGAACGGCGACGGGGTTTCGATCATAATGGATCGGGACCGTCTGTCCGCAGATTCGTGATCGCCATGTCCAACAGTTCCGAGCCGATCCTCCCGGCGGCCGACCAGGACCTCGTCCTCCGCTTCTGGGGCGTCCGCGGCTCGACCCCTGTCAGCGGCCCGCAATACGCCGAGTTCGGCGGCAGCACGCCGTGCATCGAGGTCTGCTGCGGCCAGCGCATGTTCATCGCCGACGCCGGTTCAGGTATCTACAACCTCGGCCAGGGTCACCGGACCGACCTGCCCCAGGAAGTCGATCTGCTGTTCAGTCACCTGCATCTCGACCACACGGCCGGTCTCCCCTTCTTCAAGCCGGCGGTCCTCGACTGCAACCGGGTGATCAACACCTATTGCGGCAACCTCGGCGGCGAATCGGCCGGCCCGACGCTCGACCGCCTGTTCGCGCCGCCGCTCTTCCCGGTTACGCTCGACAAGCTGTGCTGCACCTTCAACCATCATGGGTTCGAGGCGGGGCAGACGCTGACCTTCCCGGACGGGGCGCGGGTCGACACGATCCCGCTGAACCATCCGCAGGGCTCGGTCGGTTACCGGTTCGAGCATCAGGGCCGGCGCCTGTGCCTCATCAGCGACATCGAGCACAGCGACCCCTGGCCGGATCCGGATCTGGTTCGGTTCGTCAGCGGGGCCGACCTGATGGTCTACGACGGCATGTTCACCGACGGCGAGTACCCGACCTGCCGGGGCTGGGGGCATTCCACGTGGCAGAAGGGCGTCGAGCTGGCGCGGGCGGCCGGCGTGAAGGCGCTCGCCATCATCCACCTCCACCCGGCGCACTCCGATACGAGCCTGCGTGACATGGAGGCCGATCTCCAGGCCGAGATGCCCACGGCCTTCATCGCCCGGGAGCGCCAGAGCATCACGGTGGGCGCGCCCCGGACGGTGAGCCGCCCCGCCGTCGCACGGGAGATGCGCCGCCGGGTCAAGGTGGCCTGAGCGTCGCCGGAGCGGCCGCGTCAGGCGGAATGGTGCGGGGATCGCGCCCGGCGCGTTCGGGTGACGAAGCGGACGGCGAACAGCACGAACAGGGCGACGCCGATGATCAGGATGCTCCAGCCGTAATTGCTGACGAGCTGGGCGTCGATCGGATGGCCGATGCGGCCGAGGGCGACCAGAAGCCCGAACGCGGCGATCGCCGCAGAGATCAGCATCCCTACAATCATCGGGCCTCTCCGGCGCGGCCCGTGTCCAGGGTCCGGCGGGTTGAACGGGTCCGGAGGAATGCGCGGAGCCGGCAGCCGTTCCCGGAGCCGGCCCGCGCTCATCACGCGGGTGTCAAAACAGAAAGATCGGATGGCCCCTGATTGCAACGCCCGCGCCCCCCGCTCTAAGTAGGCCGCGAGAGGGCGCCCCCGGGCGCGCGCGGACCGAGACCAAGGCGATGACCGGCCTAGACACGACGACTGCGAACACGTCCCGGGACACGGCGCCCCTCACGGCGTCGGGGCCGCTGCGCCCGCAATCCCAGCTCGTGACGATCTACGGCGGCTCGGGCTTTCTCGGCCGGCACGTCGTGCGGGCTCTGGCCAAGCGCGGCTACCGGATCCGCGTCGCGGTGCGCCGGCCGGACCTCGCGCTGTTCCTGCAGCCACTGGGGCAGGTCAACCAGATCGTGGCCGTCCAGGCGAACCTCCGCTACCCCGACTCGGTGACCCGCGCCGCCGAGCGCTCGGACGTGCTGATCAACCTCGTCGGCATCCTGCAGGAAACCGGGTCGCAGAGCTTCGCCAAGCTGCAGGTCGACGGCGCCGAGACGATCGCCCGCGCCGCCGCCCGGCAGGGTGCACGGATGATCCACGTGTCGGCGATCGGCGCCGATCCGGCCTCGCCCTCGCTCTACGCCCGCACCAAGGCGGAGGGCGAGGCGCGGGTCTTCGCCGCCTGCCCGGACGCGGTGGTGTTCCGGCCCTCCTTGATCTTCGGACCGGGCGACGGCTTCTTCAACCGCTTCGCCAGCCTCGCCCGGGCGCTTCCGGTCCTGCCCCTGGCGGGTGGCCAGTCGCGCTTCCAGCCGGCCTTCGTGGGCGATGTCGCCGAGGCGATCGCCCGTGCGGTGGACGGCACCGTGGCCGGCGGCAGGGTCTACGAACTCGGCGGCCCGGAGGTGGGCACGCTGGAGCATTTCGTGCGCTACATGCTCAAGACGATCCGGCGGAAGCGCCCCGTCGCCGACCTGCCGCTGCCGGCCGCCAAGCTCCAGGCCCGCCTGCTGGAGATCGCCGATACCCTGACCTTCGGCCTCCTGCCCGACACGCTGAAGCTCACCCGCGATCAGGTCATCCTGCTCCAGAACGACAACATCGTCTCGGAAGCCGCCAAGGCCGAGGGACGGACCTTCGAAGGTATCGGGATCACCCCGACCGCCGCCGAGGCCGTGGTTCCGGGCTATCTCTGGACGTTCCGCAAGGCGGGGCAATTCAACACCGACCGGGACGAGGAGAACCTGTCCGAGGTGCCCGACACGATGACGTCGAAGCCTCTGGCGGCCGGCTCGCAGCATCGGCCGAAGACCGCCTCGGGCCCGGCGATCGGCGCCGATGCGGGCAGTTCGCCGGGGGGCGGGCAGGGCAGCATGGGCGTCCGCTGGGGCACCCGGAAGCTGGGCTAGGTGACAGCTCCTGTCCCAGACCTCGCGGCGGCTCCGCCCGCGCGGCACGGATCGGCAGACCGGTCGTGAACCGTATCCTGGTCACCGGCGCCGCGGGCTTTGTCGGCGGCCATGTCCTCCCGCTGCTGGCAGAGACAGGCGACCGCGTGGCGGGAATCGGCCGGGGGATGCTGCCGGACCTGCCGGCGGGCGTTACCTATGAGACGCTCGATCTTCTCGACGAAGCCGCGCTCAGCGGCTTCGTGGCCCGCTTCAGGCCGACTGCGATCCTGCACCTCGCCGGTCTCGCTTCGGTGGCCGACTCCGCCAGCGGGCCCGGACAGACGTGGCGGGTGAACGTCAACGGCCTGATGAACCTCGTCGCCGCCGTCGAGGCCGTGCCGGGCTGCACGTTCTTCTTCGTCAGCTCCGGTGAGGTCTACGGCAGCGCCTTCCTGGCCGGGCACGCTCTCACGGAGGCGGCCGAGCCCCTGCCGCGCAACACCTACGCCCGGTCGAAATGGGTCGGGGAGCAGCTGCTGCGCGACCTGCTGCCCCGGATCGGCGTGAAGCTCGTCGTCTTGCGGCCGTTCAACCACATCGGGCCGGGCCAGGACGAACGCTTCGTTGTGGCCTCCTTCGCGCGCCAGATCGCCCGCATCGAGGCCGGGCTGGTGCCGCCGAGCCTCGCCGTCGGCAATCTCTCCTCCCACCGCGATTTCCTCGACGTGGCCGACGTGGCGCAGGCCTATGCCGACCTGATCGGCCGGGCGGAGTCGCTGGCGGACGGGAGCGTGTTCAACATCAGCTCGGGCCATCCGCGCACGATTGCCAGCGTGCTCGCGGATCTGCGCACGCGGGCGCAGGTGCCTTTCGAGGTTCGGACTGCTCCCGAGCGGGTGCGTCCGACCGAGATCCCGCTCGCTGCCGGCGATGCCGGCCGCCTGCAGGCCGCCACCGGCTGGCGGCCGCGGGTCGATTGGGACGTGTCGTTGACGCGGGTGCTGGACGATGCCCGGGCACGCGCTGGAACGACACAGGCATAAGGCTGCCTCAGCCCGCGCCTCTCCGCGGGAGAGGCGCGCACACCAGCGCCCCGCTCTAGCGAAGCACGCCCTTCGCCACGAGCGCGTCCCGCGCCGCGTCCGGATAATCCAGCCGCTCGGCCAGGATTTCCCGACTCGAATCGCCCAGGCTCGGCGGCATGCGGCGCACCGGCAGCCGGCGGCCGTCGAGCCGGTACGGCGGGGCGATGACATGGGCGTTCCCCGGCGCCGCGACCACGAGCCCGGCCTCCTCGGCGCGCGCGCAGGTCAGCGCCTCGCGCAGGCCCATCACCTCGCCGCACGGGATGCCGGCCGCCCGCAGCCGCGCGATCAGCGGTGCGCGCTCCCACTTGGCGAGTTCGGCCTCTAGGACCGGGATGAAGGCGGCGCGGTTCTTCGAGCGGTCGAGATTGGTGGAAAAGCGTGGGTCGGCGACGAGGTCCGGACGGTCCAGCACCTGCTCGCAGAAGCGGCGGTACTGGCCGTTATTGCCGACCGTGATCACCACCGGCCCGTCGCCGGCTTCGAACACCCCGTAGGGCACGATCGACGGGTGGGCGTTCCCGTATCGAGGCGGGTCGATGCCGCGGGCCAGCGCCTCCAGGCCGTAATAGGAGGTCAGCGCCACGCCGCAATCGAACAGGGCGAGGTCGATCGCCTTGCCGCGCCCGGTCCGCTCCCGCTGGAACAAGGCCGCCAGCACGGCCTGTGCGGCGAACTGACCGGTGAACAGGTCGACCGCCGCGACCCCGAACTTCAGGGGCGGCCCGCCGGCCTCGCCGTTGAGCGCCATCACGCCGGACTCGCCCTGCACGACGAGGTCGTAGCCCGGTCGGCCGGCCTCCGAGCCGTCCGACGCATAGCCGGCGATCGAGCAGTAGATCAGCCCGGAATTCTCGGCCGACAGGTCCGCGTAGCCGAGGCCGAGCTTCTCGGCGCCGCCGGTCTTGAAATTCTGGACCAGCACGTCGCTCTCGCGGGCGAGCGCCTTCACGATCGCCAGCCCCTCGGGCGTGGCGAGGTCGACCCCGATCGAGCGCTTGTTGCGGTTCACGCTGTCGAAATACGAGGTGTTGCCGGGGCTCGTCGGCACGCCCCAGTCACGGGTGTCGTCGCCGCGCTCCGGGTGCTCGACCTTGATCACGTCGGCGCCGAGATCGCCCAGCACCTGCGCGCACCACGGCCCCGCCAGGACCCGGGACAGGTCGAGGACGCGGATCCCCGCGAGCGGCAGGTCGGCAACGGCTTCCATCGCGAAAGGTCCTCAGGCTCCCATGACGCCGTCGAGGCTGCGCACGGCGTCGATCAGTTTCGGACGCGCCACCTCCATGAGGAAGCGCGCATCGGTGATGACGGTCGGGGCACCGCAATTGACCGACATGGGCGGCAGGCCGCCGCCGGGATGGAACCCCACCGCGATGGCGCAGACCGTCTCCTGCCACTCGCCGAAGGAGGTGCAGCAGCCGATCTCCCGGTGCTCCTCCACCGCCCGGTCGAGACCGGCGCGGAGCGCGGGCCAGGCCACGGGATCGAGCGCCTTCAGGTCCTCGTAGATCCCCTCGCGCTCCCGCTCCGGGCAGATCGCCACGTAGGCCCGGCCCATGGCGCTGCGGGCGAGCGAGATGCGCGAACCGGTGTCGAGGTTGAGCGAGATCGCGGCCGGGCCGCGCTGGCACTCGACGTAGCGCATGCTCAGCCGGTCGCGCACGCCCAGCCCCACCGAGGCGTTCGCCGCCTCCGCCACCGCCCGCAGGACCGGTCGCGCGATGGTGCGCACGTCGAGCCCGCCGAGCGCCGCCGAGCTGAGCGCGATGGTCGCGGTGCCGAGCCGGTAGCGGCCGAGCTCCGGCATGTGCTGCAGGTAGCCGAGCTTGGTGAGGGTGTAGGTGAGCCGCGACACGGTGGAGCGCGGCAGCCCGCAGGCCTCCGCGATGTCGTGGTTGGCGAGGCTCGTCCGGCCCGGACCGAAGCAGGCGAGCACCGCCAGCCCGCGGGCCAGCGCCGTGACGAAGTGCCGGTCCTCCTTGGCGCCGTCCGCAACCGGGACGGCCGCGCCGGCCTCGGTCAGCACTGTCGTCTCCCCGGCCCTCATCGGCGTAGGAACGCCGCGAAGGCGGCCTGCGCCTCCGGGCCGCGACGGAGCGCGTGGAAGACCTCCGCCTCCTCGGCCATGGCGCGGGCGACGCTGTCGTCGTAGCCGCGCCGCAGAGCCCGCTTGGTGGCGGCGACCGAGGCCCGGGGGAGGGCGGCGAGCGCCCGCGCCTTGGCCAGGGCGGTCTCCAGCGCCGCGCCCGCGGGAACGGCGGCGCTGACGAGGCCGGCCGACGCGGCGTCCGCAGCCGTGAAGGGTTCCCCGAGCATCAGGAGCTCGGCCGCGCGCTTCGCGCCCGCCACCAGCGGCAGCAGGTAGCTCGACCCGCCCTCCGGGCTGAGGCCGAGCGCCGTGAACGGCAGGCGGAACCGGGCGCCGTCTCCCGCATAGGCAAGGTCGCAGTGCAGGAGCAGCGTCGTGCCGATGCCGACCGCATGGCCCTCGACGGCCGCCACGACCGGCTTCGGACAGGCGCGCAGGGCCTTGAGGAAGGTCAGGCCGGGGCTGTCGCCCCCGGTCTCCACGTCCTGAAAATCCTTGAGGTCGTTGCCGGCGGTGAAGCAGCCGCCCGCGCCGGTGAGCACCACGGCGCCCACGGCCGCGTCCGCACCCGCCGCCTCGAAGGCGGCGGTCAGGCCCGCATAGGTCGTCCGATCGAGGGCGTTCCGCCGCTCCGGCCGGTCGATGGTGACGAGCCGGATTCCGGGCTCCGGATCGGCGACGCGGACGCTCACGAAGCGGCCTCGCCGGCGTAATCCGCGGACAGCCCGGCCATCCGCGCCCGCGCCGCCGCGTATTCGCGCGCGAGCCGGGCGACGAGATCGGCGGTTGCCGGTGCATCCGCGATGGTGCCGACCCCCTGGCCGGCGCCCCACACGTCGCGCCACGCCTTCACGCTGGCGCTGCCGAAGTTCATCGTGGTCTTGTCGCGCACCGGAAGGGCCTCGGGATCGAGCCCGGCGGCGCGGATGCTCGGCGTCAGGTAGTTGCCCGGCACGCCCGTGAAGTAGGGGGTGTAGAGGATGTCGGCCGCCGCGCTGCCGGCGATCATGTCCTTGTAGGCCGGGGCCGCGTTCGCCTCACGGGTGGCGATGAACCGGGTGCCCATATAGGCGAGGTCGGCCCCCATGGCCTGGGCCGCCAGGATCGCCGCGCCCGAGGTGATCGCCCCCGACAGGATCAGAGGTCCGTCGTAGAACCGCCGGATCTCACCGACGAGGGCGAAGGGGCTCAGCGTCCCGGCGTGCCCGCCCGCGCCGGCACAGACCAGGATCAGCCCGTCGACGCCGGCCTCCAGCGCCTTCTCGGCGTGGCGGACGTTGGTGACGTCGTGGAACACCACGCCGCCGTAGGCGTGGACCGGACGGATCACCGCGTCCGGGGCGCGCAGCGAGGTGATGATGATCGGCACCTGGTGCCGGACGCAGGCTTCGACGTCCTGCGCCAGCCGGTCGTTGGAGGCATGGACGATCTGGTTGACCGCAAAGGGCGCGACTTTCCTCGACGGATCCGCAGCGCGGGCCTGTGCGAGCGTTTCCGTGATCCGCGTGAGCCATTCGTCCAGCAGCTCGGCAGGCCGGGCGTTGAGGGCGGGGAAGGAACCGACCACGCCGGACAGACACTGAGCGATCACCAGCTCCGGGCCGGACACGATGAACATCGGCGCGCAGATCACCGGCAGGGCGAGCCGTCCGCGCAGAGCCGCGGGCAGGCGCCCGGCCTGCGGTTGCTCGGGACCGTCGCTCATCGGCCGCGCCCGGCCATGGGCTCGCGCGCCAATCGGGCACGGCCGGGTCGCTCGCTCAGATCGATGCTGCGCATCGTGCTCCTCCCCTTCCCCGGCGCCCGGTTCTCTTCGGCACCGCATTCGCGGCGCTTGTGGCCGATCGCGCCGGGCGCGGTTTTGATGACACGGGCGGCAGAGGCCGGTCAAACGGGCCCTGTTACAGAAGTCTGCAATGCAGAACAGGAACAGGGCCGCGCAAGCCGTAAAGCTCTTCGCCTTGACTGGGTCGGTTCATCAAACCAACATCCGGGCCAATTGCGGACAGTCATTCTGCATTGCAGAACAACAAGGAGTCTCGGGTGGTTCGTCAGGAGGTCGATGGTGGCGTGGCGGTGCTCACGCTCGCCAATCCGCCGGTCAACGCGCTCGGCGCCGCGATGCGGGCAGCCCTCGACGGGGTCTTGGCGCAGGCCATCGCGGACGCGTCGGTCCGAGCGATCGTCCTGGCGGCCGAAGGCAAGGTGTTCGTGGGCGGCGCCGACATCACCGAGTTCGGCAAGCCGCAGCAGCCGCCGAGCCTGCCGGACCTGTTGGACCGCCTCGATGCCAGCCCGAAGCCGGTGGTTGCGGCCATCGGCGGTGCGGCGCTCGGCGGCGGGCTGGAACTGGCCATGGCCTGCCACGGCCGCGTGGCGGCGCCGTCCGCCAGGATCGGCCTGCCGGAGATCAAGCTCGGGATCATCCCGGGAGCGGGGGGCACGCAGCGCCTGCCGCGCCTGATCGGGCCCGACGCCGCCTTCCCGATGATGCTCACCGGCGAGCCCGTTTCCGCCGAGAAGGCGGCGGCGCTCGGGATCGCCGATGCCGTGGTGCCGGGCGACCTCGTGGCGGAGGCCCGCAGGCGGGCGCTGGAGCTCGCCGATTCCGGCGCCCTGCCGCGGGTGCGCGACCGGTCTGAGAGGCTGACGCCGGCGGCCCGCGAAACCTTTGAGGCGCAGGCCGCCGAGGCGGTGAAGCGCGACCCCGACGCCACCAACGTCCATGCCCTGGTGCGGGCCGTGCGCGCCGGCCTGGAGCAGGACTTCGACGCCGCGGTGGCGGTGGAGCGGGCCGAGTTCCGCGCCCTGGTGGAGGATCCACGCTCCAAGGCCCTGCGCTACGCCTTCTTCGCCGAGCGCGAGGCCGCCCGGGTGCACGGCCTGCCGAAGGACACGCCCCGCCGTCCCATCCGCACGGCCGCCGTGATCGGCGCCGGCACGATGGGCGGAGGCATCGCGATGTGCTTCGCCAATGCGGGCATCCCGGTGATGGTGATCGAGACCGAGGAGGGCGCCCTGGCGCGCGGCCTCGACCGGGTGAAGGGCCTCTATGCCGGCTCGGCCAAGCGCGGCTCGATCACCGAGGCCCAGCGCGACGAGCGGGTCGGCCGGATCACCGGCGCAATCGGGCTGGAGAACGCCCAGGAGGCCGACATCGTCATCGAGGCGGCCTTCGAGGATATGGACGTCAAGCGCGAGATCTTCTCCAAGCTGGACCAGATCGCCAAGCCTGGAGCGATCCTGGCCACCAACACCTCCTATCTCGACGTGAACGCCATCGCGGCGGTCACGAACCGGCCGCAGGACGTGCTCGGCCTGCACTTCTTCAGCCCAGCCAACGTCATGCGCCTCGCCGAGGTGGTCCGGGCCGAGAAGACCGCCCCGGACGTGCTCGCCACCGCCCTCGATCTCGGCAAGCGCCTCAACAAACTGCCGGTGACGGTGGGGGTCTGCTTCGGCTTCGTGGGCAACCGCATGCTCGAGCGCCGCAGCCGGGCCGGCGAGCGCCTGCTGCTCGAGGGCGCGCTGCCCCACGAGGTCGACGCGGCGGTCACCGGCTTCGGCTTCCGGATGGGGCCCTTCGCCATGGGCGACCTCGCGGGACTCGATATCGGCTGGCGCTCGCGCAAGGATTTCGGCGGCCGGGCCCCGGTCGCCGATTCGCTCGCCGAGCAGGGCCGGTTCGGCCAGAAGACCGGGCGCGGCTTCTACCTCTACCCGGACGGCGCTCGCACCGGCACGCGCGACCCCGAGGTCGAGGCGCTGATCGCGCGCGTCGCCGCCGAGCACGGCGTCGCGCGCCGCAGCTTCACGGCCGAGGAGATCATCGCCCGGCTGATGTACCCGATGGTCAACGAGGGTGCGCGGATCCTGGAGGAGGGCATCGCGGCCCGGCCGGGCGACATCGATACGATCTGGATCAACGGCTACAACTGGCCGGCCTGCGCGGCGGCCCGATGCACTGGGCCGACACGGTCGGGCTGAAGACGATCGCGGAGGCGCTGTCGCGCTTCGCCGCGGAGACCGGCGACGACAGCCAGGAGCCGGCGCCGCTCCTGAAGCGCCTCGCCGCCGAGGGCGGCAGCTTCGCCGGCCTGAAGAACGCCTGAGCGGGAGAGAGATCATGACCGACGCGGTGATCGTCGCGACCGCCCGCACGCCCATCGGCAAGGCGCATCGCGGCGCGCTGAACCTCACCCGCGGCGCCGACCTCGCCGCCCACGCGATCCGGGCGCCCTCGACCGGGCGCGCCTGGAGCCCGAGGCGGTCGAGGAGGTGGTGCTCGGCTGCGGCTATCCGGAGAACGCCACCGGCGGCAACGTCGCCCGTCACGCGGCCCTGGTGGCGGGGATCCCGGTCGAGTCGGCCGGCGTCACGGTCTCGCGCTTCTGCGCCTCGGGCCTGGAGGCGATCGCCAGCGCGGCACGGCGGATCATCCTCGACGGCGTGCCGGTGGCGGTGGCGGGCGGCGTCGAGTCGATCAGCCTCGTCCAGCCGAAGGTCCAGCGGGAGCTGACCCGCAACGCGTGGCTGGAGGCGCACCTGCCGGCGATCTACATGCCGATGATCGAGACCGCCGACATCGTGGCGGAACGCTACGGCATCTCCCGGGAGGCGCAGGACCAATTCGCCCTGGAGAGCCAGCGCCGCACGGCCGACGCGCAGGCGCGCGGGCTGTTCGACGACGAGATCGTTCCGATGAGCGCCGTCATGGCGGTGACCGACAAGGCCACGGGCGAGACCCGGGAGGTCGAGACCCGGCTCGCCAAGGACGAGGGCAACCGACCGGACACGAATCTGGAGGGCCTCGCCAAGCTCAAGCCTGTGCGCGGGGAGGGCGCCTTCATCACGGCGGGCAATGCCAGCCAGCTCTCGGACGGGGCCTCGGCCAGCGTGCTGATGTCGGCCGGCGAGGCGGCGCGCCGGGGCCTCACGCCGCTCGGCACCTTCCGGGGCTTCGCCTCGGCGGGCTGCGGGCCGGACGAGATGGGTATCGGCCCGGTCTTCGCGGTGCCGCGGCTGCTGGAGCGGCAGGGCCTCAGCGTCGCCGATATCGACCTGTGGGAGCTGAACGAGGCCTTCGCGTCGCAGTCGGTCTACTGCCGCGACAGGCTCGGGATCGACCCTGCGAAGGTCAACGTCAACGGCGGCGCGATCTCGGTCGGCCACCCGTTCGGCATGTCGGGGGCGCGGCTCGTCGGCCACGCCCTGCTGGAGGGCCGCCGCCGCGGCGCGCGTTACGCCGTGGTGACCATGTGCGTCGCCGGCGGCCAGGGCTGCGCCGGCCTCTTCGAGATCGCCCGGAGCTGAGTCGATGGACCTGCGCTTCACCGACGAAGAGATCGCGTTCCGCGACGAAGTCCGGACCTTCTGCCGGACGGAGATCCCTGCAGAGATCCGCCGCAAGGTCTCGGAGGGACGCAGCCTCACCAAGGACGATTACGTCACGAGCCAGCGGATCCTCAACGCCAAGGGCTGGGCGGTGCCGCACTGGCCGCAGGAATGGGGCGGCCGGGATTGGACCCCGATCCAGCGCTACATCTACACCGAGGAGCTGTTCCAGGCGGCGGTGCCGCTGCCGCAGCAGTTCAACTGCTACATGTTCGGCCCGGTGCTGGCGACCTTCGGGCGGCAAGACCAGAAGGAACGCTTTCTCCCCCGCGCGGCCAATCTCGACGACTGGTGGTGCCAGGGCTTCTCGGAGCCCGGCGCTGGCTCCGACCTCGCCTCGCTCAAAACCAAGGCGGTGCGCGACGGCGACCACTACGTCGCCGACGGCCAGAAGACCTGGACGACGCTCGGCCAGCATGCCGACTGGATCTTCTGCCTGGTCCGCACCGATTTCGAGGCCAAGAAGCAGCGCGGCATCTCCTTCCTGCTGATCGACATGAAGACGCCCGGCATCACCGTGCGGCCGATCCTGACCCTGGAGGGCCGGCACGAGGTCAACGAGGTCTTCTTCGATTCCGTCCGCGTGCCGGTCGAGAACCTTGTCGGCGAGGAGAACCGGGGCTGGGACTACGCGAAATTTCTGCTCGCCAACGAGCGGACCGGCATCGCCCGGATCGGCCTCACCAAGGAGCGGATCGCCCGGATCAAGCGCCTCGCCCGGGAGATGCCGGCCGGGTCGGGCACAATGTGGGATGATCCCGCCTTCCGGACCCGCGTCGCGGAGGTGGAGATCGAGCTGAAGGCGCTGGAGATCACCCAGATGCGGGTGGCGGCCAAGCAGGGAAGGGCGGATTCGGTGGAGCCCGATCCCGCGTCGTCGCTCCTCAAGATCCGCGGCTCGCAGCTCCAGCAGGCGGCGACCGAGCTGCTGGTGGAACTCGCCGGGCCCTTCGCCCTCGCGGCTCCGGCGCGTGGGGCGGGCGCCAACAACCTGCCCGGAGGCTTCGACTGGGTCGACGCGGCGGCGCCGAGCTACTTCAACAACCGCAAGGTCTCGATTTACGGCGGCTCGAACGAGATCCAGCACAACGTCATCGCCAAGGGCATTCTGGGATTGTGAGCGATTTCCCCTCCCCCTTGCGGGGAGGGGTCAGGGGTGGGGGTGGCCCCGGACGAGGCGCCACGGTGCCTTCTGCACCACCCCCACCTCCGGCTCCTCCCCGCAAGGGGGAGGAGAGAGGACGAGGGGAAACCATGGATTTCGACCTGAACGAGGACCAGTCGCTCCTGCGCGACTCGGTCGAGCGGCTGGCCGCCGACCTCTACCCGTCGCTGGAGAGCCGCCAGGCGCGGCTGAAGGCGCCGCTGGGCTTCCCCGCGGAGGGCTGGGCGGCTTTTCCGAACTCGGCGTCACCGGATTGCCGTTCTCGGAAGAGGACGGCGGCCTCGGCGGCGGCCCGGTCGAGACCCTGCTGGTCATGGAGGCGGTCGGCCGCAACCTCGTGGTCGAGCCGCTGCTGGCAAGCCTCGTCCTCGGCTCGACTGCCCTGCGGCTCGGCGGCAGCGCGGCGCAGAAGGAACGCCTCGTCCCCGGCCTCGTCGCGGGCGATCTGCGCCTCACCCTCGCCCACACCGAGCGCCAGTCCCGCTACGACCTCGCCGACGTGGCCACCACGGCCCGTCGCAGCGGCGACGGCTTCGTGCTGAGCGGCGCCAAGAGCGTCGTGCCCAACGCCGACGCGGCCGGCCTGATGGTGGTCTCCGCCCGGGTCTCGGGTGAGCGGCGCGATCTGCACGGGATCGGCTTGTTCCTGGTCCCAACCGACGCCGCGGGCGTCGCCATCGAAGCCTATCCGACCCAGGATGGCGGCCGGGCCGCGGAAGTGTCCTTCTCGGAGGTGCAGATCCCTGCCGACTCAGCCCTGGGCGATCCCGAAGGCGGCCTGCCGCTCCTCGAGCGGGTGGTGGAGCACGGGATCGCGGCGCTCGCCGCCGAGGCGGTCGGCTCCATGGACGCGCTCCACAAGCTCACGGTCGAGTACCTCAAGACCCGCAAGCAGTTCGGCGTCAGCGTCGGCTCCTTCCAGGCCCTGCAGCATCGGGCCGTGGACATGCTGATTCAGCTGGAGCAGGCCCGCTCGATGGCGCTCTACGCCGCCATGATGGTGGACACGCCGGATGCCAAGGCGCGGGCCGCGGCCCTGTCGGCCGTGAAGGTGCAGATCAACAAGGCCTGCCGCTATGTCGGCCAGGAGGCGGTCCAGCTCCACGGCGGCATCGGCATGACCCTGGAGTACATCGGCGCCCACCATTTCAAGCGGCTCGCCATGATCGAGTACCAGCTCGGCGACACCGCCCACCACCTGCGCCGGATCACGCAGGACGAGAACGGGCTGCTGGCGGCCTGAGGGCGGTCCATCCGACTCGCCCCCTCATGCTGGGGTGCCGGAGCGAAGCGGAGGCCTCGTAGGAGGCCTCCGGCCGGCCGCGCGATCCCCGAAGCCCTCGTTTGTGGCCCGCTGACGCGGGCACCTCAGGATGAAGGCGTGTTTGGGGTAGCCGCGATCAGTTGAACAGCGAGCCGACCCCGCCCTGCACCCGGCCGAGGCCGGCGCGGGCGACGGAATTGTTCGGGTCGATCGTCGAGGCGCGCTGGTAGTTCTCCATCGCCTCCTTGCGCTGGCCCGACTTCTCGTAGGCCAGGCCGCGATAGGCCCAGGAGGTGGCGTCCTTGTTGTTGACGTTGAGCGCCGCGTTGTAGTCCTCGATCGCCTTCGGGTACTGGTTCGTGGCGATCAGGCTCTGGCCGCGGGCGGCGTAGGGCGCCGACTTGAAGGGGTCGCGGTCGATAGCGGCGTCGAAATCGGCGATCGCCTGGGTGTCCTGACCCTGCTTCTGCCGCACGAGGCCGCGGGCATGGTAGGCCTCGGCCGATTCGGGCATCAGCCGGATCGCGACGTTGAGGTCATTGAGCGCCTGATCGAGGTTGCCCTGGGCGCGCTCGACATTGGCCCGGCCGATATAGGCGGGGCCGTAATTCGGATCGATGCCGATCGCCTTGGTGAAATCCTGCAGCGCCGGGCCGTCGCGGCCGATCTGGCGGCTGGCAAGCGCCCGGTTGTTGTAGGCCGAAGCCGAGTTCGGATCGATCTGGATCGCCTTGGTGAAGTCCGCGATGGCGTCGCTGAACTGGCCGGCACGGGCGTAGGCGGCGCCGCGGGTGTTGTAGGCCGCCGCGTCGTTCGGGTTGCGCTGCACGACCTCGGTCAGCGAGGCGATGTTCACGTTCGTGGCGCCCGTCGTGTCGGTCTCCAGCACCGCGTATTGCCGCGGGCCGGCCGCGCTCCCGACGGTCTCGCAGCCCGCAAGGCCCGCGGCCGAGATTATGGCCGCGCCGATCAGTGCCGCCGTCCGAACCAGCCCGTTGCGTACGATCATCGCCCCACTCTCCCCGAGGCGCGGCCCGCATCCCGCGTGCCCGCCTCGCCCCTCACGTCCAAGCGCCCGCGCCGCGCGCCGGGCACACCCGATCCGGGGCACCGTCGCGCATCACGGTGAAGGCCGGCTTAAGAAAGCGCCGCCTCGTCACCCGGCTCGTCGCCTGTCCCGACAGGATAAAGGCGGCGCGGGTGAATCGATCGACAGCATTCGGCACCGACCACGACTTGGTGGAAGCGGCGGGATGTGGCGAAGGTATGGCTCGACGCGGCCCCGGCGCCGCGTCGGGGCCTCCGCGCGGCACGCGGCGGCGCGGGTGTGCCCCCGAAGCCTCAGGACTCGACCGGGTCGGACCCGAGTCGGGTGACGTGCCCCATCTTCCGGCCCGGGCGCGCCTCGCCCTTGCCGTAGAGGTGCAGATGCGCGCCGGGCTCGGCCAGCAGGGCGTGCCAGTCGTCGGCCTGGGCGCCGATGAGGTTGCGCATCTCCACCGGCAGGCCGCCCACCCGGGCGGCGTCGCCCAGCGGCCAGCCGCAGACGGCGCGGACATGCTGGGCGAATTGCGAGGTCCGCGCCCCCTCGATGGTCCAGTGCCCGGAATTGTGGACCCGCGGCGCGATCTCGTTGACCACGAGGCGCTCGGCACCGTCCTCCCGCACCAGGAACATCTCCACGGCGAGCACGCCGACATAGTCCAGCGCGTCGGCGATGCGCTGGGCGATGTCGAGGGCGGCGCGGCGCGTCTCGGGCGACACGCCGGGAGCCGGGACCCGGGTCAACGCGAGGATGTGATCGCGATGCTCGTTCTCGCATAGGTCGAACGCCGCGAAGCTGCCGTCGCGGGCGCGGGCGCCGACCACCGAGACCTCGCGCTCGAACGGCACGAACCCTTCGAGGATCAGCGGCGCGCCGCCGAACTCGGCGAACAGGGCGTTGCGGTCGCCCTCGGCCCGCTCGCGCAGCATGCGCTGCCCCTTGCCGTCGTAGCCGAAGCGGCGGGTCTTGAGCACCGCCGGCAGGCCGATCACCTCGATCGCGCGGTCGAGGTCGTCGGGCGTGTCGACCGCCCGGAACGGCGCCGTCGGGATGCCGAGACCGTTGATGAATTCCTTCTCGGACAGGCGGTCCTGCGTGGTCGAGAGCGCCCGCGCGTTCGGGTGCAGGGCGGCGTGCCGGGCCAGGATGTCGGCGGTGGCGTGCGGGATGTTCTCGAACTCGTAGGTGACGACGTCGACGCTGCGCGCGAAAGCGGCCAGCGCCTCGGCATCGTCGTAGGCCGCGCAGGTGGTGCGGGCGGCCACATCGAAGGCGGGGCTGTCCTGGTCGGGCGCGTAGACGTGGACCTTGAGGCCGTAATTGGCTGCGGCCAGCGCGATCATGCGCCCGAGCTGGCCTCCGCCGACGATGCCGAGGGTGGAGCCGGGGCCGAGGGTCTTGTCCGTCACGCGTTCTCTTCCGTCACCGGCCGCTCGGCCACCGAGGCGGTCTGGGCCGCGCGCCACGCGTCGAGTCGCTCCGCCAGCTGCGGGTCAGAGAGCGCCAGGACAGACGCGGCGAGCAGGGCCGCGTTGATGGCCCCGGCCCGACCGATCGCCAGGGTCCCCACCGGGATGCCGGCGGGCATCTGGACGATGGAGAGCAGGCTGTCCTGGCCGGACAGGGCCTTGGATTCCACCGGCACGCCGAAGACCGGGAGCCGGGTCATCGCCGCCGCCATTCCGGGCAGGTGTGCGGCGCCGCCCGCACCGGCGATCACGACCTTGAGACCGGCCGCGACCGCGCCCTTGGCGAAGGCCACGAGACGGTCGGGCGTGCGGTGGGCCGACACGATCCGCGCGTCGTAGGGCACGCCGAGCGCGTCGAGCGTCTCGGCGGCATGCCGCATGGTCGCCCAGTCGGACTGGCTGCCCATGATGATCGCGACCGGAGGCGACACCATCGTTGATCCCGGCAAAAGAGGGCGCTTACAGGCGGCGCAGGCCCGCGGCAAGGCGGGGCGCGGCGGCGTCCACCGGCATCAGGCGATGATGTCCGGCGTCAGCGCGTCCTCGATGTGGAAGATGCGGTCGCGCAGCGTGAGCTTGCGCTTCTTCAGCCGCTGGATCTGGAGCTGGTCCCCGGCGACGCTGAGCTCCAGCGCCTCGATGGCGCTGTCGAGGTCCCGGTGCTCCTCGCGCAGCCGGGCCAGCTCGCCCAGGAGATCCGACTGCGCACTCTCACCCGACTCTTCCGCCATTGTCACCCGCGGACCCGAAGTTCGTTCATGGCTCGGGAGCATGCGTCACGCCCGGGCGCCGGACAAGACGGCGCGGTAAGCATTCGTGAGACTTAGCAGCAGAAAACGCTTCGACAGGTCCGGCATCCTGTGCCAATCTCGACGTGTCGAAACGATGACAGGAGATTCGGCTCATGTCGCTGCAGACGCATCTGAACCAACTCGCCCGGAAGCACGAAGCCCTCGAGCGCGAGATTCAGGAAGCGACCCACAGGCCTTCGGCGAACGACCTCCACATCGCCGAGCTGAAGCGACGGAAACTCCTTCTCAAGGACGAGATCAACAGGCTGCAAGCGGGCAACGACACGTTGCACTGAGGCCTGGCACTGAGGCCTGACACCTCACCCGAGATAGCACACCCCGTATGATAGAAGCCGCCGCATCGGACCTCCCGGTGCGGCGGCTTTCTTGTGGCGCGCACGCCGCCGCGCGGGGGCGAGGCCCACTCTCCCCGCGCGCGAGAATGGGCTACTCTAAGCCGGCCGCCGGAGAGCGGTCCGCGAGGAAACGCCGAAGCGATGACGAACGCCAGCCTTCCGGGCCGCTACCCGGAGATCTACGAATCGGCCCGCCGCGATCCGGAGAGGTTCTGGCTCGGCGCGGCCCGGTCGCTCGACTGGGTGCGCGCGCCGGAGCGGGCCTTCGCACCGGATTCGGGGCCCTACGGCCGCTGGTTCCCGGACGGCACGCTGAACGCCTGCCACAACGCGGTCGACCGTCACGCCGAGGGGGCGCGGGCGGAGCAGGTGGCGATCCGCTACGATTCCCCCGTCACTGGCACCAAGCGCAGCATCACGTACCGGGAATTGCGCGACGAGGTGGCGGTTCTGGCCGCCGTGCTGGCCGGGCTCGGCGTCGGCCGGGGCGACCGGGTGATCCTTTACATGCCGATGGTACCCGAGGCGCTGTTCGGCATGCTGGCCTGCGCCCGGCTCGGCGCGGTCCATTCGGTGGTGTTCGGCGGCTTCGCCGCCAACGAGCTGGCGGTGCGGATCGAGGATGCGGCGCCGAAGGTGGTGCTCGCCGCCTCCTGCGGCATCGAGCCGAACCGGGTGGTCGCCTACAAGCCCCTCCTCGACGCGGCGATCGCGGCCTCGCGCCACAAGCCGGAGGCCTGCCTGATCCTCCAGAGGCCGCAATGCGCGGCCGCCCTGACGCCGGAGCGCGACCGCGACTGGGCCGAGACCGTCGCGGCCGCCCGGGACGCGGGGCAGAGGGCGGCCTGCGCACCGGTCGCCGCCACCGACCCGCTCTACATCCTCTACACCTCCGGCACGACGGGGAAGCCGAAGGGCGTTGTCCGCGACACCGGCGGCTACCTCGTCGCTCTCGCCTGGTCGATGCCGAATCTCTACGGCGTCCAGCCCGGCGAGACCTATTTCTGCGCCTCCGACATCGGCTGGGTGGTGGGCCATTCCTACATCGTCTACGCGCCGCTGCTGCACGGCTGCACGACGGTGCTCTACGAGGGCAAGCCGGTCGGCACGCCCGATGCCGGCGCCTTCTGGCAGGTCGCCGCCGAGTACGGCGTGACCTGCCTGTTCACGGCGCCGACGGCGCTCCGCGCCATCAAGAAAGAGGATTCCGCGGGCGCCCGGATCGGCGCCTACGACCTCTCGGCCTTCCGCAGCCTGTTCCTGGCCGGCGAGCGCGCCGACCCCGACTCAGTCGCCTGGGCCGAGCGGGTGCTGAACCGGCCGGTCATCGACCATTGGTGGCAGACCGAGACCGGATGGCCGATCGCCGGCAACCCGCTCGGGCTCGGCCTCCTGCCGGTGAAGCACGGCAGCACCTGCGTGCCGATGCCGGGCTACCGGGTCGAGGTGCTGGACGAGGGCGGCAAGCCCGTCCCGGCCGGCACGATGGGCACGATCGCGATCCGCCTGCCCCTGCCTCCCGGCTGCCTGCCGACCCTGTGGGGCTCGGACGAACGGATGCGGTCGAGCTACCTCGCCACCTTTCCGGGCTATTACGACACCTCGGATGCCGGGGTGATCGACGCGGACGGCTACATCACGGTCCTGGGCCGGACCGACGACATCATCAACGTCGCGGGCCACCGCCTGTCCACCGGCGGCATGGAGGCGGTTCTGGCCGGCCATCCCGACGTGGCGGAATGCGCGGTCATCGGCATCCGCGACGCGCTGAAGGGCGAGGTGCCCTGCGGGTTCGTGGTGCTCAAGGCCGGCGTCGCGCGGCCGACCGAGGCGATCGAGCGGGAACTCGTCGCCAAGGTGCGCGACGAGATCGGTCCGGTGGCGGCCTTCAAGCTGGCGCTGACCGTACCGCGGCTGCCCAAGACCCGCTCGGGCAAGATCCTGCGGGCCACCATGAAGCGCATCGCCGACGACGAGCCCTGGACGATGCCGGCGACGATCGACGATGCCACGGCCCTCGGCGAGATCGGCGAGAGCCTGAAGGGCAGGGGCATCGGCGCCGTCTGAGCGTCCGCGCGCGACGGGCATGACGGCGCGGCGGGTCTGGCCGCGCCGTCATCAGGCCGCGTCAGTCGGCGTCCGCCGCGTCGTCGTCCTCGTCCAGCGCCCCGGGGGCCGGTCTTTCCGGGGCCGGCGCGAAGGCGTCCGGCGCCGGACTGGTCGTGACCGAGGCCGGCATGCTCCGCGGGGCCGGCTCGGACGGGATCAGGGTGGCGGTGGCGGCGACGAGGCCGGCCATCGAGCGCAGTTCCTGGGGCTGGCGCGGATCGCGGGAGATCAGGGTGGCCTCCCGCTGAAGGCGGAGATTGCAGGCCTGCGTGGGCAGGCCTCCTTCGGGCGTGCAGGCGTCGTGGCGGGCGCAGGCTGCGTCGAGGGCGTCGATCGGCGGCAGCGGGGCATTGTTGCCGGGCCCGCAGTAATTGCCGTGGATCAGCATCTTCGGTCCGCCAAAGGCGGCGGGCTGGGCCTGCGCCCCGCCCGCGAGGGCGGCGCAGCCGGCGGCGAGGGCGAGCGGGACGGCGAGTCTGGTGAGCATCATCTGGACCTCGGGCGATCTCGCCCCCTCAGGCGGTTCGCGTCGATTGCCGCGATGCGGCGACAGGGCGAAAAACGGCCGTCCGTCTCCGCAGGTTCCCACAATCCCAGGTCGCAGGGGTGCTCTGCCGCACCGCACTGGCCGTCGTGCCCATCCTGCGCCAGAGTGGATCGACCACCGGGAGTTGCTGATGACCGCTCGCCTGTTCGAACCGCTGACGCTCGATGCCCTCACCCTCGAGAACCGCATCCTGATCGCTCCGATGTGCCAGTACTCGGCCCGGGATGGCGAGGCCACCGACTGGCACATGATGCATCTCGGCCAGCTCGCCATGTCGGGCGCCGGCCTGCTCACCCTGGAGGCGACCGCGGTCTCGCCCGAGGCGCGGATCACGGCCTGGGATCTCGGCCTCTACAACGACGGCTGCGAGCGGGCGCTGGCCCGCGTGCTCGACGCCGTGCGCGAATACGCGCCGATCCCGGTCTGCATCCAGATCGCCCATGCCGGCCGCAAGGCGTCCAGCGAGGCTCCCTGGGCCGGCGGCCAGCAGATTCCGCCGGAGCACCCTTACGGCTGGCGCACGGAGGCGCCCTCGGCTCTGGCGCACGGGGAGGGCGAGGTCCCGCCCCACGCCCTCGACGCCGCCGACCTGAAGCGCGTCCGCGACCAGTTCGTGGCCACCGCCAAGCGTGCCGCGCGCCTCGGCATCGAGGCGGTGGAGCTGCACGGCGCTCACGGCTACCTGCTGCACCAGTTCCTGTCGCCGATCGCCAACAAGCGGACGGACGAGTATGGCGGCAGCCTCGCGAACCGGATGCGCTTCCCGCTGGAGGTCTACGACGCGGTGCGCGCCGTCGTTCCGGCGGGCAGCCCGGTCTGGCTGCGCGTCTCGGCCACCGACTGGGTCGAGGACGGCTGGGACCTCGACGAGACTGTCGAACTGGCCCAGGCCCTGAAGCGGGCGGGCTCGCCCGCGCTCCACGTCTCCACGGGCGGCGTCTCGCCCAAGCAGGCGATCAAGCTCGGGCCGGGCTACCAGGTGCCCTACGCGGAGCGGATCAAGGCCGAGACCGGACTCACCACCATCGCGGTGGGGCTGATCACCGAGCCCAGCCAAGCGGAGGCGATCCTGCAGGAGGGCAAGGCGGACGCGATATCCCTCGCCCGGGCCATGCTGTACGATCCGCGCTGGCCCTGGCACGCGGCCGCCGAGCTCGGCGCGCGCGTGCGGGCCCCCAAGCAGTACTGGCGCTCGCAACCGCGGGAGTACAAGGACCTGTTCAAGGACACGGCCTTCGGGCAGCGCTGAACGCGGCCGCCGCGCGGGACGTCCGCGCAGCGGCGGAAACCCCGTCCTCGCTCGACCACACCGTCATTCCGGGGCGCCGTAGGCGAGCCCGGAATCCAGAACCATTGCGCGTGCCGAAGCTTGTCGGCTTGATCGCGGACCGGGAGAGGGAGAGGCAGGCTTCCCCTCCCGTCCCCTGGCTCCGAGCCGTCCTCAGCGCGGCAGCGCCCCCACCAGCGGCCCGAGCGGGCGGCTGATATCGGTGCGGCCGAGATTCGGCGCGTAGAGGCTCGACACGGAGCCGTCGAGGAACAGGGCGTTCCGGCAGCCGAGATCGTCCCGGAACAGGCGCGCGAAGGCCCCGAAGGTCACCGGGCGCTCGGAGATGGCGAAGATCGCGACGTGCCCGTCCTCCGGGACGCCCACGCCGTTGCGGATCTTCTGGCTCGGCCCGTCGGTCGAGATCTTCGGGTGAATCTGGCCATCGATCACCAGCATCGGCCCGGACTGCGTGGCGTAGTCCGGGCGGATCTTCGCCCGGAGATAGCGGGCCGTGTCGAGCACGCCCGCGCGCTCGCCCTTCACCCAGAAGATGCCGTTGGGCTTGAGGTGGAAGTTGCCCGGGCCATCGGCCGTCGAGACCCGCTTCATCTCGCGCCCGTCCTCGACATAGAGGCCCACCGGCGCCTGGTCCTTGTCGTACATGCCGGCATTCATCGCGAAGCTGAGACGCCCGCCCTGAGTCTCGGCCAGCGTGCCGAGCGAGCCGTAGGGCCGCCCATCCTGCTCGCGCCAGAACAACTTCAATCGCTGCCGCCGCAGGTCGATCGTACAGACCGTGAAGGTCTCGCCCTGCGCCTCGACGGCCCGGCAAGGCGTTGGGCCGGCCGGCGCCCCGCCAGCCCGGGCGGGGGCGGCGAGCGCGAGGAGCGCGATCAACAGGGCGTGAGCCGGGCGCATCGTCATCACTCGTTCCGGATTGCTCGGAGGGTTGGAGCGGGGTGTCACCGGGGCCTCTCGCCTCGGAAAGCGGCGATTTTGGAGCCCGGAGCAAGGCCGAGGCTTGCCGCGGCCAGGAGCGGCGGCGCGCCGCAAGAGGGGACTGGACCGTTTTCGGCCTTGAAACGTTTCATGCCTCAGAGGGCGGTTTTCCACGGAGATGACGTGATGAAGGGTGCAGTGCTCGGCTCGGCCCTGCTCGCAGCGGGTGCCCTGGCTCTAGCGCCGGCCAGCGCGGACGCGCGCGGATTCGGCGGTGGTGGTTTCCACGGCGGCGGCTTCCACGGCGGCGGCTTCGGCGGTTTCCGGGGCGGCGGCTTCGGCGGCGGCTTCCGCGGCGCCGGCTTCCGCGGGGGTGGCTTCTATGGTGGTCGCGGCTTCTATGGTGGTCGCGGCTTCGGCTATGGCCGGGGCTACGGCTACGGCCTCGGCGGCCTGGGCCTCGGCGTCGGCCTGGGTCTCGCGGCCGGCGGCCTCTACGGCGGCTATGGCTACGGTTACCCGGGCTACGGGTATGGCGGCTACTACGCGCCGGCTGCCTACGGCTACGATTACGGCTACGGCGGTGGCTGCTACACGGTCCCGCGGGTGCGCTGGACCCCCTACGGCTACCGCCGGGTCCTGGTCGAGCGCTGCTACTGAGCGTCGACCGGGAAGCGAAAAGACGGGGAGAGGCCGCCTGCGGGCGGCCTTTTCCTTGCGTGGACCTCTCCGACGTTGGACAGCTCAGCCTAGGACGCTGATACTGGTATCGGACGGCGGGAGGCGGTGATGAGCACAGCAACCGGGCAGGGGAGCACCGGCGTGGACGCGGTCGAGATCCGCGACGCCAGCCTCACCGCCTTCTACCGATCGATGACGCCGCCGGAGCGGCACACCTTCTGGGCGTGCGCCGCCGGATGGTGCCTCGACGGCATGGACTTCATGATCTACCCGCTGGTAATCGGGACGATCATGGCCCTGTGGCACGTCGATTCCGGCACGGCCGGGCTCGCCGCCACGGTGACGCTGCTGGCCTCGGCGCTCGGTGGCTGGCTCGCGGGCTTCATCGCCGACCGGATCGGCCGGGTGCTCACCCTGCAGATCACGATCCTCTGGTTCTCCCTGTTCTCGCTGCTCTGCGCCTTCGTGCAGAACTTCGAGCAGCTTCTCGTCGCCCGGGCGATCCTGGGCCTCGGCTTCGGCGGCGAGTGGGCGGCCGGCGCCGTGCTGATCGGCGAGACGATCCGCGCCGAGTATCGCGGCCGCGCCGTCGGCTCCGTCCAGTCCGGCTGGGCGATCGGCTGGGGTCTCGCAGTCCTGTCGCAGGCGGTGCTGTTCTCGATCCTGCCGCCCGAGACCGCGTGGCGCTGGATGTTCGCGGTGGGCGCGCTGCCGGCGCTGCTGGTCTTCTACCTGCGCCGCTACGTGAAGGAGCCGGAGGTCGCCGCCGAATCCCGCGCCCGGGCCGCCGCCACGGGCGACCGGCCGCAGATCTGGGAGATCTTCTCCGGCCCGATCCTCAGGACGACGCTGCTCGCCTCCCTGGCGGCGGCGGGCTGCCAGGGCGGCTATTACGCGATCACCACCTGGGTGCCGCGCTTCCTGACCACCGAGCGCCACCTGTCGATCGTGTCCTCCACCGGCTACCTCGCGGCCCTGATCGTCGGCTCGTTCACCGGCTACCTCGTGGGCGCCTGGCTCGCCGACCGGCTCGGCCGGCGGCCGCTGTTCCTGATCTTCTCGCTGGGCGCCATCGCGGTGATCGTTGCCTACACGCAGATCCCGCTCTCGAACGGGGTGCTGTGGGTGCTGGGCTTCCCGCTCGGCTTCTTCGCCTCCGGCTACTTCTCGGGCATGGGCGCGTTCCTGACCGAACTGTATCCGACCCGCCTGCGCGGCTCGGGGCAGGGGTTCTGCTACAATTTCGGCCGCGGCATCGGCGCGCTGTTCCCGGCGCTGGTCGGCTACCTTGCGGAGCGCGCCGGCCTCGCCTCCGCCATCGCGATCTTCGCGGCCGTCGCCTACGGGATCTTCTTCCTGGCGGCCTTCGCGCTGCCCGAGACGCGCGGCAAGGTCCTCCACGCGGATTCCTGATCATGCCCGAGATCCGAGACTGCCCCGCCCCGGACCCGCATCCGGAAGGCCCGACCCGCTACGCCGTGCCGGACGGCGCCGTCGACACCCACGCCCACGTCATCGGCCTGCCGCCGGACTACCCGCTGGTGGCCGACCGCAGCTACACGCCCCCGGCGGCGCCGGCCGAGCGGTATCTCGCGATGCTCGACGGGACCGGCATGGCCAACGGCGTGCTGATCCAGGTCAGCGTGCACGGCACCGACAACCGGCTGATGGTCGAGACGCTGCGCGCCAACCGGCAGCGCCTGCGCGGCATCGCGGTGATCCCGCTCGGCCTGCCCGACGCGGAGCTCGCGGCCCTGAAGGAGGCCGGCGTGGTCGGCCTGCGCCTCAACGTGCTGTTCGGCGGCGGGGTCGGGCTCGACGCGGTCGAGTCCTACGGGGCGCTCGCCCGCGAGATGGGCTGGCACCTCCAGTTCCTGCTCGATGCCCGAGAGCTGCCGCCGATCGCCGGCCGCCTGTCGCGGCTGCCGGTGCCGCTGGTCTTCGACCATATGGGCCACATGCCGACCTCGGCCGGCCTGGACCATCCGGGCTTCGAGGCGCTGCTCGGCCTCGTCGCCGACGGCAACTGGGTGAAGCTCTCGGGGGCCTTCCGGGATTCCGTGACCGGCCCGCCCTACGCGGACACGATCCCCTTCGCCCGGGCGCTCAACGACGCCGCGCCGGAACGCTGCCTCTGGGGCTCGGACTGGCCGCACGTGGCCGCCTGGGACGGGCCGCCGCGGACGCGGGACCTCCTCGACCTGATGGGCGACTGGGTGCCGGACGCGGACAGGCGCCGGATGGTGTTCGCCGACAACCCGCGGCGGCTCTACGGCTTCGGGTAGGGGCGGCCGTTCAACAGGCCCCGAAGAGCCCGCCGTCATCGCGAGCGCAGCGAAGCGAAGCAGCGCCGCGCGAGGCCCGGAAAGCGGGGGCGGTGTTTCCGTCAGACCCGCAGGTCGACGCTCAGCCCCTGTCCGGGAGGCGCGGGCGGGCCGGCGCTCGGCGCCTGGGCCGCGCTGTCCGCCACGAGCCCGGCCACCGCCTTGTCGGCCGAGAGCTGCTGCACGGCGACGGCGAGGCCGATCTGCTGGTTCTGGGACGAACCCAGCATCTGCACGGCGGCTGCGGCGATCGAATCCATGGCGCTGATCCTAGATCGCCGGTCTGAATCCGGCGTTACCCGGATCCGGCGCCTTTGATCGGCTTGCGCTCACCCGTCCAGGAAGCCCCGCTGCCGCGCCCGGTAGCCGCTGATCGCCGTGACGCACAGGAACGACACGCCGGCCAGCGCCGAGCCGAACACCGCGATCGGCCACCAATGGCCCTGGAAGCGCTCGGCCAGCACGGTGCCGATGATCGGCGTCAGCCCGCCGGCGAGCGCGCCGCAGAACTGGTAGGCGATGGAGATCGCCGTGTAGCGCACCCGCGTCGGGAAGGCGCCCGCAAGGTAGCCGGCGATCACCGCGTAGAAGGTCCCGGTGCCGATGACGTTAAGGGCGAGGCCTAGCACGATCAGCGTGACCGACTTGGTCTCGACCAGCCAGAACAGCGGGTAGGGGGCCAGCATTGCCCAGACCAGCGTCCCCTGCAGGAACAACCGCTCGTTGCGGATCAGCTCCGCGATCCGGGCGCCCACCGGCGTCATCACCAGCTGCACCACGGCGCCGATCAGCAGGGCGTCGAGGATCGTTGCGCGCGCGATGCCAAGATACTGCGTAGTGAACGCGATCATGAAGGTGTTGAACAGGTAAACCGAGGCGATCGCGAAGGTGTTGGCGCCCGCCGCCAGCAGCACCGGCTTCAGGCTGGTTGTCAGGACCTCGCGCACGGGCGCCTGCGGCGGTCCGCCAGCGGCCCGGGCCTTCTCGAAGGCCGGCGATTCCGCAACGCCGAGGCGGATCGCCAGCCCCACGAACAGCAGCAGGATGCTCACCAGGAACGGCACCCGCCAGCCCCAGGTCAGGAAGCTCTCCTTGTCGAGCAGGCCAGCAAGGCGGAAGGCCAGCAGCGACAGGATCTGCCCGGCCGGGCTGCCGAGCTGCGCGAAGGAGGCGAAGAAGGTGTTGCGCCCGGCCGGCGCGTGCTCGGCGGCCATCAGCACGGCGCCACCCCACTCGCCGCCGACCGCGAGCCCCTGGATCAGCCGCAGGACCACCAGCATCACCGGCGCCCACAGGCCGACGGAGGCGTAGGTCGGCAGAAGGCCGATGCACGAGGTGGCGATGCCCATCATCACCAGCGTCGCCACCAGGGCGCGCTTGCGCCCGAATCGGTCGCCGAGATGCCCGAAGATCAGGCCGCCGAGCGGCCGGGCCAGGAAGCCGACCGCGAAGGTGCCGAAGGCCGAGAGCGTGGCGATGTAGGGCGATTCCGCGGTGAAGAAGAGCGGCCCGAACACCAGGGCCGCCGCGGTGCCGTAGATGAAGAAGTCGTACCACTCGATCGTGGTGCCCACGAAGGCCGCGAGCGCCGCGCGCGCCGACTGGTTCTGTCCGGGCCCGGCGGCCGGGGCTGCGGTGGTGACGGCCATCAATCCTCGCGCGGCATTATGAATTCAAACACCGCCCTGCATGCGCCAGTCGGGCTGCCGACCGCAACGCCTAGACGCAACAGGCGGGGTGTTTCACCCGAATGCGGAACCGCATGGTGTAGGCTTCCGAGGGGCTCCACGTTTGCCGCGCGCCGGCGCATCCGATCCACCCCTCATCCTGAGGGGGTTATGGGATAGTCCGACGCTCGCCCTGTCAGAAGCTCGGCGGCGTGCAGGCGCTCACCACCTCGCACGGGTTGGGTCCGACGCAGCGGAACCGGTGCGGGCGGCGGCTGTCGAAGCTGTAGGCGTCGCCGGGGCCGAGGATCCGGCGCTCGGCGTCCACCGTCACCTCCAGGCGGCCGGAGAGCACGATCCCGCCCTCCTCGCCCTCGTGGGAGAGCGGCACCCGGCCGGTATCGGCGCCGGGCTCGTAGCGCTCCTTCAAGATCTGGAGCTTGCGCCCGAACAGGCTGTCGCCGACCTGACGGTACGAGATCGCCCCCTTGTCGGCCTTCCGGCCGATCTCGGTCAGTTCCTCGGCGGCGAAGAACGCCTTGCGCTCCGGCTCCGGCTCCAGCGCGAAGAACTCGGCCATGCCGATCGGCACCCCGTCGAGGATCCGCTTCAGGGCGCCCACCGACGGGTTCACGCGATTCGCCTCGATCAGCGAGATCGCGGAATTCGTCACCCCGGCGCGCTTGGCGAGCGTCCGCTGCGACAGGCCGTGGCGGGCGCGCACGAAGCGCAGCCGCGCGCCGACATCGATGCTCATCCGGCTGAAGGTCCGTTTCAGGTGTTGCGGATCCCGCAACGGTGCCACCCGCGGCCCCGATCCTGCAAGGGGTTGGCGGCGACCAGAAAAGGACTTGTTGCCCGATCGGCGAAGGTGTCCCCTGGTCCCGCCGCCCGATCCGCGCCGCGTGCCCCGGAGAACCGCCCCATGACCGACCATCCGCTCCGCAACACGCCCGCGATGGACGCCTTCTGGATGCCGTTCACGGCCAACCGCCAGTTCAAGGCGGCGCCGCGCCTGCTCGTCTCGGCCGAGGGCATGCACTACACCGCCGATGACGGCCGCAAGGTCCTCGACGGCTCCGCGGGCCTCTGGTGCGTCAACGCCGGCCATGGACGGCGGGGCATCGCGGCGGCCGTGGAGCGCCAGCTCGCGACGCTCGACTTCGCCCCGACCTTCCAGATGGGCCACCCCATCGCCTTCGAGTTCGCCGAGCGGCTGGCCGAGATCGCCCCGGGCGGCCCCGACAAGCGCCTCGACCGCGTGTTCTTCACCAATTCCGGCTCGGAATCGGTCGACACCGCCCTCAAGATCGCGCTGGCCTACCAGCGGGCGATCGGGCAGGGGACCCGGACCCGGCTGATCGGCCGCGAGCGCGGCTATCACGGCGTCGGCTTCGGCGGCCTGTCGGTCGGCGGCATCGTGTCGAACCGGCGGGTCTTCCCGCAGCTCAACGGCACCGACCACCTGCGCCACACCCACGATCCGGCCCGCAACGCCTTCGTGAAGGGCCAGCCCGAGCACGGGGCCGAGCTCGCCGAGGATCTGGAGCGGCTGGTGGCGCTCCACGGGGCCGAGACCATCGCGGCCTGCATCGTCGAGCCGGTGGCGGGCTCCACGGGCGTGCTCATCCCGCCGAAGGGCTACCTGGAGCGCCTGCGCGAGATCTGCACCAAGCACGGCATCCTGCTGATCTTCGACGAGGTCATCTCGGGCTTCGGCCGGCTCGGCGCGCCCTTCGCCACCGACTTCTTCGGCGTGGTCCCCGACCTCGTGACCAGCGCCAAGGGCCTGACCAACGGCACGGTGCCGATGGGCGCGGTCTTCGCCAGCCGCGCGGTTCACGACGCGCTGATGCAGGGCCCGGACGGGATCGAGCTGTTCCACGGCTACACCTATTCGGGGCACCCGATCGCCTGCGCGGCCGGCATCGCGACGCTGGACATCTACCGGGAGGAGGGGCTCCTCACCCGCGTCGCCGACATCGCCGACGACTGGGCGGCAGCGCTCCACGACCTGCGCGGGCGCAAGAACGTCATCGACATCCGCACCATCGGCCTCGTCGCCGGCATCGAACTGGCGCCGCGTCCGGACGCGGTGGGCAAGCGCGCCTACGACGTGTTCGTGGACTGTTTCGAGCGCGGCCTGCTCACCCGGGTGACCGGCGACATCATCGCGCTGTCGCCGCCGCTGATCATCGAGCGCGGCCAGATCGGCGAGATCGCCGACATCCTGGGCGCGGCGATCGACCGGGTCGCCTGAGAACCCTCCCGTCTTTGCGAGCGGAGCGAAGCAATCCAGGGTCGCGCCACGGTTCCAAACGTCCCGCTGCCCTGGGTCGCTTCGCTGCGCTCGCGATGACGGAGACGGTGACGCGATCACACAACCCTTGCGCGCCGCACAGGCGCCCCCGCCGCGCAGCGGGGTTGTGGCGACATCACCCGTGCCCATCTGCCCCGGACCCGGATTTGGGCCGGGCACGAGGGTTTCCATGTCGAACACCGCCCTGATCGTCGGCGCCAGCGGGATTGTCGGTAGCGCCACCGCGGCGCTGCTCCACCAGGAGGGCTGGCGGGTCGCGGGCCTCGCGCGCCATCCGGTGCAGCAGGACGGCGTCGCGCCGGTGGCCGGCGACCTGCAGGATCCGGCCTCGCTGGAGAAGGCGCTGGCCGACCTCGCGCCGAGCCACGTGTTCCTGGCGACTTGGCAGCGGCGCCCGACCGAAGCGGAGATGATCCGCGTCAACCGGGCGATGGTCGAGAACCTTTTAGACGCGCTCCGCCCGAAGAAGAGCGTCCGCCACGTCGCCCTGGTGACCGGGCTGAAGCACTATCTCGGCCCGTTCGAGGCCTACGGCAAAGGCAAGCTCCCGCAGACGCCGTTCCGCGAGGACCAGGGGCGCCTCGACATCGAGAATTTCTACTACGCCCAGGAGGATGCCGTGTTCACGGCCGCCGCCCGCGACGGCTTCGCCTGGAGCGTGCACCGCCCGCACACGATCATCGGCAAGGCGGTGGGCAACGCCATGAACATGGGCACGACGCTCGCCTGCTACGCCACCCTGTGCCGGGAGCTGGGGCGGCCCTTCATCTTCCCGGGCTCGGCGGCGCAGTGGAACGGGCTCACCGACATGACCGACGCGCGGCTGCTCGCCCGCCAGCTGCTCTGGGCCTCCACGGAGCCGAAGGCTGCCAACGAGGCGTTCAACGTCGTCAACGGCGACGTCTTCCGCTGGAGCTGGATGTGGGGCCGGATCGCCGCCTGGTTCGGGATCGAGGCGGTGCCGTTCGACGGCACGCACCGACCCCTGGAGCCGCGGATGGCGCAGGACGGCCCGGCCTGGGCGGAGATCGCGCAGCGCTACGGCCTCGCCGAGCCGAACCTCGAGAAGCTCGCCTCGGCCTGGCACACGGATGCCGATCTCGGCCGACCGATCGAGGTCGTCACCGACATGAGCAAGAGCCGCCGCCTCGGCTTCACGGCGTATCAGCCGACCGACGACGCGTTCGTCGACCTGTTCGGCCAGCTCCGGGCGGACCGGCTGATCCCCTGACGGGGATCACCGCCGTCATCGCGAGCGCAGCGAAGCGACCCAGGGCGGCGCGACATTGGCCGGCGTAGCGCCCCTGGATTGCTTCGCTCCGCTCGCAAGGACGGCGGCTCACCCGGCCTTGCGCTCCGTCCCGCACCACTCGGCCACGAACAGCGCCATGGTGGTCGTGATCCGCTTCACCGAGGCGAGGCTCACGCGCTCGCCGAAGCCGTGGATGTTCTGGGAGGTCGGGCCGTAGCAGAGGGCCGGCACCCGATCGTAGAGGGCGTGGACCCGGGTATCGAGGTAGCCCGCGGTCATGAAGCTCTGGAGCGGTGCGCCGATCGCCCGCTCGTGGGCGCGGCCGAGCACGGCCTCGGCCTCCGAGCCTTCCTCCAGCACGTAGCCCTCGGCGAAGAAGCCGTTGAACACCACCCGCGGCGGGCTGTTGGCCAGGAACGGGTCGGTGCGGGAAAAACTCGCGACGGCGGCCTCGATCTCGGCGGCGGCCTGCGCGGCGGTGACGCCCGGGTAGAGCGCCACCCGGCAATGGATCCGGCACCAGGCCGGCACCGAGGAGGCCCAGTCGCCGCCCTCGATCTTGCCGATGTTGAGGTTGATCGGGTGGTCCTCGGTCTCGAAATGCGGGTGCGCGGCCTTCTCGGCGTTCCAGCGGTCCTCGACGGCGCGCAGGGCGCCGATCACCCGGTAGGTGGCGTCGATGGCGTTGGCGCCGGCGCCCATCTCGCGCACGTGGACCGGGACGCCCCGGACCTCGACGGTGAACCAGAGCACGCCGGTATTGGCGCGCACGAGCTTCTCGTCCTCGGGCTCCGGGATCAGCACGGCGTCGGCGCGGTAGCCGCGCAGGTGGGTCATCAGGGCGCCGTTGCCGGTGGATTCCTCCTCGACCACCGACTGCACCGTCACGGAGGCCGCCGGCTGCAGGCCGAGGCGGGCCAGGGCGTCGAGGGCGAACAGGTTGGCGGCGTGCCCGGCCTTCATGTCGCCGGCGCCGCGGCCGTACATCCAGTCACCCTGGATCACCGGGTCGAAGGGCCGATGGGTCCAGAGGTCGAGGGGGCCCGGCGGCACCACGTCGACATGGGCCTGCAGGATCAGCGAGCGCCCGGTCTCGGTGTTCGGCCGATGGTGGCAGACGACGATCGGCGCGTCCGAATGGTGCGCGTCGTCGATCTTCGAGCCGCCCTGATGGTCCGCGATGGCGGCCCGGTCCATGGCGAAGCGCTCGGTGGCGTAGCCGCGGGCGCGGAACTGATCGAACACGTAATCCTGGCAGGCATGCTCCTCCCCGCGCAGGGAAGCGAACCGGACCAGCGCCTGCGTGTGGGCGACCTGATCGGCAAAACCCTCCGCCACGGAGGCTTCGATCTCGGCGGCGAGGGTGGGGTCGAGGGCCATGGGAACTCCGAACCGTCTGCGGCCGGGAGGAAGCGCCCGGGCTCGGGCAGCTGTCAACCGGCGGTTGTCGGGAGCATGGCGCGTGCCGCGGCCCCTGCGCTTGCGGCACCCCTCCGATGCGGCGGGTGACAACCCGCCGCGCACCCGCTCAGCAAAGCGTGACTACGCACCGCCTGCAACCGCCGGAACCGCGCTGTTGCCAACGGCTTAGCCTGTCGGCAAACCCGCGAGGTTTCGCAGTCGGAGTCGCTCATGCGTATCGGTCTGATCTCGATCCTGTCCGGCGTTCTCCTGTGGGCCGCGGCGCCCGGCGCCGCCAACGCGGACGTGCTCGTCAACGTCGACAAGACCTCGCAGCGCATGGAGGTCTCGGTCGACGGGCAGCCGCGCTATTCGTGGCCGGTCTCCACCGGCGTCGCGAGCTACGACACTCCGTCGGGATCCTACCGCCCGTTCCGGATGGAGCGCACGCATTTCTCGAAGGAGTGGGACGACGCGCCCATGCCCTTCGCGATGTTCTTCACAACCCAAGGTCACGCCATCCACGGCACGAACCACGTGCGCAGTCTCGGCCGCGCGGCGTCGCACGGCTGCGTGCGCCTGTCGGTTCGCAACGCCGCGACGCTGTTCAACCTCGTGAAGAGCCAGGGTATGGGCCGGACCCGCGTGGTGATCGACGGCGCGGATGCCCCGGTCGCGGAGCGCGGGCAGCGCGGGGTCCGCGTCGCCCGGCACCGCAGCCCCTACGAGACGGACGATCTGCTGGCGGACAGCGACCAGATGGGCCGCCGGTCGCTGCCGGCCTATTATCGCCCCGCCGCGCGGCCCGCCTACGCGCCGACGACGGTCTACGGCTACCCGGCCGACACCGACGCGATGGACAGCTGGTAGCCCATCCCGGAACCGCTCGTCGTCCGCCCGCGAACGTCAGGGCCGGACGACGCGACCCATTGCCGAGGGCGGGATGCCGGCCTAGCTCCTGCGCGGCCATTAGAGCCTGCGCGGCCCCTGCCGCGACCTGAGACGGACGGAGACACCCCCAAGATGCCCCTCGCTTTCTGCCGGTCCCTTCCCATCGCCGCCCTGGCGCTCGCCGCGGCCACCGTGCCGGGCTACGCCCTGGAGGTGACGCGCTCGGCCGACATCGCCGCGCCCCCGGCCAAGGTCTGGCAGACCATTGGCGAGTTCTGCGGCATCGGCGACTGGCACCCGGCGATCGAGAAGTGCGCCCTGTCCGACAAGGACGGCATGAAGGTCCGCACCCTCAGCCTGAAGGGCGGCGGCACCATCAAGGAGGAGCAGGTGTCCCGGGACGACAAGGTGATGAGCTACACCTACACGATCCTGGAGAGCCCGCTGCCGGTCTCGGACTACAAGTCGACGCTCTCAGTTGCTCCTGCGGGCTCCGGCTCGAAGGTGACTTGGACCGGGACCTTCAACGCGAAGGGCGCGCCCGACACCGTCGCCACCGACGCGATCCAGGGCATCTACGATTCCGGCCTGAAGGCCCTCGCCGACAAGGCGAAGTAAGCCTGTCACGATTCGGAGCGCGCCGCCGACGCCGGATGCCGGTGGCGCGCACCAAGACCTTCCGACGACAGCGGAATCGCGCGTTTCCGACGTTCTACGCCCCGCGTTCCGCGCCCCTTCGGCATGTGGCCGGCGCGATTGACCCACTGCCAAGCTCGGCTCAAAACCTCGGCGGCGCGGCCCCTCGCGCCCCAACAGGATGATCGCCGTGCCCGCGTCCCGCCTCTCGATGCGCCTCAGCCTCGTCGCCCTCGCCGTCGCGGCGCTGGGCGCCTGCCAGCAGCGCGCCACGCCCGCGGTCACGGAGCCCGCGCCGGTCGTCCCGGCCCCGCTGGCGCTCCCCACGGGCAGCGGCTGCGGCCCGGAGGTCGCGCGCACCCGGGCGATCGTCGCCAGCGACGTGGCGACCGGAAACCTCAACGCGCCGGTGGGCGAGCGTTTCGACGCCGACCTCGCGCGCGCCGCCGCGGAATGCGCGGCGGGCAAATCCGGAGAGGCCCTGCACCTGCTCGCCGCCGCCAAGAGCCGCTACGGCTATCGCTGAGCTGGCGTCGCGCCGGGCTCCGGCGCGATCCCCGGGACCGCGCGGAGCTCCGCGGCGAGGCAATCCGCCAGAAGCCGGACCCGCGTGATCCCGGCCCGCTCCGGCACGATCAGCAGGCTGAGCGGCACGGACGCCACGGCGTAGTCCGACAGGACCGTTTCGAGCCGCCCATCGGCGAGGCAGTCCGCGACCAGCCAGCGGTGCGCGGGGGCGATGCCCCGCCAGGACCGCCGCCCGCGCGGCGCCCCCGATCCCGTTCCGGCGGCAGAACGGCGGCGATTACCGCATCCCGAGCATGCAGCTCCGGCCGGGGCTGGAGGCCCCGGGCACGCGCGGGTTCGCCCTCCACCGCGACGGCGCATGACCGGCGGGGGAGGGGCGCTCAGATCACGAACAGCAGGTTCAGCCCGGCGCGCCGAAACCCTTCCTCGGCGATCTTCAGATCGAGCCCGTAGGAGGCGATGTCGTCCGCCACCGGGTCGAGCGTCGGGGCCCGGTGCTGGTGCAGGTGCTTGATGTAGCTGTGGCAGGTCGTGCAGGTCTCGACCTGGATGTCCTTCGAGACCTCGTCGAGCCCGTAATAGCTGACGTTCTCACCGTCGCCGCAGGCTGTGCAGCGGATCCGGACGTGGTTCCAGTACGTGCCGCAGAGCGAGCAGCTCAGGTACCGAGCCTTGTCGGCCGGGGTCCAGGCGACCACGACGCTCGCCACCGGCGCGCCGCCGCAGCACGGGCAGACGCCGTCGGCCACCGGCTTCAGCGCCTTGGTGTCGAGGCGCGCGGCCTGCTCGGCGAGGCGCACCTGCAGCGCCGCCGAGACGAACACGCATTCGGCGATCCGGTCCACCGGCAGCGCCCCTTCGAAGACCTGCAGGGCGAGGTCGAGGCGATCCTCCCGGGAGGCGGCGCGCAGGGACTCGCGCGCCGCGGCCGAAGCTTCGGGCGCCGTGTTGAGGTCCAGCGCGTCGAGCAGCGCCAGGAGGGTACCGTCGAAGCCCGTATCGGCCTCCAGGCTGTGCCGCGACAGGGGCGGCATGCCGTGCTCGCTCCGCAGCGCTAGATCGGCGGCCTCCGGCAGCGTGGGAGCCGGGTCCTGCGCCTGGATCGCGCTCTGCGCCCGGGCAACCTCGGCGACGAACCGGAGATAGGCCTCCAGCGGATGACCGGGCGCGGCCTCGGCCAAGCGGGTGGCGCGGTCAGAGAACAGCGTCGTCGGATCCGGCAGGCGCACGAACGGGACCGAGCCGGAGATCCCGATCTTGTCCGGATCGGGCTTCAGCTCGCTGAAATCCCGGCGGCGGGGTTTGGGCGCCTCGGCGGGCGTCGGAGCCTTGTCCGCGGCCGGAGCCGCAGGTTTCCGCTTGAAGAAATTGGCCACAACTCAGGATCCGCGCTTGTCCACCGAGCCGTGGCGCGCCTTGCCGCCCGCGATCTGCCGGAACCACTTGCGGTGATGCCGGTAGGCCCAGCCGCCCGTGACCGTGCCGCGGACCATCGCCCGGCCGGTGCCGCGCACCCAGATGCCGGCATAGATGTGGACCACGATGATCGCGATGGCGATCACGGCGGCCAGCGAGTGGGCGAGCAGCGCCCAGCGCTGGGTCTCGATCGAGGTGAGCCCCCCGAAATAGGTGTTCCAGATCACCAGCCCGGTCACGAACATCACGCCGATCAGCGCGGTCTGGCCCCAGAACACGCCCTTCTGGCCGGCATTGTACTTGTCGAGCTCCGGCAGCCGGTCGTCGCGGTTGGTGACCACGTCGCCGATGTGCTTGGTCCACTCGACATCGTCCCTGTTGGGGATGTTGAGCTTCCAGAAGCGCACGAACAGGAAGAAGAAGCTGATGGCCAGCGCCACGCCGAACCACGGGTGGATCGCCCGGGTCGCCTGCCCGCCGCCGAACAGGCCGGTGAGCGAGAACAGGTAGGGCGTGAACATCGCGAGCCCGGAGAGCGTCAGCAGCGTGAACAGAATCGCGGTGATCCAGTGGTTCACGCGCTGCACGCCCGTGTAGCGCGGGACGTACATCACCTCCGGCGCCGCGGACTTGGCGTGGTGGAGGGGGCGGGGATCGCCGTCCCGGATATCGCTGTGGATCGTCATCGGCCTTCTCGCGCCTGATGCGGTGCCGGCCCCGCATCGCCGCGGAGGTGGCTCTGAAACGAAAAATAGGGTGGGACGGCTGCGCCGTCTCCACCGTGTCGGCTCCTGGATCCGCCTCTCCCCTTCCCCCTCGGAGGGGAAGGGAGATCGTCACATCTCAGTGCGGCCGGGCCTCGCCGCCGCCATTCTCGCGGCGCTTGGCCTCGTCGTACTCGACCGCCTCTTCCTCCTCCTCGGGCACGACCTCGTTCGGGCCGGCCGTCACGTAGTGGAAGAAGCCCGCCACCGCCGCGAAGCCCATCGCGGCGAGACCGAACACCTTGGCGCCGCCCTTCCAGAAGGCGACCAGCGGTGAGATCTTCGGGTCGTTCGGCAGGCCGGCATAGAGGCTCGGCTGGTCGGCGTGGTGCAGCACGTACATGACGTGCGTGCCGCCGACCCCGGCCGGGTCGTAGAGGCCGGCATGCTCGAAGCCGCGCGACTTCAGGTCCTCGACGCGGTCGTGGGCCTGATCGATCATGGCCTGCTTGGTGCCGAACATGATCGAGCCGGTCGGGCAGGCCTTGGCGCAGGCCGGAGCCTGCCCCACCGCCACCCGGTCCGAGCACAGGGTGCACTTGTACGCCTTGTGGTCGGTCTGGCTGATGCGCGGAATGTTGAAGGGGCAGCCCTTCACGCAGTAGCCGCAGCCGATGCAGTTCTCCTCGATGAAGTCGGCGATGCCGTTGGAGTACTGCACGATCGCGCCCGGCGACGGGCACGCCTTGAGGCAGCCCGGCTCGGTGCAGTGCATGCAGCCGTCCTTGCGGATCAGCCATTCGAGGTTGTTGGTCTCCGGGTTCTCGTACTCGGTAAACCGCATCAGGGTCCACGACTTCGGCGTGAGGTCGTGGGGGTTCTGGTAGGTGCCCGTATTGACACCGATGTCGTCGCGCAGGTCGTTCCACTCCTCGCAGGCCGACTGGCAGGCCTTGCAGCCGATGCACTTCGACACGTCGATGAGTTTGGCGACCTCCACCTGACGGCGGATCTCCGGCGGCGTCTCCGTGGAGGCGGAGCGCTGGCGGATGTCGAGGGAGCTGTAGTCAGCCATGTCTGCCGCTCCCCCTTACGCGACCGCGTCCGACGGAGGCGTGGTCGGCTCGATGTTCACGAGCCAGGCCTTGAACTCCGGCGTCTCGGTGTTCGCGTCGCCCACGACCGGCGTGAGCGAGTTCGGGTGCCATCCTTTCTTGGTGTGGCCCATGAAGCCCCAGTGCTGCGGGATGCCGACGACGTGGACGGGCTTGCCGTCGCAGATCAGCGGCTTGATCCGCTTCGTCACCACGGCCTTGGCCTTCAGGGAGCCGCGCTTCGACCAGACGCGGACCCATCCGCCCTTGGCGATGCCCTTCTCCTTGGCGAGCTCCTCCGAGATCTCCACGAAGGCCTCCGGCTGGAGGATCGCGTTGATCCGGGCGTGCTTGGTCCACCCGTGGAAGTGCTCGGTCAGGCGGTAACTCGTCGCCGCGTAGGGGAACTCCTTCGCGTCGCCGAGATCGGCCAGATCGTCCTTGAAGATGCGGGACGCGGGCGCGCCCTTGATCTTCGGGAAGGCGAGGTTGGCCACCGGGGACTCGAAGGGCTCGTAATGCGCCGGGAACGGCCCGTCGCGCATGAGACCCCGGGTCCACAGACGGGCGACGCCCTCCTGGTTCAGGATGAACGGCCCGACGCCCTTATCGGGGGCGACGGTGACGCCGTAATCCGGCACGTCGAAGCCGATCCACTGCTTGCCGTTCCACTCGATGAGCTTCTTCTTCTCCGACCACGGACGACCCTCGGGGTCGCACGAGGCGCGGTTGTAGAGCACGCGCCGGTTGGCCGGCCACGCGAAGGCCCAGTTGGGCGCGATGCCGCGATCGCCGGGATCGGTGTTGTCCCGGCGGGCCATCATGTTGCCCTTCTCGGTGTAGCAGCCCGAGTAGATCCAGCAGCCGCAGGCGGTCGTCCCGTCGTCCTTAAGCTGGGCGAAGCCGTCGACCTGCTTGCCCGCCGGGATGATGGTCCCGTTGAGGTCCGGCGTCGGCGCCAGCGTGTAGCCGTTGAGCTCGCGGGCGAGCTCGGTCGGCGTCGGCGACTCGGCGATCGCGTAGTCCCACTTCAGATTGACAATCGGGTCCGGGAAGGCCCCGCCGTCCTTCTTGTAGGCCGCCTTCACGCGGAGGAAGATCTCCGACATGATCTCGATGTCCGAGCGGCACTCGCCCGGCGCTTCCTGCGCCTGCCAGTGCCACTGCAGCCAGCGGCTGGAGTTCGACAGCGAGCCTTCCTCCTCCACGAACAGGGTGGTCGGAAGCTCGAACACCTCGGTCTGGATCTTGGTCGGATCGACGTCGTTGTACTCGCCGTGGTTCTCCCAGAACCGGGCCGTCTCCGTCTTGAGCGGATCCATCACCACGATGAACTTCATCTTGGAGAAGGCTTCCGTCATCTTGGCGCGATTCGGGAACGACAGCAGGGGGTTGAAGCCCTGGATGACGTAGCCGGTCATCTTGCCCTGCTTGGCGAGCTCGAACCCGCGCAGCACATCGTAGGTCGGCACGTCGAGCTTGGGCAGATAATCGTACGCCCAGTCGTTCTCCTTCGTGGCCTTGTCGCCCCACATCGCCTTCTGAAACGAGACGAAGAACTTGTTGTAGTTCTGCCAGTAGCTCGTCTGTCCGGGACGCAGCGGCTTGAACTGCCGCTTGGCGATGTAGCTCGCGTAGTCGGGCTCCTTCTCCACCGGGATGTTGAGGTACCCGGGGATCAGGTTCGACATCAGTCCGATATCGGTCAGCCCCTGGATGTTGGAGTGACCGCGCAGGGCCTGCATGCCGCCGCCGAGCACGCCGATGTTCCCGAGCAGCGTCTGCACGATGCACATCGAGCGGATGTTCTGCGAGCCCTTGGAGTGATGGGTCCAGCCGAGGGCGTAGAGCGAGGCCATCGACTTCTCGGGGGAAGCCGTCGTCGCCATCAGCTCGCAGACCTTCAGGAAGGTCTCCTTGGGCGAGCCGCAGATCTTCTCGACCATCTCGGGGGTGTAGATCGAGACGTGCTTCTTCAGGAGCTGCATCACGCAGCGCGGGTGCTGCATCGTCTCGTCGACCACGGCGTAGCCGTCGGGGCCGATCTCGTAGTCCCAGGTGGTCTTGTCGTAGTCGCGCTTGTCCGCGTCGTAGCCCGCGAACAGGCCCTCGCTGAAGTCGTAGCCCTCGCGGACCACGTACCCGGCGTTGGTGTAGGCGGAGACGTAGCGGTGCTGCAGCTTGTCGTTGTCGAGCAGGTACTTGGCCACGCCCGACAGGAACGCGATGTCGGTCCCCTGCCGGATCGGGCAGTAGAGATCGGCCACCGACGCCGTGCGGGTGAAGCGCGGATCGGCGACGATCAGCTTGGCATTGTTATGAGCTTTCGCCTCGGCGACCCACTTGAAGCCGCAGGGATGCGCCTCGGCGGCATTGCCGCCCATCACGGTGATCACGTCCGCGTGCTTGATGTCCATCCAGAGGTTGGTCATCGCACCGCGTCCGAAGGAGGGCGCCAAACTGGCGACCGACGGACCGTGTCAAACTCTGGCCTGATTGTCGAAGACCAGAGCCCCCATGCTTCGGACTGTCTTGTAAGTCAGCCAGGCCGTCTCGTTGGTAGTGGCCGAGGCTCCGAGGAAGCCCATCGTGGTCCAGCGGTTGACCGTGAGGTCGCCGTTCTTGGCCACGAAGTTCTTGTCCCGATCCTCCTTCATCAGCTGCGCGATGCGGTCGAGGGCGAAGTCCCAGGAGACTCGCTTGAACTCGGAGGAACCCGGGGCGCGATGGAGCGGGTACTTGGTGCGGGTTTCGGCGTGCACGAAGTCGAGCAGCGCCGAGCCCTTCGGGCAGAGCGTGCCACGGTTGACCGGATGATCCGGATCACCTTCGATATGCATCACCGAGGAGCGCGCGTTCTTCGAACGGTCGCCCAGACTGTAGAGGATGACGCCGCACGCGACCGAGCAATACGGGCAGGTGTTGCGGGTCTCGCGCATCTGCGCGAGCTTGAAGGGCCGCACTGCGGCGGCCATGGCGGGCTCAAGTCCGCCGAATCCGAGCGCGCCTAGCGAGCCGCCCGCGAGGCCGGCGCCGGCCCCCTTGAGCAGGCCACGCCTCGAGACCTGGACCGTCATCTCCGCTCCGTAAAAGCGATCTGGTATAATTCCAGGGTGTCCCAAAAAATCGTGCCCCAGGCAAGTGCGGTGGCGTGACACAGCAAACGACTTTGTCCCGGGTGAAGCAATACGTTCACCCGAGCCATTATCATCCTGCCGTGAAACGATTTTTTTACTTGCTTGGATTTGCCGGGTTGGTCCCCGAGGGGCTCGCCGTGCGGTGCTCCAGGGGGGCCTGCGGCTCGGTGGCGGAGGAGCCGCCAGGATTGGCCGGCGGGACCGGACGGTTCGCGTTTTCCTGGATCGAGTGGCCACCCGGATCCGGAGCATCCTTAGCGGCAGATTGCTCCCGGGGGACAGGCGCTTGGCTCCAGCCGTCCTGGGCGCTGCGGGACTTATCGCCCATGGCGTCGATGCCCTTGATCTCCCCCGGCTTCGTCTGAGCGCGAGCGGGCGATCCGACCGCCACCGCCGCGAGGATTGCCAGCACCGGCAAGGAGACGAAGGACAGCGAGCGGGACAAGGAGCGGCTCCGGGTAGCGGGAGATCAGCCGGGCAACGTCGCCCTCGCGCGGCCAGTTCCGACCTGCGACGCCGGCCGCGCCCCGCCATGGCATGCCAGCCCTGCATCGCGCGCAGTGACATCTCCTTAACCAAGCGCGGCCATTCTGGCGGAGTGCAGGCGCGAGGGTTTTCGGATCATGTCGAAACCGCTTCCGGAGCGTCCTGGCGAGACGGCACCGAATTCCGCCGCCGCGACCCTGACTGCAGGCGTGCGCCGCCATCTCGGCCAGAACCTGCGCACCCTCTATGCCGACACCCTCGCGGCGCCGGCCAATCAGCGCCTCGAAGATCTGGTGGCCCAGCTCAGCAAGCCGAAGCGCTGAAACGGCTGCATCGCCGGCCGCTCCCGCAGCCCTACGGACGTCTCTCCGAGATCGCCTTACCCTCGGCGCAGTGAGGGCGCTGAACCGGCGCCTCGGCCCAGCGCGATCCTGTGCACGGGCACACGAGCGACGCGAGGCCCAACCTCGATGGGCGCCGATGGACCGACACGGTGCGCACCGCGCACTTTCGGACCCGACACCGCCAGACACTTATTCATGTGTGATGGCGCACGTCAGATCGTTCGCTTCGCCAAACCCTGCGAGGCGTAAAGTTTCTTCCCCGTGGAGTTAGTCCGGGAGAAGATCCATGCCATCTGGGGAGCTACATCTCTGATCAGGCTTGCCTTCTCGGCGAATCCAACGATCCTTCGCCAGGCATGAACTCGCGTGGCCTCACGCGTCGAGCTTGACTTCGTTCGGTAAAAAGAACGATTTCCCGGTATCTGGGGCGCAGGCCCCTGCGACGCATCCGCGAACGGCTGGGGATCGGACGAGATGAAGAACGCTTCAGGCCGGGGCTGGGTCGCCCGGGCGATCGGGCTGTCGCTGCTGGCCGGAGCCGGCCTATGGACCTGCGCGCTGCCGGCCGCGGCGGAGACCGCGCTCCTGAACGTCTCGTACGATCCGACCCGCGAGCTCTATCGGGAGATCAACGCCGCCTTCGCGGAGCAGTGGAAGGCGAAGACCGGCGAGGCCATCACGGTGCGGGCTTCGCATGGTGGCTCGGGCGCGCAGGCGCGCACGGTGATCGACGGCGTCGACGCCGATGTGGTCACCCTTGGCATCCCGTCCGACATCGATGCGATCGCCAAGCTCACCCACAAGATCCCGGATGACTGGCGCAGCAAGCTGCCGAACACGGCGACGCCCTACACCTCCACCGTGGTGTTCCTCGTCCGCAAGGGCAATCCGAAGGGCATCAAGGACTGGGCCGACCTGATCAAGCCGGACGTGAAGGTGATCACCCCGAATCCGAAGACCTCGGCAGGCGGGCGCTGGAACTTCCTCGCCGCCTGGGGCTACGCCTACAATCAGGAGAAGAAGGCTGACGCGGCCGATGCCTTTGTCGGGCAGGTCTACAAGAACGTGCCGGTGCTCGACACCGGTGCCCGCGGCTCCACGGTGACCTTCGCGCAGCGCGGCCTCGGCGACGTGCTCCCGACCTGGGAGAACGAGGCCTACCTGGTGCTTCAGGAATTCGGTGCCGACAAGTTCGACATCGTCTCGCCGCCGAGCTCGATCTACGCCGAGCCGCCGGTCGCCCTCGTGGCGGCCAATGCCGAGCGCAAGGGGACGACGAAGGCCGCGCAGGCCTATCTCGACTTCCTCTACACCGACCGGGCGCAGGCGATCTTCGCCAAGCACCATTACCGGCCGATCAAGCGTGAGGCCGCGGCGCCGGCCGACCTCGCCCAGCTCCCCGACATCAAGCTGTTCAAGATCGAGGATCTGCAGGGCTCCTGGGACGAGATCCAGAAGCGGAACTTCGACGCCGGCGGCCTGTTCGACCGTTTGAGCCGGGCTGGCCGCTGAGGCTTGAGACCATGGTCGAGACGCCCCGCCCTCGTTGGACCTTCCGACGGCCGAGCGTGATCCCGGGTTTCGGGATCAGCTTCGGCTACACGCTGACCTGCCTCGGCCTGATCGTACTCCTGCCGCTCGCCGGGCTGGTGGTGAAGGCGTCGGGGCTCGGTCTCTCCGGGATCTGGGACGTCGCCACCGATCCGCGGGTGGCGAGCGCCCTGCGGATCAGCTTCGGCGTCTCCGCCATCGCGGCTCTCGTCGCCTCCGTGTTCGGTTTTCTCGTGGCCTGGGTGCTGACGCGCTACCGCTTCCCGGGTCGCAAGCTCGTCGACGCGGCGGTGGACCTGCCCTTCGCCCTGCCGACCGCGGTCGCCGGCATCGCGCTCGCCTCGCTCTACGCCCCGGACGGGCTGCTCGGCGCGCCGCTCGCGCGCCTCGGCATCCGGGCGGCCTACACGCCGATCGGCATCTTCATCGCCATGGTGTTCATCGGCCTGCCCTTCGCGGTGCGGACCGTGCAGCCGCTGATCGCCGAGATCGACAAGGAGATCGAGGAGGCCTCCGCCACCCTCGGGGCGACGCGGTTCGGGACGCTCACCCGGGTCGTGCTGCCGCCGCTGATCCCGGCGGTGCTCACCGGCTTCGCCCTGGCCTTCGCCCGGGGCGTCGGCGAGTACGGCTCGATCATCTTCATCGCCGGCAACCTTCCTTACGTGTCGGAGATCGCGCCGCTGCTGATCGTCATCAAGCTCTCCGAGTTCGACTACGGCGGCGCGGCCGCCATCGCGACGATCATGCTCGGGATCTCGTTCCTGACGCTGCTCGCCATCAACCTGATCCAGGCCTGGTCACGGAGGCGGTTCGGCTATGTCTGAGATCTTCTCGCCCGCCTTCGTGCCCGCCGCCAAGCCGGCACCGGCCGCCTCCGAGGGCGCCGGCGTCCGCGCGGTCCTGATCGGGATCGCGGTGGCGTTCCTGGCCCTGTTCCTGGTGCTGCCGCTGTTCGCGGTGTTCATCCAGGCCTTCTCGAAGGGGATCGACGCTTTCCTGGACGCCTTCCGGGAGCCCGATGCGTGGAGCGCGATCCGCCTGACCCTGACGGTGGCGGCGATCGCGGTGCCGTTCAACGTGGTGTTCGGGCTCGCCGCCTCCTGGGCCATCGCCAAGTTCGAGTTCCCCGGCAAGTCGCTGCTGATCACGCTCATCGACCTGCCGTTCTCGGTCTCGCCGGTGGTCTCGGGGATGATCTACGTGCTGCTGTTCGGGTCCCAGGGCCTGTTCGGCTCCTGGCTCATCGATCACGGCATCCAGATCCTGTTCGCGCTGCCGGGGATCGTGCTGGCGACGGTGTTCGTGACCTTCCCGTTCGTCGCCCGCGAGCTGATCCCGCTGATGCAGGAGCAGGGCACCGCCGAGGAGGAGGCGGCGCTGACGCTGGGCGCCTCCGGCCTGCACGCGTTCCGGACGGTGACGCTGCCCAATATCCGCTGGGGCCTGCTCTACAGCGTGCTCCTCTGCAATGCCCGGGCGATGGGTGAATTCGGAGCGGTGTCGGTGGTGTCGGGCCACATCCGCGGCCTGACCAACACCATCCCACTCCACGTGGAGATCCTCTACAATGAGTACAACTTCGTCGCCGCATTCGCCGTCGCTTCGCTCCTCGCCGTCCTTGCCCTCATCACCCTCGTCCTCAAATCCGCCCTCGAATGGCGCTTCGCAGGCGACCTCGCGCACGGCCGGGCTCACTGACCGGGTCTCCACGGCGATCCGGGTCGAGAACGTCTCGAAGACCTTCGACACGGCCGCCGTGCTGCACGATTTGTCCCTGGACGTGCGGGCGGGCGAGCTGATCGGGCTGCTCGGTCCCTCGGGCTCGGGCAAGACGACGCTGCTGCGGATCATCGCCGGGCTCGACGCGCCGGACCGGGGCCGGATCCTGTTCGGGGGCGACGACGCCACGGGCCTGCCCGTGCAGGAGCGGGCGGTGGGCTTCGTGTTCCAGCACTACGCCCTGTTCAAGCACATGAGCGTCGCCGACAACATCGCCTATGGGCTGAACGCGCGCCGCCGCGCCGACCGGCCGGCCAAGGCCGAGATCAAGCGCCGGGTCGGCGACCTGCTCGACCTGATCCGGCTCTCAGGCTTCGGCGACCGCTACCCGTCGCAGCTCTCCGGCGGGCAGCGCCAGCGCGTCGCGCTCGCCCGGGCGCTCGCGGTCGAGCCGCGGGTGCTGCTGCTCGACGAGCCGTTCGGGGCGCTGGACGCCCAAGTCCGCAAGGACCTGCGCCGCTGGCTGCGCGAGATCCACGACCGCACCGGCCAGACCACGATCTTCGTGACCCACGACCAGGACGAGGCCCTGGAGCTGTCCGACCGCGTGGCCGTGCTCGACCGGGGCCGCCTGGAACAGGTCGGCACCCCCGACGAGGTCCAGGAGAACCCGGCCTCGGCGACGGTCATGAAATTCCTCGGCGATTCCGTCGAGGTGGAGGCGATCGCCGAGGGCGGGCGCGTCCTGGTGCGCGGTCGCGAGACGCCGGTCACCGCGCCGGCCGGGATCATCGGCCCGGTGAAGCTCTACGTGCGGCCCTGGCAGCTGCAGCTCGCCGAGCCCGAATCCGCGCACCTGTCCGGCACCGTGCGCAGCTCGTACCGGTCCCAGGGGCGCCAGCGGATCGAGGTGGCCGACGCCGAGGGGCGGGTGCTCGCCGTGGAGGACTTCGACGGCATCCGCTACCCCGCCGGTCACCCGGTCGGCCTGCGGATCAACGGCGGGCACGTGTTCGGGTGAGGCTCGCCAGCGGCCGCGCAGCATCCTAGGCTCCCGACCATGACCGTACCGAGTCGCGAACCCGCCGCCGACGTGCTGACCGCCATCGGCCAGACGCCGCTGATCCGCCTGCGCCGCGCCTCCGAGGAGACCGGCTGCACCATCTACGGCAAGGCCGAGTTCCTGAATCCCGGGCTGTCGGTGAAGGACCGTGCCGCGCTCTCCATCGTGCGGGACGCGGAGGCGAAGGGCCTGATCCGTCCGGGCGGCACGATCGTCGAGGGCACCGCCGGCAACACCGGCATCGGCCTCGCCCTGGTGGCCTCGGTGCGCGGCTACCGGACGCTGATCGTCATCCCGGTCACCCAGTCCGAGGAGAAGAAGCAGACGCTGCGGCTCGCGGGCGCCCGGCTGGTCGAGGTCCCGGCCGTGCCCTTCGCCAACCCGAACAATTACGTCCACGTGGCAAGGCGGCTCGCCGAGAAGCTCGCTGCCACCGAGCCGGCAGGCGCCTTCTTCGCCGACCAGTTCGACAACGTCGCCAACCGGCAGGCGCATTTGGACGGCACCGGCCCGGAGATCTGGGCGCAGACCGGCGGCCGGGTCGACGGCTTTGTCTGCGCGGCCGGAACCGGCGGCACGCTCGCCGGCACCGCCGAGGCCCTGCGCGCCCGGAATCCGCAGGTGCGGATCGCGCTCTCCGATCCGGAAGGCTCGGCCCTCTACGCGCATTACACGACCGGAACGCTGAAGGCCGAGGGCTCCTCGATCACCGAAGGCATCGGCCAGGGGCGGATCACCCGCAACCTCGAGGGCTTCACCCCCGATCGCGCCTTCCGGATCCCGGACCGCGAGGCCCTCGACATCGTCTTCGGCCTGATGCGCGAGGAAGGGCTGTCGCTGGGCGGGTCGTCGGGCATCAACGTCGCCGGAGCGATCCGGCTGGCGCGGGACCTCGGGCCCGGCCACACGATCGTGACGATCCTCTGCGACGGGGCGGCGCGCTACGCCTCCAAGCTGTTCAATCCGGCCTTCCTCACCGAGCGCAACCTGCCGGTGCCGGGCTGGCTCGACGCGCCGGAGGCGGCCCTGCCGGACTGGCACGCTTGAGGCCGGCGGCCGCATCCGGACTTTTCACACAAAAGCTTGGCTGGGCGTTGAACGGAACGGATTGTCGCAGCGTTTGAACGGTCACGCTCGCATCAGCGCAGCCGTTCGGAGAGCCCGACCATGTCCCTCGTCACCATCCTGCTCATCATCCTGATCATCCTGGCCTTCGGCGGCGGCGGCTTCCTCGGCGGCGGTGCGTATCGCGGTCCCGGCTTCGGCCTCGGCGGCATCCTGCTGATCGTGCTGATCGTGCTGCTGGTCACCGGCCGGCTGTAAGCCCGAGCCCGATCTTGAGCGGATGGGCGTCGGCTCGCCGACGCGGGTCCGCTCAGCGGCAGGTGATCGCCACGACGGCGGGCGCGACCGCGCCGGGACCACCATCCCGGCGCGGCGTCGCCGCGGAGAGGCCCTGGGCCGCCAGGAAGGCCGCGACGGCCCGCGCCGGCACCAGCGGCAGGCGCGCAGGCGGCACCACCCCGGCGACCCGCCGCGGCGCCGCGGGATAGCGCGCGACGAGTCCGACGAGGGCCCCCGACCGGTCGAGCACCGGCGCACCGCCGGATCCCGGCTGGAGCGCGGCGATCACATCCCCGCCCCGCGCCTCGCCGGGCGCGGCCTGGACCCCGTCCGGGCCCGGCGCGAGGGCGATCAGGCTCTCCTCAGTGCCGACGGGATCGGTCCGGATCGCAGGCTGGAGCGGGGCAGGGGCACCGGAAATTTCGAGGAGGGCGAGGCCCGCGGAATCGGTGGCGAGCACCCGCGCCGGCGCCGACCCGATCCGGGGCTGGGCGCAGCCCTCCAGCACCGCGGCGGCGGTCAGCACGCGTCCCGGCGCCACCGTGAGACCCGCGCCCGACGCCGGAGCGGACGACAGGCTCGCCGGCTTCAGGGGTGCCGCGGCCTGCGGCGAGGGTGCCGGGTTGCCGGCAGCGCGGGTCGCCGGCGCCGATCCCGGGCCTGCCGGGATCTGAGCGGCCGGCGCCACGGCCGAGTCCGGAAACGGCACGAAGGCGTTCGCCACGGCGATGACGAGCCGGTCGACCTCCGGCGCCAGGGCGCGGTCGTAGCCGAGCAGGAAGCCGCGCACGCCCTCCGGTCCGGCGGCATAGCGGATGTAGGACAATCCCGGCCCGGTCTCGGCGGTGACCACCACGGCGTCGGGCCGCCGCAGCTTGTAGGTCACCTTGCGGCCGGGGAGCGGCGCGGTAGCCTTCTCGAACAGGGTGTCTAGGGTCTCGGTCCCCGGCGGGAAGACGCGGGATTCCAGGGTCACGCGGCCGTCCTGGCTCTGCCAGCGGGTTCCGGAGGGCAGGGCGGTGCGCTTCGCCAGCAGGCGCTCGGGCACCCCCATCAGGGCACCGGTGCCGGGATCGACCGAGACGCGGAAGCGCGCCGCGCTCCTCGCCGCCGCGCCAGCGGCGAGCAGCGCCGCCCGGACGCGCGGATCGAGAGGATCGGCCCCGCCGGTCCGGGCGCCGTAGGCGTTGAGCGCCTCGAAGGTCCGGCGCCCGAAGGCCCCCGACACCACGGCGTTGAAGTCACCGGTCCAGACCAGGGCGTCCTGGACCGCCTTGCGCTCGGCTTCCGGCAGCGCCTCGAAGGTCACCTTCGCGGCCTCGAAGGCGGGATCGGTCGGAGCCGCCGGCGCCGGCCTCGGTGCGGCCCGGGCCGGCACCGGCCGATCCTGAGCCTGAACCGGCAGGCTGCCGAAGCCGATCAGGATCGCGAGCGATGCCCCACACCGGGAGCGGCCGCGCGACGCGCCCGGAGGCCGACACCGCGACGAGTCACCCGAATCCATCTCCGCCCCCCGACCGTCGTCGTCCCGATCCTGGCAGAGGCCGCAGCGGCAGGCCAGATCAAACCGCCTCTCCGCCCCGGTGCGCCCGGAGCGGCAATGCGCTACAGGGCGGATGTCCGGCCCTGGGCGGCAGCCGGATTGCCGGATCGGTCGACCGGCCACGCGAGGCCGCCCCGGTTCGACGCGGAGCCCGGCATGAGCGACTCGAACAATACCTTCAAGAAGGCGCCCAAGCGCAAGCCCACCAAGGGCAAGAGCATCAGCGTCTCTCCGGAGATGCGGCAGGCCTATGCCGACCTGATCCAGCAGCGCGCGGACAAGGAGGAGGTCTACGGCCGCCATCTGCCGCAGGACGAGTCGCGCCGGCGATAACCGACAGACGGCGATCGTCCCGGCAGGGCCGTCCGCTCAGCGCTTGCGCACGAATTCGGTGCGCAGCACCAAGCCCTTGATGGTGTCGTGGCGGCAGTCGATCTCCTCCGGGTCGTCCGTGAGCCGGATCGACCGGATGACCGTGCCCTGCTTCAGGGTCTGGTTCGCGCCCTTGACCTTGAGGTCCTTGATCAGCGTGACCGAATCGCCGTCGGCCAGGGCGTTGCCGGCCGCGTCGCGGACGGCAATCGTCTCGAGGGCCGTGGCCGCGGAGCCGGGCGGGAGCCATTCGCCCGTCGCCTCGTCGTAGACGTAAGCCTCGTCGTCGCCGCTCAAATCCGTGCCCCCATTTCGGATCGGGGCCGGGTCCTGTCAGGATCTCGTGGGCCCGTCATCCGCGCGTCCCGGCACACCGAACCGGTCGCCGAGTCGGCGCGGGACGCCGGGAGCTTAGCCGATCGGGCCGGCCCCACGCGAGAGCGGCGGGGCCGGCCCGACGGAGTGCCTTACCGCTTGAGCGGACCGGCCTCGATCACGTCCTCGACCGTGCGCAGGCCGGCGCGGGGCGAGTTGACGAGGCAGGCCATGTTGCCCGGCGGGTGCTGGTTCTTCCACATCTTGGTGTGGGCCTGGGGGATCTTGTCCCAGGGGAAGACCTCGCTCATGCACGGGTCGATCCGCTGGTCGAGCACGAACTGGTTCGCCGCCGAAGCCTGCTTGAGGTGGGCGAAGTGCGAACCCTGGATGCGCTTCTGCCGCATCCAGACGTAGCGGGCGTCGAAGGTGATGTTGAAGCCGGTCGTGCCGGCGCAGAACACCACCATGCCGCCGCGCTTCACCACCAGCGCAGAGACTGGGAAGGTCGCCTCGCCGGGATGCTCGAACACGATGTCGACATCCTGCTTGCCGGTGATGTCCCAGATCGCCTTGCCGAACTTCCGCGCCTCCTTGGTCCAGGCGTGGAACTCGGGGCTGTTGACCTTCGGCAGCTGGCCCCAGCAGTCGAAGTCCTTGCGGTTGATGACGCCCTTGGCGCCGAGGCTCATGACGTAGTCGCGCTTCGACTCGTCCGAGATCACCGCGATTGCGTTGGCGCCGGAGGCCGCGCAGAGCTGCACGCCGAACACGCCGAGGCCGCCGGAGGCGCCCCAGATCAACACGTTCTGGCCCGGCTTCACCGTGTGCGGCGCGTGGCCGAACAGCATGCGGTAGGCGGTGGCCAGCGTCAGCGTGTAGCAGGCCGCCTCCTCCCAGGTGAGGTGCTTGGGCCGCGTCATCAGCTGGCGGGACTGCACCCGGCAGAACTGCGCGAAGGAGCCGTCCCCGGTCTCGTAGCCCCAGATGCGCTGCGAGGGCGAGAGCATCGGGTCGCCGCCGTTGCACTCCTCGTCGTCGCCGTCGTCGCGGTTGCAGTGGACGATGACCTCGTCGCCGACCTTCCAGCGCTTCACCTTGGAGCCGACCTTCCAGACGATGCCGGAGGCGTCGGAGCCCGCGATGTGGTACTCGCCCTTGTGGACGTCGAAGGGCGAGATCGGCTCGCCGAGGCCGGCCCAGACGCCGTTGTAGTTGACGCCCGCGGCCATGACGTAGACCAGCACCTCGTCGTCGCCGATCTCCCAGACCGGCAGCACCTCGAGCTGGTGGGACTGCTCCGGGGTCCGTGCCGCTCGCGCCGGATCGCCCAGGCATACATCTTGGCCGGCACATGACCCAGCGGCGGGATTTCACCCATCTCGTAGAGGTCCTTGACCTCCCCGCCCGTCGGACTGATCGCAGCGCTCGCCGCCATCTCGCTCTCCTCTCGTCCCGCGTGTTGCTCACGGCCGCGGTTCTCCCTCGCGCTATAGCGGCGATGCTTGAGGCCTCCAAGTGGGTCGAAAGTCGAAAGCCGATGGTTTCCGGCATGAAAAAGGCGCCGGCACAGGGCCGGCGCCCACGTATTCAAATTCGGCTTTTCGAACGACCAAGTATTATTCGGCGGCCGCCTTGCCGGTCTCGATCCCGAGACCTTCCGCGACGCCCCGCCCAAAGTCTGGGTGGACTTTATACCAGTGGCCGATCATCCGCTCCTGGATATGACGCGGCGAGTCGCCCATCGAGGTGACGATGTTCTTCACCAGGCGCTGGTGGGCGCCCTCGCCGAGCACCTTCGACCACAGGTCCCGCGGCTGGCCGTAGAGATCCGCGTCGTCGTTGGGCCAGCCGTACCGGGCGGCGTCGCCCCGGATCCGGAGCGGCGGCTCGGCGAAGGACGGATCCTCGACGGGCCCGCCGAACGAGTTCGGCTGATAATCGACCTGCGCGCCGTGGTTGCCGTCGGTGCGCATCGCGCCGTCGCGGTGGTAGGTCTGGACCCTGGCGTTCCGGGCCTGGTTCACCGGGATCTGGTGGTAATTCACCCCGAGCCGGTACCGGTGAGCGTCCGCGTACGACAGGATGCGGTTCTGGAGCATCTTGTCCGGCGAGAAGCCGATGCCGGGCACGACGTTCGACGGCTCGAAGGCCGATTGCTCGATCTCCGCGAAGTAGTTCTCCGGGTTCCGGTTCAGCTCCATCTCGCCGATCTCGATCAGCGGGTAGTCGCCGTGCGGCCAGACCTTGGTCAGGTCGAACGGGTTGATGCGGTAGGTGTCGGCGTCCAGCTCGGGCATGATCTGAACCTTCACCGCCCATTTCGGGAAGTCGCCGGCCTCGATCGCCGAGGACAGGTCGGCGGACGAGTAATCCGGGTCCGTGCCGGCGAGCGCGTCGGCCTCGTCGGCGGACAGGTTCTGGATGCCCTGCTTGGTGTGGAAGTGGAACTTCACCCAGGAGCGCTCACCCTTCTCGTTCCAGAGCGAGAAGGTGTGCGAGCCGTAGCCGTTCATGAAGCGCGCCGATTTCGGCGTGCCGCGATCGCTGTACAGGATCATGACCTGGTGGATTGCCTCCGGCGACAGGCCCCAGAAATCCCAGCGGCGCCAGTGCGGCTTGAGATGCGTGCGCGGATCGCGCTTCTGCGTGCGGATGAAGTCCGAGAACTTGATCGCGTCGCGCACGAAGAAGATCGGCGTGTTGTTGCCGACGAGGTCCCAGTTGCCCTCGTCGGTGTAGAACTTGAGGGCGAAGCCGCGCGGGTCGCGGACGGTGTCGGCGGAGCCGGACTCGCCGCCCACCGTCGAGAAGCGGGCGACCATCGGCACGTCCTTGCCGACCTCGGTCAGGACCTTGGCGCGGGTGTACGCGGCGAGCGACTTGGTCAGCCGGAACGTCCCGTAGGCGCCGTAGCCCTTGGCGTGCACCACTCGCTCCGGGATCCGCTCCCGATTGAAATGGGCCATCTTCTCGATGAGGTGGTAATCCTGCATCAGCACCGGCCCGCGGGAGCCGGCGGTGAGCGAGTTCTGGTTGTCGGAGATCGGGTTGCCGAACGCGGTCGTGAGACGCGGGCTCTGGTCGGCCATCGCGGTCGCTCCTTGTCGTTGAGGACGGGCGGGCGCAGGCGCGAACCGTGTTGCGCGCGATGCGATCGCTGGCGGCCCAACGCGCGGGTTCCCGATTGGAGCCATCGCGAAGTGTATCAGAGCTGACAATTCCGTGTGGGCGATGCGGCCGCGCGACACGCCTCAAATCGGGCTGTCCCGGCGGACAAGTTTTTTAAAGCCCGGCCGGGTGCTGCGGGGGCCTCTTGCACTTCTGTCCCGGATGACGGGCCGCCCGGCCTTCGCTACGGTGGCCGCAAGGCTGCGCCCCGCGCGCGGATACAAAGATCACACGGAGGCGAGGGATGGCCGCAAGCGTCGCGGAGACCAAGAGCGACAAGTCTAGCCGCGACAAGCCCTGGATCATCCGCACCTATGCGGGGCACTCGACGGCCGCGGAATCGAACAAGCTCTATCGCGGAAACCTCGCCAAGGGCCAGACCGGCCTGTCGGTCGCCTTCGATCTGCCGACCCAGACCGGCTACGACCCCGACCACGAATTGTCCCGCGGCGAGGTCGGCAAGGTCGGCGTCTCGATCGCGCATCTCGGCGACATGCGGACCCTGTTCCAGGACATCCCGCTCGCCCAGATGAACACCTCGATGACGATCAACGCCACGGCCCCGTGGCTGCTGGCGCTCTACCTGGCGGTGGCCGAGGAGCAGGGCGCGCCGATCGCCGCCCTCCAGGGGACGACCCAGAACGACATCATCAAGGAATACCTGTCGCGCGGCACCTACGTGTTCCCGCCCGCGCCGTCCCTCCGGCTCACCAAGGACGTGATCCTGTTCACGACCAAGAACGTGCCGAAGTGGAACCCGATGAACGTCTGCTCCTACCACCTGCAGGAGGCGGGGGCGACGCCGGTCCAGGAGCTGTCCTACGCGCTGGCCATCGCCATCGCGGTGCTCGACACGGTGCGCGACGATCCGGACTTCGACGCCGCAAGCTTCCCGGAGGTGTTCGGCCGGATCTCGTTCTTCGTGAACGCGGGCCTGCGGTTCGTCACCGAGATCTGCAAGATGCGGGCGTTCTCCGAGCTCTGGGACGAGATTGCCCGGGAGCGCTACGGCATCGACGACCCGAAGAAGCGCATTTTTCGATACGGTGTGCAGGTCAACAGCCTCGGACTGACGGAACAGCAACCGGAAAACAACGTCCACCGCATCCTGATCGAGATGCTGGCGGTGACGCTCTCCAAGCGCGCCCGCGCCCGCGCGGTGCAGCTGCCGGCCTGGAACGAGGCGCTGGGCCTGCCGCGCCCCTGGGACCAGCAATGGTCGATGCGCATGCAGCAGATCCTGGCCTTCGAGACCGATCTGCTGGAATACGACGACATCTTCGACGGCAGCCACGTGATCGAGGCTAAGGTCGAGGCGCTGAAGGTCGAGACCCGGGCCGAGCTGGAGCGGATCGGCGGCATCGGCGGCGCGGTCGCGGCGGTCGAGACCGGGGCGCTCAAGCGCGCGCTGGTGGAGTCGAACGCGCGCCGGATCTCGGCGATCGAGGCCGGCGAGCAGATCGTCGTCGGCGTCAACAAGTGGCAGCAGGGCGAGCCCTCGCCGCTGACCGCCGGGGAGGGGGCGATCTTCTCCGTCTCCGAGACGGTCGAGATGGAGGCGCAGAACCGCATCCGCGAGTGGCGCGGCCGCCGCGACGAGAACGCCGTGGGCCGGCCCTCGACGCCCTGGAACAGGCGGCGCGCTCCGGCGCCAACATCATGCCGCCGTCGATCGAGGCCGCGAAGGCCGGCGTTACCACCGGCGAGTGGGGGGCGCGCCTGCGCGCGGTGTTCGGCGAGTACCGGGCGCCCACCGGCGTGACCGTGGAGACGATCTCGTCCGGCGCGGCCGAGGAGGCCAAGCTGCTGATCGCCGACCTCGGCGAGCGGCTCGGCGAGACGCCGAAGCTCGTGGTCGGCAAGCCCGGCCTCGACGGGCATTCCAACGGCGCCGAGCAGATCGCGCTCCGCGCCCGGGATGTCGGCTTCGACGTCACCTATGACGGCATCCGCCAGACCCCGGCCGAGATCGTCGCGAAGGCGAAGGAGACCGGCGCCCACGTGGTCGGCCTGTCGATCCTGTCCGGCTCCCACGTGCCGTTGGTGCGCGAGGTCCGGGCCAAGATGCGGGAAGCGGGGCTCGACCACGTCCCGGTTGTGGTCGGCGGCATTATCTCGCCCGAGGATGAGCTCGTCCTCAAGAATATGGGCGTGCGCGCCGTCTACACGCCGAAGGACTACGCCATCGACCAGATCATGGTCGGGCTCGCCAAGGTGGTGGAGAAGGGCCTAGAGCGCCGGGACGGCCCGTCGGAAAGCCTGCGCGCGGAGGCCCAGGTCTACTGAGGGGCTGCGGTGCTCAAGTTGAATCGACTGCTAACGTCTCTCAAACAAGTTTAACCGTTCCCGGGTCATAACACCTTCGGTCCTCCTTCGGGACCGAGGGCGAAGTGACATGCGCACTGGTATCTCGATCGCGGCCAAGCTCGGGCTCTGCCTCGCCGCGCTGTTTCTCCTGATCGCCGCCACGAGCGGCCTCTCGCTGTCCGAGCTGCGCAGCGTCAACGCCACCGCGGCGGAGCTGCGCGACGTGCGCGTTCCCACCACGGACGCGCTCGGGCGGATCGGCGTCCTCATCATGCGCCAGCGGGTCAACGGCGGGCGCCTGATCACCGCCGACACGCCGGAGCTGCGCACCGAGGTTGCGAGCATGATCGCCAAGCGCGGCGACCAGCTCGCCGCGCAGTTCACCCGCTACGAGGCCGAGCCGCTCACGCAGGCCGAGCGCGACACCTACGCGACCCTGCGCCGGAACCTCGACGCCTACACGGCCCTGCAGAATCAAGCCGTCGACAAGGCCACGTCCGGCGACGTCGCCGGCGGCCTGCGGATCTACAACACGGCGATGTCGGCCGGCATCAACGCCGTGCTCTCGGAATGGGACCGGCTGGTCGACCTGAACGCCGCCGGCTCGAAGGCGAGCGGCACGCGGATCGAGGAGACCTACGCGGCCGCCAACCGCAACATGCTGGCGCTCGCCGGCCTCGCGTTGATCGTCGCCCTGGGCGCTCTGGCGATGGTGCTGCGCGGCGTCAGCCGGCCGCTGCGGGCGATCTCCGCGGCGACGCAGCGCCTCGCGGCCGGCGACACCGAGGCCGAGATCCCGGGCCAGAGCCGCCGGGACGAGATCGGCGCGCTGGCCGGTTCGGTGGTGGTGTTCCGCGACACCCTGATCCGGAGCCGCGCCCTCGAGGCCGAGACCGCGCTCGCCCGCGCGGATGCCGAGACCCAACGCCGGGCCGCGACCCGGGCCATGGCCGACGCGTTCGAGCAGGCGGTCGGCGGCATCGTCGGCGGCGTCTCGGCGGCCGCCACCGAGCTGGAGGCGACCGCCCGGTCCCTGACCGGCAGCGCGGCGGATTCGGCCGGCCAGTCGGGCACGGTCGCGGCGGCGGCCAACGAGGCTGCCGCCAACGTCAACACCGTGGCGGCGGCGGCCGAGGAGCTGGGCTCATCGGTCCAGGAGATCGGCCGGCAGGTCAGCGGCTCGGCGGAGCTGGCGCGGATCGCCGTCGCCGAGGCCGCCGACACGGTGGCGCTGGTGCAGGACCTGAGCGCCGCCGCCGCGAAGGTGGGCGACGTGGTCGGCCTGATCTCGACCATCGCGGCCCAGACCAACCTCCTGGCCCTCAACGCCACCATCGAGGCGGCCCGCGCGGGCGAGGCCGGACGCGGCTTCGCGGTCGTCGCCACCGAGGTCAAGGAGCTGGCTGGCCAGACGGCGCGGGCCACCGAGGAGATCACCGGTCAGATCACCCGGATCCAGGCCTCCACCGGGCAGGCCGCCACCTCGATCGACGGGATCGGGCGGCGCATCCGCGAGATCGACGGTGTGGCGGCCTCGATCGCCGCCGCGGTGGAGCAGCAGGGCGCGGCCACGCAGGAAATCGTCCGCAACGTCGCCGAGGCGGCGGCCGGGACCGGCGCGGTCACCGGCACCATCGCGAGCCTCGCCCAGGCCGCCGAGGAGACCGGTGCGGCCGCCGCCCAGGTGCTCGGCGCGGCCTCCGAGATGTCGCGCCAGTCCGAGCACCTCACCGCCGAGGTCGGACGCTTCCTCGCCACGGTGCGGGCGGCGTGAGCCGCCCTCACGGTCACGCCCGGGATGGCGTAGGACGGCCCCATGCCGTCCGCGCTGCCCACGCTCCTGCTTCTCGCCGTCCCGCTGGCCGCCGCCCTCTCGGCCGGGCTGATCCTGCGGCTGTTCCCGCTTCTGCAGCGCTACGCCCTGGCGCGGCCGAATGCCCGGTCCAGCCATACGGTGCCGACCCCGCAGGGCGGCGGGATCGCGGTCGTCACGGCTTTAGTCACGATCTCGGGCCTGTTCATCGCGGCCCCCGAGATCGGCGGCCGGCCGGACTGGATCTGGCTCGCCGGCTGCGCGCTCGCGCTGGCGGTCCTGGGTGCGGTCGACGACATCCGCCCGCTGCCGGCCGCGTTCCGGCTCGCCGTGCAGGCGGCGACGGTCGGCCTGCTGGTCTGGCACCTGGACGGGCGGCTCCTGCCTGAAGCTCCCCTCTGGCTCGAGCGCGGCCTCACGCTTCTCGCCGGCCTGTGGTTCGTGAATCTGACGAACTTCATGGACGGGCTCGATTGGATGACGGTGGCCGAGTTCGTCCCGGTCACCGCGACTCTTCTGCTGCTCGGGCTCGCTGGGCCCCTGCCGCCGCTGCCCGCCCTGGTGGCGGCCAGCCTGCTGGGGGCCGTGCTCGGCTTCGCGCCGTTCAACCGGCCGGTCGCGCGGCTCTTCCTCGGCGATGTCGGGTCGCTGCCGATCGGGCTCGTCACCGCCTGGCTGCTCTGGCAGCTGGCCGTGGCGGGCGGCCTCGCGGCCGCGTTGCTGCTGCCGCTCACCTACCTGGCCGATGCCAGCCTGACGCTGATCGCCCGGGCCGGCCGGGGCGAGCGGGTCTGGGAGGCGCATCGCGGGCACTATTATCAGCGGGCCACCGTGAATGGCCTGCGCGTTCCGGGCATCGTGGCGCGCGTCTTCGTCGTGAACCTCGCCCTGGCGGCGCTGGCCGCCGCGACCTTGCTTTGGCCGTCCTGGCCGGTCACCCTCGCGGCGCTCGCGGCCGGGCTCGTCCTGGTCGCGATCCTGCTCCGCCGCTTCGCCCGCGCCCCGGCGCCGGCCCCAGCCGAAAGTGCCGTGCAGCCTTGACCGGACTCATCGCGCTCACCGGGGCAACCGGGTTCATCGGCCGCCATCTCCTCGCCGATCTCACGGCCCGCGGCTACCGCGTCCGGGTCCTGCTGCGCCGGCCGACGGCCCTGCCCGAGGGAGCGGCGAGCGCGATGGTCGGTGACCTGACGCGCCCGATCAACATGGCGGCGGCACTCAGCGGCGTCGACGCGGTGGTGCACTCGGCCGGGCTCGCCCACGCCATGTCGGGTGCCCCCGAGGACGATTACCGCACGCTCAACACCGAGGCGACGCGCAAGCTCGCCGAGGCGGCGGCCCGCGCCAAGGTGCGCCGCTTCGTCTTCCTGTCCTCGATCCGCGCCCAGGTCGGGGCGAGCGCGCCGGGCGTGGTCGGGGAGGGCGATCCCGCGGAACCCACCGACGCCTATGGCCGCTCCAAGCTCGAGGCCGAGCGGGCGCTCGCCGAGACCGGGCTCGACTGGGTCGCCCTGCGCCCAGTCCTCGTCTACGGCGCGGGCGTGAAGGGCAACATGGCCGCGCTCCTGGGGCTGGCACGCAGCCCCTACCCCTTGCCGCTGGGCGGCCTCGCGGCGCGGCGCTCGCTGATCTCCCTGGACAGCCTGTCGGGGGCCGTGGAGACGGTTCTGCGGGCGCCGCAGCCGCTGAACCGGGCCCTCGTCGCGGCCGACCCGGATCCGCTCAGCCTGCCCGAGATGATCGCGGCGCTCCGCGCGGGCCTCGGCCGCGGCGCGGGGCTCGTCCCGGTCCCGGCCGGCCTCCTCAAGCTGGCCTGCCGGATGACGGGGCGGGAGGCGCAGTTTGCCCGCATCGCCGAAGGGTTGGTGGCCCGCGCCGACGGCCTCGTGGCGCTCGGCTGGCATCCGGCCTGCGCGACCCGGGACGGGCTGGCGCGGCTCGCGCGGGCGGGCGGTTGAACGCTCCGGGCGGGACGGCACGGTTTCCGGCTGAAGCCCTCGGGTGGCGGACCCGCTCCGTGTGATCACGAGCGAAGCGGAGCAACCCTGGGCGGCGCGGCCCTGGTCATTCTGGCGCGGCCCTGGATTGCTTCGCTCCGCTCGCAAAGACGGTGAGACCGAGGTGATCCCCGCGGGAAGGATCTGACAGGCCGCTCCGTTTCCGAAAGCCGGATGCGTCAGCCGATGGCCGGAGTCGCACCGGCAAGCGGCGCCTCCTCGGTTATCCCATCGCCGGTCGCCGGGATTGGCCCGGCCCGCTGGGCCTTGCGCTCGCGGAAATGCGGCACCGCCGCCTCGAAGACGGAGTCCGCGCCCGCCCGGTCGCCCGCCGCCACGGCTCCGCGCAGCTGCGCGACCCAGGTATCGAGGCGCGCCTTGTCGGCGAAGACCGGCCGCGCCGCCATCACCCCGTCGATCCCCGGCAGCGTGACGCGCGGCTCCTCGCGGGCGAACAGGATCTCGTTGAGCCGCTCACCCGGCCGCGCCCCGGTATAGGCGATCTCGATCTCCACGCCGGGCTCGAATCCGGCAAGCCGGATCATGCGCTCGGCAAGATCCGCGATCCGCACGGGCTGGCCCATCTTGAGCACGTAGACCGCGGCGCGCGCCGAATCCGCAGCGGCGCGCGCCTCGCCGTCGGCGTGGGAGGCGGCCGTGAGAACGAGGTCGCAGGCCTCGCGCACGGTCATGAAGTAGCGGACCATATCCGGATGGGTGACGGTGACCGGGCCACCGCGGGCGATCTGCGCCTTGAACACCGGCACCACCGAGCCGGCGGAGCCGAGGACGTTGCCGAATCGCACGGCGATCAGCCGGGTGCGGTGTTCCGGACGGACGGATTGCTCGGCGTCGAGGGCCTGGGCGACCATCTCGGCGAAGCGCTTGGTGACGCCGAGCTGCGAGACCGGCTCGATCGCCTTGTCGGTGGAGATCATCACCAGGGCCCGGGCGCCCGCCGCGACCGCGGCCTCGGCGACGTTGATCGAGCCGAACACGTTGGTCTTGATCCCCTCCTGCCAGTCCCGCTCCAGGTAGGGGACCTGCTTGAGCGCGGCGGCGTGGAGCACGTAATCCGGCCGGAAATCCGCGATCACTTGATGCGTCCGCTCCCGGTCGCGGATGTCGGCGAGGACGCCCGTCACCTCGGCCTCCGCGGCCAGGATCGCGGGGTGGCTGAGGATCCCGTGGAGTGCCGGCTCGGACGAGTCGAGAATCAGCACCGCGGCGGCCCCGAAGGCCACAGCCCGCAGGCAGATCTCGGAGCCGATCGAGCCGCCGCCGCCCGTGACCACCACGCGGCGGCCGGTCAGGAACGCCTCGAGACGCGTCCGGTCGATGGCCACGGTCGGCCGCAGCAGCAGATCCTCGATCTCCAGCGGCGCCAGCTGCGGCCCCTGCGCGCCTTCGCCGAGGCCGGCCACGCGGGCGAGCGGCAGGCCGAGACGGCGGGCCCGGACGAGGAGGTCGTCGGGCGCAGCCTCCGGGGCGAGGGCGCTCGGGGCGGCCACCAGTCGCCGCACCGGCTCACCGCGGGCGGCGAGATCGGCCACCACCTGCTCGAGATCCGGGAAGCCGCCGAGGACCGGCACGCCGCGCATGAACTGACCGCGCTCGTCCGCCCGGGGCGAGAGGATGCCCCGCGGCGCCAGCTTCTTCACCGAACCGGCCTCGATCGCCCGGATCAGCACGTCGATATCGGCCCCGCGTCCGAGCAGAAGCGTCGGGACCGTGGCGGCCCGGGCGCTCGACTGCCGGGATCGCGTGTCCTTGAGGTAGCGGAACGCGAGCCGCGCGCCGCCCAGGAAGAAGATCTGCAACACCCAGTAGAGCAGGATCGCGATCTTGCCGAAGAAGTAGAACCCGTAGAGGTCGGACGAGACCAGCACCCAGTCGGTCACCAGCAGCGCCAGGGCCAGCACGCTGGCCGCGCGCACGATGCCGGCGAGATCCTGCAGGGACGCGAAGCGCCACTTGGTCCGGTAGAGCCGGAAGCGGCCGTAGACGAGGCCCGCGAAGACCAGGAACGGCGGCAGCAGGAGGGGCAGGGCGTGCAGGCGCTCGGCGAGCATGCCGCCCTGGAAGCGGAACAGGAAGGTGAGCACCACGGCCGCAGCGGTCGCCGCGAGGTCGTGGGCCACCATCACCGCGGTCTTGTAGAAGCGCTGCTGCATCGGGTGCCGGATCGGGATGCCGCGGGGTATCCGCCGCGGCACCGGCCCTGTCAACGCGGCGGGAAGCCGGCCCGGCGCTGCGCCGCGGCGGGCCTCAGGTCAGCGCACGGACCGCGGCGCCCGCCGCATCGTCCACCCTGTCGATGTCCGGGGCGTCGATGTGCCGGTAGCGCGCCTGGATCACCCCGAAGGCTCCGAACGCCGCGTGGCCGGCCGCGACGAGCCCGAGCAGGACCCAGCCGTAGGGTTGAGCGCGCAGCAGCGCGAAGGCCTCGGCCAACCCCTTGGCGTCCGAGGAGCGCTGATGCCAGGCCGCCGCCACGAGGAAGCCGCCGATGATCAGGAAGGCCGTGCCCCGCGCCGCGTAACCGAACCGGCCGATCGGTCCGGCCCAGCGCTCGCGCGCCCGGGCGTCGAGGGCGAGCCGGTCGGTGACATCCCCCCGCCACGCCTTGCCCAGGAAGCCGAAGCCGCCGCCGACCACCGCGAGGCCGCCGAGGGCCACGAGCCAGCGGCCGAAGGGCTTAGCCAGGAGCCAAGCGGTCCAATCGTGCATGCCGTCGCCGCCGCTCATCCCGAGGCCGAGGCTGAGCGAGGCCGCACTGGCGGCGAGTGCCAGATAGAGCCCGGCACTGATCAGGTGCGCCCCGCGGACGGCCAAGCCCTTGGCCGAGGTGCCGCGCCGGTCCGCATCGGTGACGGCCTCGACCAGGCGCCAGATCGCGAAGCCCAAGAGCCCCAGCGCGATCAGCCCGACCACCACCGCGCCGAACGGTCCGGCCAGCACGGCGCGCAACGCATCCTTGCTGTCACCGGCCCGGCCGCCCTGCCCGACGGCCGCGAGCAGCGCCAGGGCGCCCACCACGACGTAGACGGCCCCGCGCGCACCGTAGCCGAGCCGGGCGATGCGCTCGATCGTGTTGCGGCCACCGGGAAGCGGCGTCATCGGCGACCCCGGACGGGGAGAGAAGCGAGGGTCGGCATCGGCGGGATCCGGACATGCGGGACCGATCAACGCCCGGCGGCTCGGACCCGATCCGTTGCCGGCGCCACGATCCCGTCCCGCTACAGCGGCGTCCGCTCGGTCCGGCCGGACAGCGCCACGTAGAACCCGAGACCGTCCTGGGCCGGCAGGGTCTGCAGGCGCTCGATCAGCCCACGGCGCTTGGCGTCGAGGAGCAGGCGCCCGGCCGGCTGGAACAGGGTCTCGCCGCCGCCCTCGGGCGGCGGGTCCAGGCGGATCGCCACGGTCTTGCCCTTGGCGAAGCGGCTGCGCTCCAGCATGTCCTTGAGGGACGCCTCCGCGGTCGCCCGGTTGGCGCCGCGCAGGTCGAGCACCGAGTCCGCGTCCGTCACGCCGAGGGAGCCGCGCAGCTTGGCGGCGTAGAAATCTTCGAAATGGGGCAAGTCGTTGCCTTGATGCTCTGCCGGGCCGGTCGAGCCGGCCGTTGAGATCGGATGCGGCTCAGAAGGTGAGACCGCGATAGATGTCGCGCACCGGCACGGCGCCATCAAGCTCCGGGAGCATCACGGCGTCATCGAGCCCCAGCGCCGCCACGGTCCAGTCCGTCTCCGCGCGCCGCCAGACCTCGACCCGGGCCTCGTCGGAATAGACGATCAGCAGCGCCGCGAGGCTCGGCACGGTCTGGTAGAAATCGATCTTGCGGCCGCGGTCCAGGCTCATGGTCGAGGGCGAGAGCACCTCGGCGACGAGGAGCGGATCCTCCGCATAGCCGTCCGGCAGGGGCGCCCCGCACCGGACCACCACGTCGGGAACCGGGGCGAAATCATCCATCGCCGCGCTGAGGATCGCGAGGCCCGGCATGGCCCGGCAGCCCCGCGGCTCTGCCAGGGAATCGAGGCGGCCCGCCAAATTCATGACGATCCGCTGATGCCGCTCCCGCGGCGGCGCCATGAGCACCGGCTCGCCGTCGAGCAGCTCCCACCGCTCCCCATCCGGGCGCGGCTCCAGCCAGCGCCTATACTCGGCGACGCTCATGCGCGCGTCGCGCTTCACGGCCAATGCCATGGCGGCCTCCGATCGCGACTCGAAGGTTAGCACGGGGCAAGGATTGCGGCGACGGGCTCAATCGGCCCCGAGCTGCGCCGTCGCCAGCGTGGCGCCAGCCTCCAGGAAGCGCTGCGGGTCGACCGGTTCGCCGTCGACGCGGGTCTCGTAATGCAGATGCGACCCCGTGGACCGCCCGGTCGAGCCGACGAAGCCGATCACGTCGCCGGCCGCGACACGCTGGCCCGGGCGCACGGCGATGCGGGCGAGATGGCCGAACCGGGTGGCCAGGCCGTGACCGTGGTCGATCTCGACCATGTTGCCGTACCCTCCCGCGGCCTCCGCGGTGGTCACCCGGCCCGCGGCGGTGGCGCGGGCGGGCTCGCCGTACTCCGCCTTCAGGTCGAGGCCGGTATGCAGGGCAAGTCCGCGCGTGAACGGATCGAGACGCGTGCCGAACGGGCTCGACACCGGCGCCTCGCCCCGGATCGGCCGGGCCAGGGGCAGCGCGGCGGCGAGCCGGCGCAGGCGCTCGCCGTCGCCGAGCGCCCGTCGGGCCAGAGCGAGGCCGGCCTCGAACCCGGCGCCGTCCAGCGCCTGGGCGTCGAGCGGAACCAGCGGGCCGCCGATGCCGGCGGCCGGCGTCGGAGCGTCGAAACGCCCGAGGTCGAGCCCGGTACGACCGATCGTGCCGCGCAGACGCCGGACTTCGTCGCCGATCCGGACGGCCAGGCGGGCGAGGCGCTCACCCTGAGCCGCCTGCACACCTTCGAGACGCGCCTCCAAGCGGACCAGTCCGGTCTCGGCATCGCGTGCGCTCCGGCGGGGCAGGGAGCGACGGGCAGGTCGCGACGGCACGGCCTCCTCGGACGGCCGCAGCAGGAGCCCGTCATCGGGCGCGCTCCCACCCTCATCCGAGCGCGACGGCAGCGTGCCGGTGATCGCCGGATCGGCCGGGCTCTGCCGGTCGAGACCGGCGAGGGCCGCCGTGCGCCGCTCAAGCTCCGCCTGGCGCTCCAGCGCCGCCGAGACCCGGTCCGCCGGCCGGATTCGGAGCCGGCCCGGTCGCGCCGGTCGCGGTCGATCAGGTCCTGAAGTTCCGCGATACGGGCCTCGTAGGCGTCCCGCATCGCGCCCTGCCGGGCCACGAACCCGGCGAGCACGTCGTCGTGGAACACGATCACGTAGGAGGCGCCGAGGGCCCAGAGCAGGGCGAGGGTCAGGCCGGCGGCGAGCCAGGGTGCAGCCCGGCGCTGTGCGAGCGGTATGAGGATCTTCGCAGCGTGCATCCGGACGGCCCCGCAGGAGCCGTCATTCAATCCTCAGTAAGGTTAAGGATCCGTCGAGCCCCTCGATCCGGACCCCTCCACGGCCCTCAGGGAAGCGCCCGGGCGGCCTCCAGCACCGCCTCGGCATGACCCGGCACCTTCACCTTCGGCCACAGCTTCGCGATGCGCCCCTCGCGGTCGACCAGCACGGTGGTGCGCTCCACGCCCATGTACTTGCGGCCGTACATGCTCTTCTCGACCCAGACACCGTAGGCCTGGAGCACGCCCTTGTCCTCGTCGGAGGCGAGCGGGAACGTCAGCCCGTACTTGCCGCAGAACTTGTCGTGACTCTTCACCGGGTCGGGCGAGACGCCGACGATCCGCGCGCCGGCCTCCGCGAAGGCCGGCAGGAGACCGTTGAAATCCTGCGCCTCCAGGGTGCAGCCGCTCGTGTCGTCCTTCGGGTAGAAGTAGAGCACGACTTTGTGACCTTTGAGCGCGGACAGTGCGACTCGGCCTCCTGCAGAGGCGGGCAGGTCGAAATCGGGGGCGAAGTCACCCTCGGACAAGGACATCGTGCCTTCCTTTCGGCCGATTGATGTTGTGCAATCGATTGCGTGCCGGGCATCACGCGGTTGCACCCGGCACGTCCGAGACAAAACTTGAGTCGCGACGGCTGTAAAGCGTGAGCGCGCTTCGATCCACCGGCCGCGGCGCCTGACGGCTTCGCGTGCAGAGCCCCCGGAACAAGGGTCCCGATGGCGGACGAGACAACGCCGGCATGCAGACCTCGGGGGAGGGCACGACGCGTCGGGGGCTTCTGCCTCGTCAGCGCCCTCGCCCTGGTGCTGCTCCTCGGTGCCGGGATCGGCCTCGTGGCCGTGCGCCTGTCGAACGGGCCGCTGCAGATCGACGGCCTGTCGCGCCGCGTCGCCGCCGCGGTCGCCGAGCGGATCGGACCCGGCTGGAGCATCGGGATCCGCGGCAGCAGCCTCGAGCTCGACCGCGAGAACGCCCTCAGCCTGCGTTTCTCCGGCCTCGACATCCGCAATCCGCAGGGCGCCCTGGTGGTGCGGGCGCCGCTGGCGCTGGTCAGCCTCGACCTCTGGAGCCTCCTGCGGCTCAACCTGCAGCCGCGCTCGATCGAGTTCCGTGAGACGCAGACCACCGCGCTGGTGCACCGGGACGGCTCCATCGCGTTCGCGGCCTCGGAGGCCAACCATCCCGTCGACATCGAGCCGGTCACGCCGCCGAGCGTGGACGGGGTGCGCGGCAGCGTCTCGCCGCTCTCGGCCGCCATCGCGTCGATCTTCGGCGTCGTCCTCGATTCGAGCGGCGTCGTCGGCGCCCTCGACCGCGCCCGCGTCACGGATGCGCGCCTGCGGCTGATCGACGAGGACGGTCACGAGCGCGCGGTCTTCGCGCGGGTCAACGGCCTGTTCGGACGCGATCCCGTCAACGGGACACGCAACTTCGAGTTACGGCTCGACGGGCCGCACGGGGAGTGGCGCTTCGGCGGCTCCTTGCGCGACGGCGGCGCGAGTCAGGAGCGCTCGGGCGTCATCACCCTCGACGACCTGCCGGTCACCGACCTCCTGCTGCTCTCGGGCCAGTCCGGCCTGCCGCTGACCACGGACCTGAAGGTCTCGGCCCGCGCCGATGTCAGTCTCGCGGCCGGCCGCATCAAGACGATGAGCGCCAAGCTCCACACCGGCGACGGCACGTTCCTGATCGAGGAGAAGGACTTCAATCCGGTCACCGTCGAGAGTCTCGACGCCGTGGTGGACTGGGACGAGGCCGGCCGGGTCATGTCGCTCACCGGGCTGGACTATCACGGGGCCGGCAATGCCGTGCACCTGACGGGGACCTGGAAGGGCAGCCCGCCCGGCACTAACCCGGCCTGGACCGCGACCCTGGCGAGCCGCGACGCCACCTTGCGCGGAGCGACACCGCAGGACGCGCCGGTGAAGATCGACGCGATGGACGCGCAGCTCTCGGGGCGGGACGGCGGAATCGCCATCGACGCGCTGAACCTGTCCGCGCCGGGCGTGACCGGGACGATCACCGGGACCATCGGGACCACCGCCGACGATGGCGGCCTCACGCTCCACATCGTCGGCCATGACGGCGAAGTCCGGACCGGTCTGCGCCTCTGGCCGGAGCACATCGCGCCGCCGGCCCGGACCTATCTGGTGGACCAGCTGCGGCGCGGCCGGGTCGATTCCGTCGATATCCGGGTGAAGATGTCGGGCACCGTGCTGGCCGCCGCGACCCGGGGCGATCCGGCCCCCGACGACGCGGTCCATATCGATTTCCACGTGTCGAACGCGGCGATCGACGTCACCGCCGATTCGCCGCCGGTGACCAAGGGCAACGTCGTCGGCGTCATCACGGGACGCTCGACCACCGTGCGGAACGTGACCGCCGAGGTGCACGGGCCGGACGGACGCGGGCTCGCGATCACGGATGGCAGCTTCGTGATCCCGCAGATCACCCCCGATCGGGTGGTGGCGCAGATCGGCATGAGGCTCTCCGGGGGCGCCGACGGGATGGCGTCCGTCCTCCAGGCGAAGCTGTTCAAGAGCGTGATGAGCGTCGACCTCGACCCCGCCACGATCAAGGGCAGCGCCGACCTGCGCGTCGATTTCCCCCTCGACCTCAAGCACATCCCCGACCTGCCGGACCTGCCGGTGACGCTGACCGGCACGCTGGGCGACCTCTCGGTCGACAAGGTGATGGGCAAGGACCGGCTGGAGGCGGGCAAGTTCTCCCTGTCGTACGACCGCGGCGCCTTCGCGCTGAAGGGCGACGGCCGGGTCGCGGGCGCGCCCGTCTCGGTCGACCTGCGCCAGCCCAAGGTCGGGCAGCCGGGCGAGGCGGTGGTCAACCTCGCCCTCGACGACGCGGTGCGCGGCCGGAAGGGCCTGCCGACCGCCCCGCAGCTCACCGGCACAATCCCGGTCCGCGCCGTGGTGCCGATCGGGCGGCCGGGAACGGCCAAGCCGCCGATCCGGGTCGAGGCAGATCTCGCCAAGGCGGGGATCGAAGGGCTGATGCCGGGACTGACGAAATCCGCCGGCAAGCCGGGCCGGCTGACCTTCACGCTCGTGGACAGCGGCCAGACCCTGGACCTGCGCGACTTCGCCTTCGACGCCGGGCCGGCGACGGCGCGGGGCAGCGTGTCGATCACGCCGGAAGGCGGCCTGGAGCGGGCGGATCTGACGAGCGTCAAGCTCTCGCCGGGTGACGATCTGCGGGTGAGCCTCGACCGGACCGGCAGCGGCTACAAGGTGGTGGTCCGGGGCGCCGTGGTCGATGCGCGGCCGTTCCTGAAGTCCCTCGGTGCGCCGGACGCCAAGGGCGGCAAGGAGGCCAAGGAGACCAACCCGAAGGACATCGAGGCCGATATCCAGGTGCCGATCGTCACCGGCTTCAACGATGAGGCACTGACCAACGCCAACCTGCGCCTGTCGCTGCACGGAAAGACCCTGCGCGGCGCCAACATCACCGGACGCTTCCGATCGGCACCCTTCGCGGCTTCGGTCACGCGGGGCGACCGCGGTGCGCCGACGCTCGCCGTGGACTCCGCCGATGCCGGCGCGACCCTGCGCTTCGCCGACGTATACCGGCGCATGCATGGCGGTCGGCTCAATGCCGGGATCGGCCTCAACGACGGTCCGCAAGCCGGCGTGGTGCAGATCCGCGACTTCATCCTGCGCAACGAACCGGCGCTGTCGAGCATCATGGCGCAGGGGCCGGAGCCGGCCGACACGGAGACGGCCCGCAGCCGCCGGGTCGCTCCGGGCCGCGGGGCCGGCGATGTCAGCTTCGACCGGATGCGCGCCAATTTCGTTCGCACCGGGACGCGGGTCGCCTTCAGCGATGCGGCGATCTCGAACGCCGCCATGGGCTTCACCCTGTCCGGCTGGCTCGATACCGGGCAGGAGCGCACCCTCATGGATGGCACCTTCGTGCCGCTCTACGGGCTGAACAACGTGGCGTCGCAGCTGCCGCTGCTCGGGCCCCTCCTCGGCGGCGGCCACAATGAGGGCCTGTTCGCGGTGAATTTCCGCGTCTCCGGCAAGCTCGGCTCTCCGGACGTGAGCGTGAACCCGCTCTCGGCCATCGCCCCGGGCTTCCTGCGCAAGCTGTTCAGCGCCGGCGGCGGTCCCTTCGCGGACGGGATGCCGGCGCCGCAGTAAGGCCGTCGCTTTCGCCGTCATCACGCGCGAAGCGCAGTCACCCAAGGCGACAGGCCGTCCGGAGCCTGAGCGCCGCCTGGATTGCTTCGCGCCGCTCGCAAGAACGGCGGCGTCACGGCTCAAGCTGTTGATTTGCAGACAGAAGACGACACGACAAAGCCCGGCGCGGCAGACCGCACCGGGCTCACACCAAGCCCCAGAAACTACTTCTCGACGAAGGCTTTCTCGATCACGTAGTGGGCGGCCTCGCCGTGATTGCCCTCCTCGTAGCCGCGCGAGGTCAGGAGCTCACGGGTGTCGCGGATCATGTCGGGGCTGCCGCAGAGCATGAAGCGGTCGTTCTCGATCGACATCGGCGGCAGGCCGATATCCTCGAACAGCTTGCCCGAGACCATCAGGTCGGTGATCCGGCCGCGGTTGCGGAACGGCTCGCGGGTGACGGTCGGGTAGTAGATCAGCTGGCTCGAGATCATCTCGCCCAGGAATTCGTGCTTGGGCAGCGTCTCGGTGATGGTCTCGCCATAGGCCAGCTCCTGCACCTGACGGCAGCCATGGACCAGCACGACCTTCTCGAACCGGTCGTAGGTCTCCGGATCCTTGATGATCGACAGGAACGGCGCGAGGCCCGTGCCGGTGCCCAGCAGGTAGAGGTGCTTGCCCGGCAGCAGGTTGTCGAGGACCAGGGTGCCGGTGGGCTTCTTGCCGACGATGATCGGATCGCCGACCTTGAGGTGCTGGAGCTTCGAGGTCAGCGGGCCGTCCTGAACCTTGATCGAGAAGAACTCCAGCTCCTCCTCGTAATTGGCCGAGACCACCGAGTAGGCGCGCAGCAGCGGCCGGCCCTCGACCTCGAGGCCGATCATGGTGAACTCGCCGTTGCGGAACCGGAACGCCGGGTCGCGGGTCGTGCGGAACGAGAACAGATTGTCGGTCCAGTGATGGACCGACAGGACGCGCTCCTCGTAGAACTTGCTCATCGACGGATCAGTCCTCGAATCCTCTGATGCTCGGCTCACGGCCCCGGCGATTCGGGGCCCATGGTTCGGCGGATCCCCGCCGCCCCCTCGGGCGGGGGTGGATCCTCGGCGAGGGCACTCGCCCGGATCCGGATGACAAACACACGCGCGCTGCTTCTTTCGCAGTTGCAGCACACCCGTCAAGGCGTGCCGGGATCACACTCGCGAAAGAAGTGAACGGTCTGGAATCGTTCGAATATTTAGCGCCTTCGCGGGATGTCAGCAGCATCGCTGCCGACATGGGAGGGTTGCTGTCGAGTTGCGGTCTCGTGCGGTGCGTTCAGTCGGGTTCGCCGGGTCGGAGCGGCTTCAGCCCGGCCTCGATCTCGGCGCGACGGGGCTCCAGGAAGGGCGGCAGGGCGAGGCGTGCGCCCAAGGTCTCCAGAGGTTCGTCGGCGGTGAAGCCGGGCCCGTCGGTGGCGATCTCGAACAGGATGCCGTTGGGCTCGCGGAAGTAGAGGCTGCGGAAGTAGTAGCGGTCCACCGGGCCGCTCGTGGGCACCCGGGCGGCCCTCAGCCGGTCTGCCCAGGCGCCATAATCCGCATCCGGGATGCGGAAGGCCACGTGGTGGACCGCGCCCGCCCCCTGACCGGCCGGCGCGGAGCGGTCGGCCAGGAGCTGAACCTCCGCGGCCGGGCCGCCGGGGCCCATGGCGTAGACCTCCACCGGGCCGTCGCTCGTCTCGAAGGCACGATCGCGGCGCATGCCGAGGACCTGGGTCAGCACCGCCGCGGTGCGGGCCGGGTCCGGCACCGAGAGCCGGATCGGGCCGAGGCCGCGGATCTGGTAGGCGGCCGGGACCGGGGATCCGTCCCAGGGATGCTCCGGGCCGCTGTCTCCGTCATCGGCGAGGGCGAGGCGCTGGCCCTCCGGATCCTCGAAATCCAGGGTGAGGCGCCCATCGCGCAGGGCGGGCTCGGCCTCGGCGATCCCGGCCTCGCGCAGGCGCGCGTGCCACCACGCCACCGCGCCCGCGCCGGGCACGCGCAGATGCGTGCGGGTGATGCTGTTCGAGCCGCGCCGCTCCCGGGGCGCCGGCCAGTCGAAGAAGGTGATGTCGGTGCCCGGGCTCGCCAGCCCGTCCGCGTAGAACAGGTGGTAGGCCGAGACGTCGTCCTGGTTCACCGTCTTCTTCACGAGGCGCAGGCCGAGCGTGCCGGTGTAGAAGGCGACGTTCTCCGCCGCGCGGGCGGTCACCGCGGTGAGGTGGTGGATGCCGGTGAGCTGCATGTCGGTCCGGGGGTTGGCGCCGTTGGGCCTCAGGTGGGGACCCGCGTCAGGGTTGCGAAGACGTCGGTTCGGAGCTCACCGTCGCCTCATCACAAGCGCAGCGCAGGGACCCAGGACAGCGCAACGCCGACGATCCTGGCGTCGCGCGCCTCCGAAGAGGGCCACGAAGGCAGGTCAACCCGGGGAGGCCGCGTCTCTCGTTGATGAACCCGTCATTCCGGGACGGCGCAGCAGGGCCCGAAATCCAGAACCGCACCGAATGCCCACCCAACAGGGCGCCGTCGGCAACTCTCGATTCCGGGCTCGCCTGCGGCGCCCCGGAATGACGGCGGGTTGTGACCGGGCGATCGACACCCGGACGCGGTGGACCCGCGTTCCGAGCCTGCCCCTCAGAGCCCGACCGGACGACCGGCGGCGACCACCAGCATCTTGCCGTCCGCGAAGGTGCGGGCGGCGGCGCGGCGGATATCCGCCTGGGTCACGGCCGAGACCATGGCGTTGCGCCGGGCGATATAGTCCATGCCCAGCTCCTCGAAGGCGATCTGCACCAGCTGGTGGGCGATCTTGGTCGAGGTGTCGAAGCCGAGCGCGTAGGAGCCGGTCAGATAATCCTTGGCCTTCTGCAACTCGTCGTCGTCCGGCCCGTCGGCGATCAGCCGGCCGATCTCGTCGCCGATCACCGACAGGGCCTCGCCGACGCGCTCGTTCTTGGTGGCGGTATAGCCCCAGGTCATCGCGGCCGACCGGTGGCTGACCAGCGAGGTTCCCACCGAGTAGGCGAGCCCGCGCTTCTCCCGCACCTCCTGGAACAGGCGGGACGTGAAGGCGCCGCCGCCCAGGATGTGGTTCAGCACGTAGGCCGGGATGAAGTCCGGGTCGCGCCAGGGCACGCCGGCCATGCCGAACCGGATCACCGATTGCGGGACGTCGAGATCGGCGACCACGCGCTGGCCGAGATCGTGCACCTCCGTGCGCGGCACCGCCTTGAGCGCGCCCGCCTCAGGCAAGGATCCGAAGGCCCGGTTCAGGCCCTCTGCAAGCTGCTCGGCGCCGATGGCGCCGACCGCCGCGACCTTCACCCGGCCGCGCCCGATGATCCGGGCATGCATGGCCAGGAGGTCGTCCCGGGTGATCGCCGCGACGCTCTCCACGGTCCCGGAGGAGGGGCGGGCATAGGGGTGGCCGGCGAACGCCTCCTTGAAGAAGCGGCGGGAGGCCAGCACCCCCGGATCGTTCTGCTGGTAGCGCAGGCCGGCGATAATCTGGCCGCGAACGCGCTCGATCGCGTCGGGGTCGAGGCGGGGCTTGGCCAGGGCGAGGGCGAGGAGCCCGATCGCCTCGTCGGCATGCTTGACCAGCATCTTCAGCGAGCCGCCGACCGCGTCCGGCCCGGCATGGAACGACAGCTCGATGGCCCGGGCGGCGAGCCGCTCCTGGAACAGATCGGAGGTGAGGTCGCCCGCGCCTTCATCAAGGAGCCGCGCCAGCATCTGGGCACAGCCGGACTTGCCGGCCGGGTCCTGGGCGGCGCCGCCCTCGAAGGTGAAGGCCAGGGCGATCATCGGCACGACGGGGGATTCGACGTGCCACGCCTCGATGCCGGCGGCGGTCGTTACCGGCAGCGCCGTGGTCGGCGAGCTGGCGGCGGGGGCGGCGGTCTCGACCAGAGTCTCGGTCAAGCTCATGGAAACCTCGTGTCTTCTCTCTCGGGCGACGGCGGAGCAGGCCAAGGCTCCCGTTCGGCACGTCCCGAAGCGGGCCCGGAACAGGCCCGCCGGGACGCGGCCGGGGCTACTCGGCGGCCATCGCAACCGGGGCGTCGGAATCCTGCGCCTTCGTCAGGTAGCCGGTGACCGAGCGGGCCGGCGTCAGCCAGTGCTCGGCGGCGCTCTTGAGGCGATCCTGCGTCACCGCCTCGATGTCGGTCGGCCAGCGGCGGACCTCCTCGATGGTCTCGCCGATCGCCAGCGCCGAGCCGTAGATGCGGGCGAGCGACGACTGGCTGTCGGACGAGTAGACGGTCTCGGCGACGAGGCGGGTCTTGGCGCGCTCGATCGCCTCGGCATCCAGGGCCTCCGCGGGGGCGCGGCGCAGCACCTTGTCGACGGCCTCTTCCAGCTTCTCCAGCGGCACGCCCTCGGCGGGAACCGCGTAGACGGAGAAGCGCGTGTCGTCGATCGCCGAGCCCATGTACCAGGCGCCGGCATTCACCGCGAGGCCGGTCTCCATGACCAGCTTCCGGTAGAGGTAGGAGGTGGAGCCGCCGCCCAGAACCTCGGCGAGCAGCTCCAGGTCGTGGCAGCCGCCGTCGCGGGCGGTGATGCAGGAGGGGGTCAGGTAGAGCCGCTGCAGCGTCGGCTGCTCGACCTTCGGGTCGGCGACGGCGACGCGGCGCAGGGCTTTCGGCTCCGGCTCCCGCGCCCGGAGGCGCTCGGGCCGGGCGCCCTGGGGGGTGACGCGACCATAGGTGTTCTCGGCAAGCCGCCGGACCTCGTCCGGCGTGACGTCGCCGGCGACCACCAGGATGGCGTTCTCCGGCGTGTAGAAGCGCTTGTAATAGGCCAGCGCGTGCTCGCGGTTCAGGCCCTCGATCTCGTGCATCCAGCCGATGATCGGGATCCCGTAGGGATGGTGCACGAACAGCGAGGCCGCCATCGCCTCGGAGAGCTGGGCCGACGGGTCGGTCTCGACCCGCATGCGGCGCTCCTCCAGCACCACGTCGCGCTCCGGCGCCACCACGGCGTCGTCGAGGACGAGGCCGCTCATGCGATCGGCCTCGAACGCCATCATGGTGCCGAGATGGTCGCGGGCGACCCGCTGGAAATAGGCGGTGTAGTCGTAGCTGGTGAAGGCGTTCTCCTGGCCGCCGAGGCCCGACACCGCCTTCGAGAAGGCGCCCACCGGGTGCGTCTCGGTCCCCTTGAACATCAGGTGCTCGAGGAAATGGGCGATGCCCGACTGACCGAGCGGATCATCGGCCGAGCCGTTGCGGTACCAGATCATATGCGTGGCGACGGGAGCCCGGTGGTCGGGCACGACCACCACGTCGAGGCCGTTGTCGAGGGTGAAGGCCGTGACTTCCGGGCCACCCGCCTCGGACCGCCCGAACGGCGCGGCATCGCCCCGGCCGGCGCTGGCGCCGATGGGCGAGCCCGGACGCAGCGGGAAGAGGGGGGCGTCGCCTTCCTGAACAGGTGCATTCCGCTTTCCTTCTGCCGGCCCCGGACCCGGCGTCTCATGTCGGGACGCACGCGCGAATCGGGGCCGTCCTGGTCGCCGGCGGGCAAGAACCGCACCGGGACGGTCATCTCATGTTGCCATGCCGTGGCGCCGTTGCAACAGCGACACGGCGTACCGGTTACTGCTGCGCCCGCTGACGGAGGTAGGCCCCGGGATCGGACTCTTCCTTCTCGCGGCTGGCGTTGTTGATCGGATCGTTCGACGGCGGGCGCGCCAGCTTCTTGGGCGATTGCCGATATCCGGTCGGCGGATCGGTCAGCACATCGCGGCTCGGCTCGACGTCCGAGGGCTCGGCGTTGGCGCTCTTGCCCTTGAGCAGGTCGAAGGGGCTGAGCAGGCTGTCGTCGCGGTTGTTGTCGCCGGGCTTGCGCTCGGCCTCGGTGGTCACGCTCGCGCCGGCGCGGCGGCCGCCCCGGATCTCGTCCACCGAGAGCGTGGCGTTGTTGTCGTCGTAGCGGCCCCGGGCCTGATTGCCCACGGGGCGGCGGCGCTCGGCGGCCGCCCGCTCGCGCTCGGCGATCTCGGGATCCTTCGGCCACGCGGTGCTGGTGGAGCGGGCGCGCGGCTGGGGCAGGGCCTTGCCGTCGAGCTTGGGCGGCATCACCAGCGGCGGGCGCTCGTGATAGTCGATCGGCTCCTGGCGCTTCTCCAGAAGGCCGATGCCCGACAGCGCGTCGCGCATGAACTCGCCGCGCTCCTGCGCGTGCACGGGCCCGACTGCGCAGAGCGGAGCCAGGGCCACCGCGGCGGAGAGGAGGGGACGAAGCCTGCGATGCCCGGTCATGCTGCCTCACGGGTTCCGGACGGGGCGTCCGGCTCTGGGATGACCGCGGCGCGGCCTGATCCGACGGGTCCCGGCCTGAGGCCGGTTTCCGGCGATCGTATGGCGCCTTGACTGCGTTGCGCCAGGAGGGGGATGCAGCCGTACCTGTGTGTTGCAGGGATCACAGGCGCGGCGCCGGGTCGCCCTGCGGCGGAGACGCTCTTTCCTTGCGGCTGTCCGGTGACAGGCTGTCGAGAATCAGGCCGATCACGCCCGCCACGATCGCTGCGTCTGCGACGTTGAACACGTACCAGGACCAGCCGCCGGCATGCAGGTGGACGAAGTCGAGCACCGCCCCGTAGGCCGCCCGGTCGATGGCGTTGCCGAGCGCGCCTCCGACGATCAGCCCGAGGGCGACGGCGAGGAGCCGCGAGGCGGCCCGGCGCATCCAGATGCCAAGGCCGATTGCGGCGGCCACCGACAGGACCACGAGGAGCCAGCGGCCGAGGCCGCTCTCCTGCTGGAACAGACCGTAGGAGACGCCTCGGTTCCAGACCACCACGAAGTCGGCGAAGGGCGCCAGCCGCCAGGGCTGCGTCAGCACGAGGTCGGTGCCGAAGTAGAGCCCGAGCTTGGTGGCCTGATCGAGGATCAGGGTGAGGACGAGGGCCAGGAGGCCGGCGCGGAAGGGCGTCATCGGCGGCGCGCGCGGTCCAGGGCGGTCGCCCCCTCTCCCCGCGGGCGGGCAGGGGGAACAGCGGCGCCGCCGCCGGCGTGGAACACGCTCACGCCGCGCTCGCCTCCGGATGCGCCGCATCCCACTCGCGCAGGGCCTGGGCGTCGCGGGGCGTCACCTCCGGGTAGTCCGGATCGCTGCCCACGCTCGGGCTGACCCGCCAGGAGCGGGCGCATTTGCGGCCCTCGGCCGGGCTCGGCACCACCGCCACGCCGCGCACCTCGTCGAGCCGGAAGGCCTCGGCCGGGCCCTCGCCCGCCACCACGGTGATGTCCGAGGTGATGCAGGTATCGGCGAAGTCGCAGCCCTCGAGCGCCGCGAGCAGGTCCGGATCCGCCACGTAGACCTGCGGCGCCGCCTCCAGGCTCGCGCCGATGCGCTTGGCCGCGCGCTCGATCTCCAGGGCACCGGTGACGACCCGCCGGACCCGCCGGATCTTTTGCCAGCGCTCCGCGAGGGCAGGGTCGAGCCATGCGGACGGGGTCTCCGGCAGGGTCTGGAGATGCACCGAGCCGTCCTCGGACGGGTAGCGGTCGAGCCACGCCTCCTCGGCGGTGAAGGCGAGCACCGGGGCGAGCCAGACCGTCACCCGCCGGAAGGCCTCATCGATCACCTGCAGCGCCGCTCGGCGACGCACCGACGAGATCGGATCGCAGTACAGGACGTCCTTGCGCACGTCGAAGTAGAACGACGACAGATCGCCGGTCATGAAGCCGTTGAGCAGCGCCACCACCCGCTTGGTGTCGAAGGTCGCGTAGGCCTCGCGGATCTCGCCGTCGAGCTCGGCCAGCCGGTGCAGGATCAACCGCTCCAGCTCCGGCATGTCCTTGTACGCCACGTCGTCGCCCGGCACCCGGTGCGCCAGGGAGCCCAGCATCCAGCGCAGGGAGTTGCGCAGCTTCCGGTAGGTTTCGGCAAACGTCTTGATGATCTCCGGGCCGATGCGCAGGTCGTCGGTGTAGTCGGACGCGGCGACCCACAGGCGCAGGATATCGGCGCCCGAATCCTTGATGATACTCTGCGGCGCGACGACGTTGCCCTTCGACTTCGACATCTTCAGGCCCTTGCCGTCGAGCACGAAGCCGTGGGTCAGGACGATGTCGTAGGGTGCCCGGCCGCGGGTCCCGGCGGATTCGAGCAGCGAGGACTGGAACCAGCCGCGGTGCTGGTCGGAGCCCTCCAGGTACATGACCCGGTCCTTCCCGCCGTCGCGGACGCGCGTGACGCCGGCCAAACCCGGGAAGGCCTCCGGATCGTCCAGCACGAAGGCGTGGGTCGAGCCGGAATCGAACCAGACGTCGAGGACGTCGGTGACTTTCTCGTAGGCGGTCGGGTCGTGGTCGGGCGCCAGGAAGCGCTGCGCGGCATCGTCCCGGAACCACGCATCCGCACCCTCGGCCGCGAAGGCGTCGCGGATGCGGGCGTTGACCCGCTCGTCCTTGAGGATCTCGGCGGTCTCCCGGTGGACGAACACGGTGATCGGCACGCCCCAGGCGCGCTGGCGCGAGACCACCCAATCCGGCCGGTTGGCGACCATGCCGGTGATGCGGTTCTTGCCCTGGGTCGGCACCCACTGGGTGTCGTCGATGCCCTGGAGCGCGACCTCGCGGAGCGTCCGGTTGCCGAGCGAATCCACCGGCCGGTCCATGGCGATGAACCATTGCGGCGTGTTGCGGAAGATCACCGGCTTCTTGGAGCGCCAGGAATGCGGGTACTGGTGGCGCAGCACCCCGCGGGCGATCAGCGCCCCGGCCTCCGTCAGCGCGGCGATGACCGCCTTGTTGGCGTCGCCCTTCTCGCCCTTGGCGGTGAGCACGCGGGTGCCGGTGAAGCCCGGGGCGGCCTCCGTGAGCACGCTGTCGGCGTCGACCGTGTAGGGGATGGTCGTGTCGATGCCCCGCTCGCGCAGCAGCCGACCGCTCGCCATCCAGAGCTCGAAATCCTCGCGGCCGTGGCTCGGCGCCGTGTGGACGAAGCCCGTGCCGGATTCGTCCGTGACGTGGTCACCGTCGAGCATCGGCACGGCGAAGCCGTAACCGAGCTTCGCGAGGGGATGGTCCAGGGTGAGGCCGGCGAGCTGCGCCGGGCTCACGTCGGCCACGCGCTCGAACGCCTCGACCCGGGCGGCCTTGAACACCGTGGCGGCGAGGCTGTCGGCGAGCATGTAGGTCTGGCCGGGGGTCGCCCAGTTGTCGGCCGGCGCCTCCGTGACCCGGTACAGGCCGTAGGCGATCTTCTTGGAGAACGCGACGGCGCGGTTGCCGGGGATCGTCCAGGGCGTAGTCGTCCAGATCACCACCCGGGCCTGGGCGAGATCCCCCTCGGCACCCGACCGGATCGGGAAGGCGACGAACACCGTGTCGCTGACGTGCTCCTCGTACTCGACCTCCGCCTCGGCCAAAGCGGTCTTCTCGACCACCGACCACATGACGGGCTTCGAGCCGCGATAGAGCTGGCCGCTCATCGAGAACTTCATCAGCTCGTCGGCGATCACGGCTTCCGCCGGATACGCCATGGTGGCGTAGGGATGGTCCCAGTCGCCGGTGACGCCGAGGCGCTTGAACTCCTCGCGCTGCACGTCGAGCCACTGGGCCGCGAAGGTCCGGCATTCCTGCCGGAACTCGATCACCGGCACGTCGTCCTTGTTGCGGCCCTTGGCGCGGTACTGCTCCTCGATCTTCCACTCGATCGGCAGGCCGTGGCAGTCCCAGCCCGGCACGTAGTTGGCGTCGAAGCCGAGGGCGGTCTGCGAGCGGACCACCACGTCCTTGAGGATCTTGTTGAGCGCCGTGCCGATGTGGATGTTGCCGTTGGCGTAGGGCGGGCCGTCGTGGAGCACGAATTTCGGCCGGTTCTGCCCACGGGCGCGCAGCGTCCCGTAGAGGTCCATCTGCTTCCAGCGCTCGATGAAGAGTGGCTCGCGCACCGGCAGGCCGGCGCGCATCGGGAACTCGGTCTGCGGCAGGAACAGGGTCTTGGAATAGTCGCGGGCGGGCGCGGTCTCGGGGGCGGTCATCGGGTCTCGCATCGGCGGTCGGGCCGGCGGCAGGCCGGCGGATTCGGGTCAGGCGGCAGGAGGATCCCGGACCTCCGCGCGGCCGCGCCGAAGCGGGCCCTCAGGCGGAGGCCGGGCCGGTAATTCGGATCGGGCGGTCGAGGCCGCGCAGGGCGCGCGAAGCGTGCATGACGCGTTCTCTATCAGCCGCTCCGGCCCGAGGCCAGCGGAAGCGCCGATCACGCGGATGCGAGCCGGGATGAGACCTTTCGGCGCCTGAACCGTTGATGGGCACGCCCTCCGCCCCGGAACAGGGGGCGGAGCAGACCCAGATCGACTCACGGGAGTAGACCCATGAAGAAGCTTCTGATCGCGACCCTTGCCCTCGCGCCCATCGCCTTCGCGGGTGCCGCGCAGGCCCAGGGTACGGCCCGCGGTGCGCAGCGCGGTGTCGAGGACGGCTCGGCCGCGGCCGGCCCGGTGGGCGGTGTCGTCGGCGGCGCGGTGGGCGCGGCCACCGGCACGGTCGGCGGCGTGCTCGGCACCGATCCGGACCCGGCCCGGCGTGCCCGCGAGAACCGTCGCGAGGAGCGGATCGAGCGCCAGGAGCGCCTCGGCCGCTGACGGGTTCCGGCCGGTCGCCTCAGGCGGCCGGCCGCGCCTCCCGGCGGATCGTCTCCTGCGCCAGGAGATAGAGGCCCGAGCCGACCACGATCATGGCGCCCGCGACAGTCCAGCGGCTCGGGACGTCGCCGAACAGCAGGAAGCCGAGGGTCACCGACCACAGCAGCTGCGTGTAGATGAACGGCGCCAGCACGTTGGCCGGGGCCCGGGCATGAGCCATCACCAGCAGCCAGTGGCCCAGCGTCCCGAACAGGGCGACCCCGAACAGCAGCGCCCAGTGGGTCAGGCTCGCCGGGCTCGTCCAGATCCAGGGCAGGAGCGGGGCCATCAGCGCGAGGCCCGCGAGCCCGGTGTAGAACATGGTCGTGGCGGTCGAATCGTAGGCCGCGAGCTTGCGCGTGATGATCGCGTAGAAGGCGTAGACCACGACGTTGGCGACGCAGAGCAGAGCGGCCGGATGCATCCCGCCGACGCCCGGCCGCACGATCACCAGCACGCCCAGGAAGCCGACGCCGATCGCCGCCAGCCGCGCCCGCGACGACCACTCGCCGAGCAGCGGCCCGGCCAGCAGCGCCACCGTGAGCGGCGCGGCGAACTGGATCGAGATCGTCTCGGCGAGTTGCAGGTAGCGCAAGGCCAGGAAGTTCAGCGCCGTGGAGGCGAACAGCAGCAGGGAGCGCGCGATCTGCAGCGGCAGGCGCCGGCTCTTCACGACGCCCGGCGTGCGCACCGGGTTGATGAACAGCGAGATCATGGCGACGCTCGCCGCGTAGCGCATGAAGGTGGTGACCAGGGGGTCGACGCCGGCCCGCGCCAGGGTCTTGCCGCAGGCGTCGAGGCTCGCGAAGAACGCGACGGCCCCGCACATCAGGGCGATGCCGATGATCCGCCGGCGGCCGGCGAGGTCGGCCTCCGGATCGCAGCGCGGCGCGGCGATGTCATCGGGGACGGAGGTCGCGACCTGCGTGCTCATGCCTGACCAATCTCGGTAGAGACCGAATTCCTGCCACCTCTCGTGCCGCCGAGGTATCGGCCGCCACGCAGAGGAACCATGCAGCCGGCACCGTCATCCCGCCGAAGGAGGGCTCAACGCCTGGCGGGGGCTCTCTCGGCCGAGGCGGTCTTGTCAGCGGAAGCGGTCTTCTCCGCGGACGCGGTCTTGGTCGCCGCCTTGGCGACCTTCGGCTTCGGCGGCGTCGCGCCGGCGATCAGGGCAGCCAAGTGCGATTGATCGAGCCCCGATGCGGCGCGCGCGGCCGCCACCGGAGACGGCGCCGCCACGGGGAGCGGCGCGACCGCGGCCGCACGCTCGACATGGCGGGGCTCGATGGAGCCCGTTGCGACCGGGTCCGGAAAGCTGGCGGCAACCGGGATCGGCGTCGGAGACTCGCGCTGTACGCGCAGGGTCCAATGGGCGGCGGTGGAGAGCGCGGCGATGCCGAGGATCGCCTTGATGCCACCGGTTAGCAGGGCTCGCATGGTCGTCAGGCCCGAGAGAACGCAGTTACGCGGAACCGGATCCCCGGCCCTGACGCATCATCGCGCGGGAGCGTGAATGAAGCCGCAACCGCGTCGGTCCGGCCTGTCCCGGAACGGGGCAGTTCCCGGAGCGCCGCGATGGACGGGTTCACCGGCTATCGAAATACGGGATCTGTGTGGGCCTTGCGCCGGATCCGCGGTTCCTGTTCCCCGCGCTCCCGACACTCCTGCAGCGACTCGGCCCACTGAGCCTCACAGGAACTGCCCAGAGAACTGGTCCGGACCGCCCCGTCACTGCCGACCCCGCCGCCATGCAGGCCCGAGCGGGCTCGCGAAACCTTCAGGCGCATCGGCCGCTGGGGACCGCCCGTGTAGAGGGTGACAGCCGAGCCGGCAACAGAGACGGAATCGTTTCGGCGGCCCCCGCGGCGAAGCGTATCAGCGCGGCCGCGGCGGTCGAACACACGCTGGCTTTCCGGGGCGCCGCAGGCGAGCCCGGAATCCAGAACCTCTGATCGCTCGGGCTTAGCACCGTCGGCGGGTCTGGATTCCGGGCCCTGCTACGCAGTCCCGGAATGATGGGTTTGTCTTTCGACGCTGCGGCCCGGCCTCAGCGTCCGGGATCCTCATGTCTCTTAGGTTCGCTGCTCCCCACCCGCGAGCCTGACGGCGCCCGCGGGTGGGGATCGTAAAGCGATCCGTCCAGGTCGACTTATCGCAGCGAGCCGCAGAAGCGCTGGATGCGCCGGCAGGCCTCCTCCAGCACCGCGTTGGACGTGGCGTAGGAGATGCGCAGGTTCGGGCCGAGCCCGAAGGCCGAGCCATGCACCGCGGCCACGCCCTCGGCCTGGAGCAGCTCCATGACGAAATCCTCGTCGGTCTCGATGGTCTTGCCGCCTTCCGTCTTCTTGCCGATCAGCGCCGCGCAGGACGGATAGACGTAGAAGGCGCCCTCGGGCGTCGGGCAGGTCAAGCCGTTGGTCTGGTTGAGCATCGACACGACGAGGTCGCGCCGGCCCTGGAAGGCCGCGCGGAACTTGGCCAGGTGGTCCTGCGGGCCGTCGAGGGCGGCGACCGCGGCCCATTGCGCGATCGTGCTGGCGCCGGAGGTCTGCTGCCCCTGGACGAAATCCATCGCCTTGATGAGCTTCTCCGGCCCCGCCGCGTAGCCGATCCGCCAGCCGGTCATGGCGTAGCCCTTCGAGACGCCGTTCATGGTGAGCGTCCGCTCAAGGAGCTGCGGCTCGACCTGCGCCGGCGTGACGAACTCGAAATCGCCGTAGGTCAGGTGCTCGTAGATGTCGTCGGTGAGGATGTGCACGTCCGGATAGCGGAGCAGCACGTCGGTGAGCGCCTTCATCTCCGCGCCGGAATAGGCGGCGCCAGACGGATTCGACGGCGAGTTGAGGACGATCCACTTGGTCTTCGGGGTCAGCACCCGGTCGAGCTCCTCGGGCTGGAGCTTGAAACCGTGCGCCATGTCAGTGTCGGCGAAGACCGGAGTGCCGCCGCACAGGCCGACCATCTCCGGGTAGGACACCCAGTAGGGGCGGGGGATCACCACCTCGTCGCCGGGATTCAGGGTGGCCAGGAACGCATTGTAGAGCACCTGCTTGCCGCCGGTGCCCACGATGGTCTGCGAGACCTTGTAGTCGAGCCCGTTCTCGCGCTTGAACTTGCGCACGATCGCCTCGCGCAGCGGCACGATGCCGGAAACCGGCGGGTAGCGGGTCTCGTTGCGGTGGATCGCGTCGATGGCGGCCTGCTTGATGTGCTCGGGCGTGTCGAAATCCGGCTCGCCCACCGACAGGCTGATGACATCGACGCCGGAGGCCTTCAGGTCCCGGGCCTTCTGGGTCATCACGATGGTCGCGGACGGCTTCACCCGCGAGAGGACGTCGGCGAGGAGAGCCATGGCGTGCGGTGCTCCGGATTTTCGAGGTTGGGCGCCGCCTCTTCGCGGCGCGGCGGACCCTAGGCCCGGGACGCTGAGCCGGCAAGGCGGGACGCGGCACGAACCCGAATCTCGCGCCCAGCGCGCGGCGCAGGTCTCTCCTCCGCGGACGCTCTCGCTTTGCGGGATCGTCGTTACCAGATCCTACCCATGACACCGCTCTCCGTCCTCGACCTCTCCTTCGTCAGCGCCGAGTCCACGCCGGCGCAGGCCTTGCACGACACCCTGGCGCTCGCCCGCCACGTCGACGGCCTCGGCTACCGGCGCTACTGGCTCGCAGAGCACCACGCGCTGCCCAATGTGGCGAGCCCGGCCCCCGAGATTATGATCGGCCAGATTGCCGCCGCGACCCGGAATCTGCGGGTCGGCTCGGGCGGGATCATGCTGCCGAACCACGCGCCGCTGATGGTGGCCGAGCGCTTCCGGGTGCTGGAAGCGCTGTTCCCGGGCCGGATCGATCTGGGTCTCGGCCGGGCGCCGGGCACCGACGGCCTCACCGCGCGGGCGCTGCGCCGCCGCGAGGCCCCGGGGGAGGGCGGCGGTGACGACTTCCTCGACCGCCTGCAGGAGCTGCTGTTCTGGGACGGAGGCTTCCCCGAAGGCCATCCGTTCGCCCGCATCACCGCGAGCCCGGCCGACGTCCCGCTGCCGCCGATCTTCCTCCTCGGCTCCTCGGATTACAGCGCCCGGCTCGCCGGCGAGATCGGCTGCGGCTTCGGCTTCGCGCAGCACTTCTCCGGGATGCCCGCGGAGCCGCCGATGCTCGATTACCGCCGCGGCTTCCGGCCGACACGCCTCGGCACGAAGCCCCACGCGATCCTGGCGGTGGCGGCGATCTGCGCCCCCACGGACGCGGAGGCCGAGCGGCTGGCGGCCAGCGCGCGGCTGGCGACGCTGCGGCGGGAGCGGGGCGAGTACCGGCCGCTGCCGAGCCTCGCCGAGGCGCTGGCCTACCCGTATTCCGACGGCGAGCGGATGCAGATCGAGCGCGGCCGCGACCGCCTGCACGTGGGCGGCCCCGAGACCCTGCGGGCCCGGCTCGCCGACATGGTCGCGCGCACGCAGGCCGACGAGCTGATGATCGTCTCGGCGATCCCCGACCAGGCGGCGCGGCACGAATCCTACGCGCTGCTGGCCCAGGCCTGGGGGCTCGGCGCCGCCTCACAGGCGGCCTGAGCCGTCACCCGTCGCCCACTTCAGGCCCTGGCGGCGCTGCCGCCGGCCGTGCAGGCTCCGATCGGACCAGGCCCGCGCGAGACGGGCAGACCGGAGGAGACGCAGCATGGGCAACCGACGCGAATTCCTGACCGTCACGGCCGCGGGGCTCGCCGCAGCGGCGGCGCCGGCCCGGGCCGCCGAGGAGCGGACGGCGGCGCCGAAGACCGCGCCGGCGGGTACGCCCGCGCCCTTCGGCATGCCCCGGGACATGACCCTCATCAACATGCGCCGCGGCGACGCCTATACCCTGGGCGTGAAGATGGCCGACGCGGTGCTCGACGTCGCCGCCGCCGGCCGTGCCCTCGGGATGCCGGTTCCCACCGACATGGACGATCTGCTGCAGAACGGGCGCGGCCCGGCCTTGCGGGCGCTGATCGACGCGGTCGAGGCCGCCCCCGACGGGCGCTTCATGCTGGACGAGGCCGGCATCGCCTACGCGCCGGTGGTCACGCGGCCCGAGAAGATCATCATGATGGGCTTCAACTACCGCCACCATGCGGAGGAGACCGGCACGCCGATCCCGAAGGATCCGCCGCTGTTCAATAAGTACAACAACGCCCTGAACCACCACGGCGGCGCGATCACGCTGCCGACCCAGGCGGCGCGCGAGTTCGACTACGAGACCGAGCTGGTCCTGGTCTTCGGCCGGGAATGCCGGAACGTCTCCGAGGCCGACGCCCTCGACTATCTCGCCGGCTACTGCACGGGCAACGATTTCAGCGCCCGGGATCTCCAGACGCTGACCTCGCAATTCATGATCGGGAAGACCTCGGATGGATTCGCGCCGCTCGGTCCCTACCTCGTCACCGCCGACCGGGTGAAGGACCCGAACAATCTCAAGCTGAAGACGCTGGTCAACGGCCAGGTGCGCCAGGACTGGAGCACCAACGACATGATCTTCAACTGCCGCCAGCTGATCAGCTTCGCGTCCAAGGTGATGACGATCAAGCCCGGCGACATCTTCTACACGGGCACCCCGCAGGGGGTGATCTTCGGCGAGAAGATCCCGCGCAAGGACCGGGCGTGGCTGAAGCCCGGCGACGAGGTGGTGTCCGAGTTGGAAGGTCTGGGCGCGCTGCGCTTCAAGCTGGTCTGAGGCGAGCCCGGATCGCGCGCCGGTCCGCTGGCGACTCCGTCATCCCGGGGCCGCGCAGCGGAGCCCGGGATCCAGACGCGCCGGCGCACCAAGGCCTGACTGCTGCGGCGGCTCTGGATTCCGGGCTCGCCTGTGGCGCCCCGGAACGACGGTGCGGGTGCGGCCGATCCTCAGCGCCCGAACAACCGTCCAAGGCGGGCAAGGAAACCGCCACCTTCCGCAGGCTTCGCACCGGCCGCGGCCGCCGCCTTCAGAGCCTCCGCCTTGGGCGCCAGGATCAGCCCGAGGGCCGCCGTGTCGGTGGTCTCGCGGTCGATCAGGATCAGGCTGCCGGTCTCGCGGTTCTCCGCGTAGGCGTCGACCGCCACTGCCCGATCGAGGCGCAGGCTCACATCGGCGATGTCGTTGGCGGACAGGCGCTCGGCCGGGCCGTGCTTTCCGGTCTCGGGGTCGATGCGCGAGACGATCCGCTCCACAGTTGCGGTGACCGTGGCGGTGCCGATCTTGGCGAACAGGCTCGCGCCCGGGCTCATATCGGTCTCGGCCGCCCAGAACAGGCGGGCGTCCAGGGTCTCGGTGACCCGCATCGGCGCGTCGGTGGCCACGATCACCTGCCCGCGGGAGGCGTCGATCTGGTCGGCGAGCACCAGGGTCACCGACTCGTCCTCGCCGGCCTCGGGCAGGTCACCGTCGGCGGTGTAGATCCGCGCCACCGTGGAGGTCCGGCCGGAGGGCTGGACCGTCACCGAATCGCCCGGCCGCACCCGGCCGCTGGCGATCCGGCCGCTGTAGCCGCGGAATTCGGAATTCGGCCGGTTGACCCACTGCACCGCCATGCGGAACGGCGCGTTGAGCGCCTCGGCGTGGACCGGCACGGTCTCGAGGTAATGGAGCAGGGTGCCGCCCGTGTACCAGGGCGCCGCGACGCCCGCGTCCACGACGTTGTCGCCGTTCTTGGCCGAGAGCGGGATCGCCTTGACCTCGGCGAAGTTCAGCCCGCGGGCGAAGTCCGCGAACCCCGACACGATGCCGTCGAAGGTGCCCTGCGCCCAGCCGGCGAGGTCCATCTTGTTCACCGCCAGCACGACGCGGCGGATCCCCAGATTCGACACCAGCAGCGCGTGGCGCCGGGTCTGGCGGGTCAGGCCCTGGCGGGCATCGGCGAGGATCACCGCCACGTCCGCCGTCGAGGCGCCGGTGGCCATGTTGCGGGTGTACTGCTCGTGGCCGGGCGTGTCGGCCACGATGAAGGAGCGCCTGTCGGTGGAGAAGAACCGGTAGGCGACGTCGATGGTGATGCCCTGTTCGCGCTCGGCCTGGAGGCCGTCGGCGAGCAACGCGAGGTCCACCTCCGCGCCCTGCGTCCCGTGCTTGCGCGAATCGCGCTGGAGCGCCGAGATCTGGTCGTCGAAGATCTGCTTGGTGTCGTGCAGGAGCCGCCCGATCAGGGTCGACTTGCCGTCATCCACTGATCCGCAGGCGATGAAGCGCAGCACCGCCTTGTTGCGGTGGGCGGTCAGGAAGGCCGCGTAGCCGGCCGCGCGGTCGCCGAAGGCGTTGGGGGCTTGGTGCAGCGTCATCAGAAGTACCCCTCCTGCTTCTTGCGCTCCATGGCGCCGGCCCCGTCCTTGTCGATCACCCGGCCCTGGCGCTCCGAGGTGCGGGCGGCGAGCGTCTCGCCGATGATCTCGGGGAGCGAGGCGGCGTCGCTCTCCACCGCCCCGGTCAGCGGGTAGCAGCCGAGCGTGCGGAAGCGGACGAGGCGCTGCTGCGGGGTCTCGCCGGGCTCGAGCGGCAGGCGCTCGTCGTCGACCATGATCAGCTGGCCCTCACGCTCGGCGACCGGCCGCTCCTTGGCGAAGTAGAGCGGCACGATCGGAATATTTTCCTGCTCGATGTAGAGCCAGATGTCGAGCTCGGTCCAGTTCGACAGCGGGAAGACCCGCAGGGATTCGCCGCGCTTCTTCTTGAGATTGTAGAGGTGCCACGGCTCGGCGCGCTGGCGCTTCGGGTCCCAGCGGTGCTGCGCGGTCCGGAGCGAGATGATTCGCTCCTTGGCGCGGCTCGCCTCCTCGTCGCGGCGGGCGCCCCCGAAGGCGGCGTCGAACTTGTACTTGTCGAGCGCCTGTCGCAGGGCCTGCGTCTTCATCACGTCGGTGTGGACCTCGGAGCCATGACTCACCGGTCCGACGCCGCGGGCAAGCCCGTCCGGGTTGGTGTGGATGAGCAGGTCGAGGCCGAGTTCCTTCGCGCGGGCGTCGCGGAAGGCGATCATCTCGCGGAACTTCCAGGTCGTGTCGACGTGCAGCAGCGGGAACGGCAGCCGCCCGGGCGCGAAGGCCTTGAGGGCGAGGTGCAGCAGCACCGAGGAATCCTTGCCGATCGAGTAGAGCATCACCGGGTTCTCGGTCTCGGCGACCGTCTCCCGGAAGATGTGGATGGCCTCGGCCTCCAGCCGCTTGAGGTGGCTGAGACGGTCGGCGGCCTGTGCGGGCGTGGGGGCGCTCGGCTGCACGGCGGCGGCGAGGGCGGCGCTCATCGGGCGAACTCCGGCTGGCGGGCTGTCTGGGTCGGGGTGGTCTCGAACGCGGCGGCCTCCTGGCCCGGCTGCACCGACGCCGCGGGGCGTCCGACGTGCAGGCCGCATTCCTTCTTGTCTTCCTGCTCCCACCACCAGCGCCCAGCGCGCTCCGGCTCGCCGAGCTTCACCGCGCGGGTGCAGGGGGCGCAGCCGATCGAGGGAAAACCCCGGTCGTGCAGGACGTTGTAGGGCACGAAGTTGTCGCACACGAAGCTGTCGACCTGCGCCCGGGTCCAGTCGGCCAGCGGGTTCAGCTTGATCAGGCCGCGCTCCGCGTCGAAGGCAGCGAGCGGCGTCTCGGCGCGGTTGGCGGACTGGCCGGCCCGCAGACCGGTGAGCCAGCCGCTGGCGCCTTCGAGCGCGCGGCCCAGCGGCTCGACCTTGCGGAAGCCGCAGCAGGCCTGCCGCGCGGCGACCGAGCGGCGGAAGCCGTTGATGCCCTCGGTCCGCACGAACTCCTCTGCGGCCGCGCGCTCCGGCGCGTAGGCGGCGATCCGGATGCCGTAGGCCGATTCGGTCTCGGACCACGTGTCGTAGGTCTCGGCGAACAGGCGGCCGGTATCGAGGGTGACGATCTCGACGCGGCCTTTCGCGAGGCCCGCCATGGCCAGCGCGTGGGTGAGCGCCTGATCCTCGACGCCGAGGCTCGTCGTGAAGACGAGACGGCCGGGGATCTCGGCGGCGATCCGGTGGAGGCGGCCTGGCAGGTCGAGCCCGGACAGCTGCTCCGCAAGAGTCTCAGCCGTCTGTCGGTCCGGACGGGTCATCGCGACATGTCCCGGGGTTCGCGTGATGGAAAGGGCACGGCGCATGCCGACCCTGTTGTCGAACGGTCGAAATGTTCGCTATACCGAACGAAGTCAAGGTGCTCCGCCCGCTTGTCGGGCCCTGGCGTCGGGGCGACTGTGCGGTTGCGCACAGCGATCCACACCGGTGGCCGGCGGTCAGGATAAAAAATTCTTCTTATCGACACCGGTACGCCCCTATATCGACCCCGCGCCGGCCCGCGCGGAAGAAGCCGATGGAGACAGCTTTGGACGCGATCGATCTGAAGATTCTCGCCCTGCTACAGACGGACGCGACCCTCTCGATCGCGGCCATCGGCGAACGGGTCGGGCTGTCGCAAACCCCCTGCTGGAAGCGGATCCAGAAGCTGGAGGCTGACGGCGTCATCGACCGGCGGGTGGCGGTGCTCGATCCGGTGAAGCTCGGCCTCGGCCTGACCGTGTTCGTCTCCATCGAGACAGCCGACCACTCGCAGGAATGGCTGCAGCGCTTCGCCGCAACCGTCTCGGCCATGCCGGAAGTGCTTGAGTTCTACCGGATGGCCGGCGACGTGGACTACATGCTGCGGGTCGTCGTCGCCGACATGCAGGCCTACGACAGCTTCTACAAGCACCTGATCGCCGTGCTGCCGCTCAAGAACGTCACGTCCCGCTTCGCCATGGAGAAGGTGAAATCCACCACTGCCCTGCCGCTGCCGGCGCCACCGAAGAACGGGCGGCATCTGCCCGGAACCGGTCCGGTCCTCGCCGTGGTTGGAGAATGATCTTCTCTTATTCCGCACCGCAGCGAACCTGATATCCTAATCTTCACCCGTTCTGCAAAACGAACGTTTCTCGATTGACACCGGCCGTACAGGCCACGACATGGTCTCTTGATGTCACGCCAGAATCTTCTCCCGCGTACCGCCCCGTTTGGGGATGGCGAGCGCGCCAGCCTCGATGCGGTGCTCGGCGCCGCGAGTCCCACGCAGCGCGCATGGCTGGCCGGCTTCCTGGCTGGCCTCGACGCCGCGGGCGGCCAGCCCGCCGCGGCGCCGGCCGCGCCGCCCAAGGCCGCCGAGCCGCTGACGGTGATCTACGCGAGCGAGTCGGGGAATTCCGAGGCCCTTGCCGGCAACGTCGCCAAGCTCGCGCGCAAGCAGGGCTTCAAGCCCAAGGTCGTGGATTTCTCCGACCTCGACGTCGCGACCCTGCCGAAGGCCGGCAAGCTGATCGCCATCGCGGCCACCTGGGGCGAGGGCGAGCCGCCGGCCCGGGCGGTGCGGGCCTACGGCGAGCTGATGGGGGAGGGTGCCCCGCGCCTCGACGGCGTCGAGTTCGCGGTCCTGTCGCTCGGCGACACGTCCTACGCGGAGTTCTGCGCCATCGGTAAGGCGCTCGACGCGCGCTTCGAGGCGCTGGGCGCCAAGCGCGCCGCTGAGCGGGCCGACCTCGACCTCGACTTCGAGAAGCCCGCCGCCGACTGGATCAAGGGCGCGCTGAAGGCGCTCGCCCCGGCGGAGCAGCCCGACAACGTCGTGGCGGTGGACTTCGCCCGCGCCGGGTCCGGCGAGGACGACGACGCCGAGCCGAGCCGCGAACCCGTGGTGGTCGAGGTCGTCGAGCACGTGAACCTCAACTCCTCGCGCTCCGACAAGGAGACGATCCACTTGGCGCTGGCCTTCGAGGACGGCGCGCCGGCCTACGAGCCGGGCGATTCGCTCGAGATCTTCCCCGAGAACGACCCACAGTTGGTGGACGAGATCCTGAAGGCCGCCGGTCTCTCGGGCGACGAGGCTCTGCGCACGGCTTTGCTCGCCGAGCGGGACATCACCACGCTCTCGGCCGCCACGATCGAACGGTTCGTAAAGGCCACCGGTCACGCGGACGCGCAGAAGCTCATCGACAGCGGCGCCGCCAAGGCCTGGATCGAGGGCCGGCACCTGATCGACCTGCTGGAGACCTACCCGGCGAAGCTGACGGCCGAGCATCTCGGCACCATCACCCGGCCGCTGCCGCCGCGGGCCTACTCGATTGCCTCCTCGCGCAAGGAGGTGGGCGACGAGGTCCACCTCGTCATCGCGGCGGTGCGCTACGAGACCCACGGCCGCGCCCGCTCGGGCGTCGCCTCGGTCCAGGTGGCCGACCGCATCCGCGACGGCGCCAAGCTCCGGGTGCGGCTGAAGCCGAACCGCCACTTCCGCCTGCCGCAGGATCCGGCCACCGACATCATCATGGTCGGCCCGGGCACCGGCGTCGCGCCGTTCCGCGCCTTCGTGCAGGAGCGCCGGGCCGTCGAGGCGCCCGGTCGGTCGTGGCTGTTCTTCGGCGACCGGCACTTCACCCACGACTTCCTGTACCAGCTCGAATGGCAGGACGCCCTGGAGGACCGGTCGCTCACCAAGATCGACGTGGCCTTCTCGCGGGACCAGCCGGAGAAGGTCTACGTGCAGGACCGGATCACCCAGAACGCCAAGGAGCTGGTTTCCTGGCTCGACGGGGGGGCGCATCTCTACGTCTGCGGCGACGCGAAGAACATGGCCAAGGACGTGCGCGCCGCGGTCGTGAAGGCCTACGAGACGGTCAAGAACCTGAGCGCCGCCGACGCCGAGACGCAGGTCGCGGCTTTGGAGCGCAGCCACCGCTACCAGCAGGACGTTTACTAAGGACACACCGCTCCCCGCACCGCGGGGGGCCTTCAACGAGATGCGGCAGAGACAGGCGGGACGCAGGTCCCCTCTCCCGGGCGGGAGAGGGACAGGGTGAGGGATCAGGTCTTTCCGGAGAGGGCGCACCCCTCACCTCAACCCTCTCCCGTACGGGAGAGGGGGCCGGTCGCGGATCCGGTTCCAGTCCTGCACCGGCTTCGCTCCGCTCGCCACCTCCCCATCGGGGAGGAAGACGCGTTCAGACAGACGGATTCACCCCATGGACGACCACAGCCCCCGCGACGCCGCCGAGACCCCGGCCCCCGGCCCGACCGCCACGCCCGCCAAGCGCGTCTATGAGACCCCGCCGACCGAGCGGCCGATCACCGAGGCCGAGGCCGCCCGCGCGGCCCAGCTCGCCGCGAACGAGCACATCAAGATCGCCAGCGGCTACCTCCGCGGCACGCTGGCGGACGGGCTCCTGAAGCACGCCACCGGGGCGATCTCGGAGGATGACGGGCAGCTCGTGAAGTTCCACGGGATGTACCTGCAGGACGACCGCGACCTGCGCCCCGAGCGGACCAAGAAGAAGCTCGACAAGGCGTACAGCTTCATGATCCGCCTGCGCATCGCCGGCGGCGTCATCACCCCGAAGCAGTGGCTGATCCTCGGCGACATCGCCCGGACCTACGCGGGCGGGGCGCTGCGCGCGACCACGCGCCAAACCTTCCAGTACCACGGCGTGATCAAGTCGAACCTGAAGCGCACGATGGCGGCGATTGACGGCGCGCTGCTCGACACGATTGCGGCCTGCGGCGACGTCAACCGCAACGTCATGGCGGCGACGAACCCGGCCCAGGTCGGTGCCCACAAGGCCGCCTACCAGCTCGCCAAGGATATCTCCGACTCGCTGCTGCCCAAGACCAGCGCGTGGCGCGAGATCTGGCTCGACGGCGAGCGCGTGGTCGGCGGCGAGGACGCGGCCGAGGTCGAGCCGGTCTACGGCCGGACCTACCTGCCGCGGAAGTTCAAGACCGTCGTGGCGGTGCCGCCCTCCAACGAGGTCGACATCTTCGCCCACGACCTCGGCTTCATCGCGATCCTCGACAAGAAGAACCAAGTCACCGGCTGGAACGTGACGGTGGGCGGCGGCATGGGCATGACCCATGGCGAGCCCGACACCTTCCCGCGCACCGCCGACGTCATGGGCTTCGTGAAGCCCGAGGACGCCATCAAGGTCGCCGAGGCGGTGATGACCGTCCAGCGCGACTGGGGCAACCGCAAGAACCGCAAGAACGCCCGGCTGAAGTACACGATCGAGCGTTACGGGCTCGACGCCTTCCGGGCCGAGGTCGAGAAGCGCGTCGGCAAGAAGCTCGGCGCACCCAAGCCCTTCGCCTTCACGGGCAACGGCGACCGCTACGGCTGGGTCGAGGGTGACGATGGGCGCCACCACCTGACGCTCTACGTGCCCTCGGGCCGGATCAAGGACATCGAGGGCGGCGCGCAGTTCCTCTCGGGCCTGCGCCGCATCGCCGAGGTGCACCAGGGCGATTTCCGCCTCACCGGCAACCAGAACGTGATCATCGCCAACGTCCCGGCCGAGAAGCGCGCCGAGATCGACGCCCTCGTCGATGAGTACGGCCTGACCCGGGGTGCGAGCGCGCTGCGGCGCAGCTCGCTCGCCTGCGTGGCCCTGCCGACCTGCGGGCTCGCACTCGCCGAGAGCGAGCGCTACCTGCCCGACCTGATGACCGAGCTGGAGGAGAGCCTCGCGTCCCACGGGCTCGCCGAGGAGGAGATCACGATCCGCTCCACCGGCTGCCCGAACGGCTGCGCCCGGCCGTTCATCTCCGAGATCGGCCTCGTGGGCCGCGGCCCCGAGCGCTACCATCTCTATCTCGGTGCCGCCCATGACGGCTCGCGGCTCAGCAAGCTCTACAAGGAGGATGTTGCAGCCTCCGAGATCCGCGACACCCTCGACCCGCTGTTTGCCGACTACGCCAAGGGCCGGCAGCCGGGTGAGCATTTCGGCGACTACCTGATCCGTGCCGGCCACGTGGCCCGGACCACCAACGGCCCGGACTTCCACGACCGGACCGGCGCCCTCAAGCCGGCCACGCTCGGCTGACGGCAGGCCGCGCGTGTCCGGGACGAGGCTCCCGGACGCGCCGAGACAGTGAGACCGCGGCGGCACGGGCCGTGGACGGTGGCTTGCGACCCAGCTCGGCGCTGACCGGAGCCGCCCGCCCAGATCGCGGGCTGCCGGAGCGCGGCGGCAGGAAGCGGGGCCCCGGCGAGACACACCGCCCGCGCACCGGTCCGGACGCCCCTCTGGGACACCCCGAACCGCCGTCGAAGTCCCGGCCCCGCTCTACCCACACGCCCGACAAACCCCATCACGGCGGCGGGGCGCGGTCGTGACGCCTCGGGCCACCAATGAGAATGAACGTTCATTGACATGAGAATGAACGTTCATTACAAGGATGGGGCAAACAGGAGCGCGCGATGGCTCTCACCCTCGAAGGCCGCTGGTCCGATCTCGATGCCGAGCGCTTCGGCGCCCGCGGCCCGGGCGCTCTCGCCCTCGTCCGTACCGTCTGCACCCCCGCCAACCTGACCTTCGGCGCCGTCCTGGCCCTCGCCGGCTGGCGCTGATCAACTGGACGGGCGCCGGCCCGGACGGCTGGCAGGCCCGGATCTGCGCGGACCTGCATCAGGGACCGCAATCCTGCGCCGTCGCCAGCCTGGGCAAGGATCAGAGCCGTATCGCTCCGGTGGCCCTCACGGCGCAGCCCAGGTCGTGACCGTCGCGGCGGACAGGAGGGCAGAGGCCCGCGGCGACCCGTCCGCCCGGCGCGCGCACATCCTCGATGCGGCCGAAGCGTGCTTCGCGCGCAACGGCTTCCATCGCACCACCATGCAGGACCTCGCCCGCGAGGCCGCGATGAGTCCGGGCAACTTCTACCGCTACTTCGAATCCAAGGAGGCCCTGGTCGTCGGGCTGGTGGAGCGCGAGCGCGAGCGCGGCACCCTCTTGGTGGCGCAGATGGAGGGCAGCGGCAATCGGCGTGGGGCACTGCTCAGCATTATCGCCCGCTACTTCGTGTCGATCACCCGCGAGGCCGCGATCCTGCGGGTGGAGATCTGGTCGGAATCCACGCGCAATCCGGCCATCGCCGCCCTGACGGCGCGGACCGAGGCCGAGAGCCGCGACTGGTTCGTGACGACCTTCGCGGCGCTCGCCACCGCGCCGGACTGCGACCCGGCCGCGCTCTACGCGCTCGTCGCGCCGCTGATGCGGGGGATCGTGGTCGGCCGCGCGGCACTACCCGATTTCGACGTCACTGCGGCCGTGGCCCAGCTCCACGCCCTCTTGGATGCGGGCCTCGACGGTCGCCTGCCCTACGCTCCGGGTCCGCGGGCGAAAAGCTGATCCGCGCCCGGCGCGATCGATGCTTCGGCGCGGCAAGCCCGGCGGCAGCCGCGCTCCGCCCGAAGACAACATCCATCCTCCGATCGCGCGCCGACAACCGGTGCGCGGTACGCCGGCCGGCCCGCAATCCCCCCTCATGCGGGCCGGCCGGTCGGAACCGGGCCTCTCGCGCCTCGGCCTCGCGCGTGATTCGGTATTTCCTTCTCCGGACACACACGCCTAAGTAGGCATCTTGGAAATGTTTTAAAAACGTCGTCCCGAGATTCGTGCCATATCGGCCACATTCCGGCAGACGAGACGGGCCGAACCTGAAAATCTGCGCGCCATCTGCGCCGACGATGCGTGCCGCCGTTGAGAAAATGCACACCGTACACTTAGGAGTAACGCATCCCGCCGATGCACCACTCCTGAGAACGATTTTAAACTATGCCTTCGGATCGGATCGACACCGTCGATCGCACGTCTCGTCTCCGCGAGTACTTGAACGCCTCTACTGCGGCACTCGCCACGACGGCTCTGCTCCTGTCCTCGACGTGTCTTCACGCGCAGGCGCAACCGGAGGCCGAAGAGGTCGCCCTCTCCGAACTGACGGTCACTGGTACCGGTCCCGCTGTCGAGCGCGCGGGCGGCCCGGTCGTTGGTTACCGCGCCACCCGCTCGGCCACCGCGACCCGGACCGACACGCCCCTGCGCGACACGCCGCAATCGGTGCAGGTGGTGCCCCGGGAGGTGCTGGTCGACCAGCAGGATATCCGCCTCAGCGACGCGCTTCAGAATGTCAGCAGCGTCCAGCCTGGCGGCACGATCCAGGGCCGGAGCGACACCTTCATCATCCGCGGGTTCAGGACGCAGACTTACGCCATCGACGGCGTGCTGTTGAACCAGGCAGGCAACTTCTCCTCGGTGACCCGCGATCTGGCCGACGTGGAGCGGATCGAGGTGCTGAAGGGACCGGCGTCGGTCCTTTACGGGCGCGGCGATCCGGGCGGCCTGATCAACATCGTCACCCGCCAGCCGACGCTGGCACCGTCCGGCGACATCAACCTCCAGGCCGGCAGCTTCGGCTTCCGACGGGTGCAGGGCTCAGTGTCGAGCGCGATCGAGGGCGTGGAGGGCCTGGCCGGACGGTTGAGCTTCGCCGCCCAGTCGGATCCGACGTTCCGCAACTTCTACGGCCGGGACAATGCGCGGACCTTCGTGGCTCCGGCCTTCGCGTGGACTCCGACACCGGACACGCGCGTCACGTTCCTCGGCGAGTTCACCCGGGTCGACAACCAGTACGACGAGGGCCTGATCGCGCGGAACGGCCGCGTGCCCCTGGACAACGTCGCGCGCTACTACGGCGAGCCGTTCTCCCGCTACAACGGCAGCGCCAATTTCGGCCTGCTCAAGGTCGAGCACGATCTCAACGCCAACATCACCCTGCGCGAGGTGCTCAACGCGCAGTGGGGCGGCTTCGATTTATTGGCCACCCGAGCCATCGGTCTCACCAACCGCAACACCCAGGTGACCCGGCGGGAGACTGCGGTCTACTCGACCTACGCGGCCGTCGACAGCCAGACCGAGATGGTGGCGCAGTTCGACCTCCTCGGCTTCCGGCACACGGTGCTCACCGGTGTCGAGTACACGAACGGCTACCGGCGCGCTTACCAGACGCAGAGCACGAACTTCCCGTCGGTCAGCTTCCTCAACCCGGTCCCGGGATCCCCGATCGTCGGCCTCCAGTTCCAGTCCGATCTCAAGCAGAAGAACGCGCTGACCGGCCTCTACGTGCAGGACCAGATCGATCTCGGCCTCGGCCTGCAGATGCTGGTCGGCGTCCGCTACGACACGGGCACCCAGTACTATTTCAGCCGCGTCCCGACCTCGCGCACCATCCCGCCCGACCAGCAATTGTCAGGCACGTCGCCGCGGGTGGGTCTCGTCTACCGTCCGGTGGAGCCGCTGACCCTCTATGCGAGCTACGCGACCTCCTTCAAGCCGCAGACGGACAACGTCTTCAACGCCGTCAATCCGCGTCCCGAGACCGGCGAACTCTACGAGATCGGCAGCCGGCTCGATCTCACCCCGGACCTGACCCTCTCGACGGCGGCCTTCCGCATCATCCGCAACAACGTCTCGGCCACCGACCCGGTCAACACGGGCTTCTCGGTGATCACCGGGCAGCAGCGCTCCGAGGGCGTGGAGGCCGACCTCGCCGGCCAAGTCCTGCCGGGCTGGAAGGTCATCGGGGGCATCAGCTTCCTCGATGCCCGGATCACCAAGGACACGACCTTCGCGGTGGGCAACCGTCTCGTCGGGGCGCCGGCCTTCAGCGGCAGCATCTGGTCGACCTACCAGTTCCAGGACGGCTTCCTACTCGGCTGGAACGTCGGGGCCGGGATCACCTATGTCGGGCGCCGCGCCGGCGACCTGAACAACAGCTACTCGGTGGGCGGCTACGCCCGGCTCGACGCGGCCGTCTTCTACGACTTCAGCGAGCACGCCCGGTTCTCGATCAATGCCCGGAACCTGACCGACCGCCGCTACATCGAGCAGCCGTTCAACCAGTTCAACAACCTCCCCGGTGCGCCGCTCTCGGTGCTGGCGACGATCACCGCGCGGCTCTGAGCCGGGCGGCCCGCATCGCGGGGCCCGCCGAGGCGGGCCCATCGGGACGAGACCGCGGATCGGACAGGTGCTCAGGAGCTCGCCGGGCTGATGGTCACGCCCGGGGCCTCGGGCCGGGCGGCCCTCCGGCGGTCCCCGGCGCGGCGGCGCAGGACGTAGAGGGTCAGGCCGGTGGCCGCGAAGCCCGGCATGGCCAGAGCCGCGAGGCAGAACAGCAGCGCGACGCCATCGCCGAAGAAGCGGCCGCGATGCACCTCCAGCATGTTCTCGGCGATCCGCCGGCCCAGCGGCAGGTCGGCCGCGTGCTCGGCCGACACCAGCGCGCCCGTGGCGGCGTCGTAGCGTGCCTCGTTGCGGGCGCTCGGCGCGTCGACGCCCCGCGGAAGCCAGCGGATGCGGATCGCCTTCGCGTCGGCCCCGGGAACGATCAGGGTCGCGGACCCGGCCTCTCGGCCCTCGCCGGCGCGGAAGGCCGCCCAAGCGCGGTCGAGGGACGGCCCGGATGCCGCCGCATCCGCCGTCCTGCCACGACCCTCCGGACGGCCCGCCGCGGCGGGCTTTGCCGCCTCGGGACTGCCCGCCAGCAGCGCCGTGGCGCCGTCCTTGAACCACGGGTAGGACCAAGTCAGGCCCGTGAGCGCGATCACGAGATAGACCGGCACGAGCCACGTCCCCGCCACCGCGTGCAGCGACCACCAGCGCGCCCGGCCGGGCCGCGACAGGTGCGGCTTCAGCCAGATCCGCCAGCGATGGATCTGGGGCCAGCGCAGGTACAGGCCAGTCGCCAGGAAGGCGAGGAGCGCCCATTGGCAGGCGCCCGTGATCGTGCGGCCCCAGCCCTTGGAGCCGCCGGGGAGCAGCAGCCAGCGGTGCAGCTCCCGCACCGTCGCGAACGCCGTCTCGAGCCGCACCGGGCCGAGCACCGTGCCGTCATACGGGTCGGCATAGAGCGAGGGCGGCCGCGCGCGGGTCGCGGGATCGCGGGCGAAGCGGACAAGGACGCTGGCGCCGGGATCGTCCGGCAGGGTCAGCGCGTCGACCTTGGGTCCGTGCGCCTGCGCGTCGATCCGCGCCACGAGGAAAGCGGGGGGCAGCGCCGTCCGCCCGCCGGGCGTGACCTCCAGCTGGTCGCGGTTGGCGAAGGCGGTCACCGCCTCCTCATAGCTCATCAGGGCTCCGGTCAGGCCCATCAGGGCGAGGACGAGACCAGCGGTGAGGCCCAGCGCCCAGTGCAGGCGGAAGAGCAGGGTCCGGAGGGTGGGAATCGGCATCGGCATGGCAGTGCCGGCTGCCTAGCAGAGTCCGGCCGGGGTGACGATGCTGCTGGCCAGAACGCACGCGACGGAAGTGCTTGTCCGCCCGCACGAGGTGCTGGGGTCCGCTGCCCCGTCATCCCGGGACGGCGCAGCGGGAGCCGGATCCGGACCCGCCAGCGCGTTCACGTCCGCACCGACGGCGCCCCGGACTGACGGCGCGCGGCCGGCGCCGCATCAGATCGCGCGCAGGGCCTCAATCTCGGCGATCGTCGCGGTGGCCTGGGCCTGGAGCGGGCCGAGCAGAGGGGTGACGTCGTCCGCAGCCCGGCAGGCCGCTTCCACCGACCGGCACGTGTCGGCGAGCGCGGCGAAGCCCACCATGCTGGCCGCCGATACCATCGCGTGCGCATCCAGCATGAGCCGCTCGCGGCCATGATCCGCGGCGTCGGGCCCGAACCGCTGCGCGAGCTCCCGGGCGAGCATTGCCAGGAGGTCGCGCATGCGGTCGCGTCCGACCATCTCGGTCATCTCGTCGAGAACGGCGCGATCGATCGAGGCGGCAGCGGGCGGGGCGCGCCGCGCGGGCGGGCCCAGCGGTCGATCGCCGCCAGCAGCGCATCCGTCCGGAACGGCTTGCCGACATGGTCGTCGAGACCGGCCGCGCGCAGCTCGGCCACCTGCTGCGGCAGGACATTGGCGGTCATCGCGACGATCGGCACACGGCTCAGCGGCCCGCCCAGCGCGCGGATCCGCCGGGTCGCGGTGATGCCGTCCATGACGGGCATCTGCACGTCCATCAGGACGAGGTCGTACGGCCGCGCCTGGACCGCCGCCACCGCGGCGACGCCGTCGGCGACCACGTCGACCGTGTGCCCGGCCCGCCCCAGGATCGTCCGGGCCAGTTCCTGGTTGAGCGGCACATCCTCGGCCAGCAGGAGGCGCTTGCCCGTCGCGCGGGCGATCGCGGTGGCCGGCGCCCCGGCGCCGACCTCCGGGGCCGTCTCCGGCAGCGTGACCTCGAACCAGAAGGTCGAGCCCTCGCCCACGACGCTCGCGACGCCGATCGTCCCGCCCATGAGCTCCACGAGGGATTTCGAGATGGCCAGGCCCAGCCCGGTGCCGCCGTACTCGCGGCTGACGGAGCCGTCGACCTGCGAGAAGCGCCGGAACAGGCGGTCGCACTTGTCCGCCGGGATGCCGATCCCGGTATCGCGGATCTCGAAGCGCAGGGTGCGCGCGCCGGCCCGGCTTCCGGGACCCGCCAGGACCGTCAGGCGGATGCGCCCGATCGGGGTGAACTTCACGGCGTTGTTGAGCAGGTTGAGGAGGATCTGGCGCAGGCGGTCCTCGTCGCCCGCGATCCAGGCCGGCAGGTCCGGCCCGCGCGTGATGGCGAGCGCGAGCCCCTTGCGCTCGGCCGACGGGCGCACGATCGAGACGGCGTTGTCGATGAGCGCCTCGACCGCGAAGGGGCGGGGCACGATCTCGATCTGGCCGGCCTCGACCTTCGAGAAATCGAGGACGTCGTTGACCACGGTCAGGAGCGCCGCGCCGGCGGTGCGGATGCGGTCGGCGTGCTTGCGCGCCACCGGCCCGAGTTCCGTCTCGTCGAGCAGGAGGTCGGCGTAGCCGATCACCCCGTTGAGCGGCGTGCGGATCTCGTGGCTCATGGCGGCCAGGAATTCGCTCTTGGCCGCGCTCGCGCGCTCGGCCTCCAGGCGGGCGGAATCCGCCGCGGCCTTGGCGGCGATGAGCGCCGCCTCGACAGCCTTGCGGGCGGTCACGTCGATGTTGAGTCCGATCATCCGCCGCGCCCGGCCGTCCGGCGCCGGGACGCCGCGCCCGACGCCGTTGATCCAGCGCACGCCGCCGTCGGGGGTGGGGACCCGGAACTCGATTGAGAAGGTCTCGCCCGCCTCGGCGGCGGTCGCGGCGATCTGAAGGGCGCGCTCGCCGTCCTGGCGGTCGATCCGCGCGAGCCAGTCCTGCGCCTCGAGGGCGTAATCCCCCTCCGTCTCGATGCCGTGCAGGCGCGCGCTCTCGGCCGACCAGTCGATCCGGCCGCTGTCGAGGTCGAGGTGCCATGTGCCCGCCTTGGCGGCCTGCTGGGCGAGGAGCAGGAGGCTGCTCGCCTCCTCGACCTTCCGCCGCGCGCCCCACGATCTCGTCGATGTCGAGGGCGGTGCCGAGCATGCCCACCATCGTCTCGCCCTGCCAGATCGGCAGGAGCACGAGCTTGTGCCAGCGATAGGCCCCGTCGTGGCGCTGCAGGCGCCCCTCGACCTCGTAGGCGGTCCGGCGCGCGCGCGCCTCGCGCCACAGGTCCTCCATCCGCTCGGCGTCGTCGGGGTGGTTGCGCGCCGTTCGGGCGGCCCGCGCGGGGCCGATCGGCCCGTAGTAATCCTCGAAGCGCCGGTTGACGTAGGTCGCCTCGCCGGTCTCGGTCGCGGTGATCCAGACGAGCTGCGGCAGCGCATCCGCCAGCGCGCGGTAGCGCGCCTCGCTCAGGCGCAGGGCATCCTCCGCCCCCTTCCGGGCGCCGACGTCGCGCAGGGTGGCGACGTAGCCGTCCGCCGCGCCCGTCGTCGCGTCGTGGGTCAGGCTGAAGGAGATCTCCAGCCAGACCCAGCGGCCGTCCCGGTGCCGGTAGCGCTGGGAGGTCAGGGCGCGCGCCGTGCGCCCGCCGGTCAGGCCCTCCAGGACGGCGCGATAGGCCGCGACGTCGTCGGGGTGGACGAAGGCGAGGGGCTGCGTGCCGATCAGGTCGTCCGGGTCGTAGCCGAGGACGGTGCGCACGGCGGGCGAGACGTAGCGGCGGCAGGTGGTCAGGTCGGACCAGATGATGATGTCGGTGGCGTTCTCGGCGAGCAGCCGGTAGCGGCGCTCGCTCTCCTCCGTCGCCCGCTCGGCGTGCCGGGTCTGCGTGACGTCGCTGAAGGTCAGGACCGCGCCGCCATCGGCGAGGGGCGAGCGCCGCACCTCCAGGACGACACCGCTGGGCAGGCGCCAGTCGAAGAGCGGCGGCAGCGCCGTCAGGTCGCGGCCAGCCACGCCGAGCCGCAGCTCGGTTTCCGCCGCGGCGAAATCGCCCCGTGCCCGCTGGTAGGCGTGGATGTCGGGGAAGGCGACGCCCTCGCGCAGGACGTCGCCCGGCAGGTCGAGGAGGTTCGCGGCGCTCCGGTTGAACACGCGGACGCGCTGGGCGGCGTCGAGTACGACGAGGCCCTGGTCCATGCTGTCCAGCGTCCCGTGCAGGAGCCTGTCGGTCTCGTGCGCGCGCCGCTCGGACCGGACCAGATCGGTCACGTCGAGGAGCATCCCGTGCAGGGCGACGAGCGCGCCGTCGGGGCCGTGTTCGGGCACGCCCTGGATGATCGCGTCGAGGCCGCTGCCGTCCGGGCGCACGATGCGGGCCCGGCCCTGATAGGGCGTCGCCGGCCGGCGGCCGCACAGGAGGTCGTCGACCCGCGCGATCACAAGCGCGCGATCATCCGGGTGATAGCACGCGAAATGGTCCTCGAAGGCCAGAATCTGCTCCGTCGGCGGTCCGCCCAGGACGCGCGCCGTGCTCGCCGACCGGGCGACGCACCGCGTGCGCGCGTCGATCCGCCATTGCCCGAATCCGGCGGCGCCCGCCCACGGCTCCGGCTCGCGCGCGGGAGAGGGGAGAGCGGAGCTTGGCGGCGCGACCGGGAAAGGCGCGTCTGTGTGCATCGGCGTTGGCGGATCCGTTCGACCGGCGCGAACCGCGCCCCGAAGCACACACGGTGCTGCTCCGGCGCAGCCTGCTTAGCCTATGGTTGCGGATTCCTTGCCAGCTTCGTGCGGCATGCGCGACCGCACTCCTGCCGCGCGCGGCTCTCGCCCCCGTCCTCCAGGGCCGCCACGGACGACGGGCCGTACGCTCGCGCGGCATCATCGCCCCAGGTGTGAGGCCCCGGCCCGTGCGATCGGCACCGGCGCGCCGGCGATCCAGAGCCGTTGTCGGCGCAAGACCTTGCCGCGTCGGCGGCTCTGATCCGAAGGCCCAGGATGACGGGCCGAGACGCCATGGGGCAGATCTCAGATCGGGGAACGCGATTGCGCATTGTGGGTGGAGCCGCGCTGGAGCCGTTCCGGGTCCCGTCGAGACGGCCGACGCGTGGCGCGGGTCGTTGTGTGAGGTTGGGTCGTCGCGCCCCTCGACCTCATCCCGAGGTGCGGGCGCGTAGCGGTCGCCTCAGGATAAGGGCAGAGACGGGACATGGCGGGTCGTCGCGGCACGCCAGCGCGCCCGGCTCTCGAAGCGAGTCGCAGCCCTGACGGTCGCGGCTTGAGAGCGTTCCCGCCCAAGCGGACGCCGGTTCGGCGTGAGAGCGCGGTCAAACAAGCCTCGCGGCTCAGCTGTGCGCAGGCGGGCGGGGCGCGTGAAACGGGCGTTAGAGCCCAAAAGGAGCGCGAGGCCTAGGACGAGGCCGAGCGTGCGGGCTGCGGCGAAGCCGGCGGTGCGCGGTCATGATGGCGGCCTGAACGGCATCGCCACAGCCTGGAAGCAGGCGCCGGATCCGGCACCTGCTGCGCGATCCGCACGATCGGTTCGCCGCCGGTTGCAAGTCGAGGAGATCTCGCAGGCCGGGCGCTGACACGAACCGGGCCGGCGCCCCACGCAGATCGAGCAGGCGGCGCCGGCCGGGGACCCCTGTCAGGCCAGATCAGCCCGAGTCAGTCCTTGCGGACCAAAGTCGCCGGGGCATTCGCCTCGCCGAGCCCGAAATCGGCCAGCCGGTAGGAAATCTGCGCGAAAGCGCCGTAGCGGTCGGTCTCGAACTTGGTCGGGCTGCGCGGGTAGGTCGGGAACTTCACGGAGCCCGAGTCGGTCTGCATCCGCCAGTAGCGGCCGCCGACGCCGACGCTCACGCGAGGTGTCACGTCGTACGAGACGATGCCCTCGGCGAAGTAGCCGTCTCCGCGCCCCTGCTGCGGCAGCGGGTTGATGTCCGGCCGGAGCCAGTGACGATCGACCCCCTCCAGAGACACAGCGGGGAGGTAGGCACCCTCTAGGCTCAGCCGGACCCGGTCGAACCGGGCCTCGCCGATCAGGCCGACGCGCAGCGCATTCCAGCGCAGGGTCTCGCCCAGGACCTTGACCTGATCGGGTACGGCGTACTGGCCCGCGCAGATGCCGCTGCGTGCCACCTGCTGGCAACCGTGGCCGTTGAGAAGCTCGGCGTCGTACAAGTAGCCCACGAAGCCGCCCAGGCTGAAGCCATCCCGGCGCAGCACGTCGTAGCCGAAATCGATGACGCCGTAGCCGATGTCGCCGTCCTTGATCGGCGAGAGCGTCTTCGAATACCGGCTTTCGAGGGGTGGGAAATCCTCGTCGGCGAGCCGGCCGGCCGTGACCCCGCCCGCGCCGAGGAAGCCCTTGGCGAACAGGCCCGTCGGCGCGTGCGCGACCCGCGCGAAGCTCTCGCCGGAATGGGCATCGGCACCCGCGTAGGTCAGGCGGGAATTGACCTGGCCGGGCTTGAAGGGATCGCCAAGGGTATAGCGCGGGCCGCCGGAGCTGTAGAAGTAGCGCAGGCCGCCTGCGATGGCCCAGGGCGATGGCGCGGCCGGACCGTCCGACGGCAGGCCGGCACCGAACCGGTAATTGAGGCCGACACGGGTCAGGAAACCGTCCGTCGCGATGCGGGCACCGGCACGGTAGCCGAGCAGCACGCGACCGATCGGTGCCGCGAGGACCGAGCGGCTGCCAAGGTCGTAGTACAGGCCCTCGACCTTGGCCGAGAGGTGATCGGTGAACGCGTGCTCGAGGCCGGCGCCGACGGCATAGCCCGTGCGGACCTCGCCTTCGCGGGCGTCGAACACGCTCCGATTGAAGGCCGTCAGGTTGCTGTCGATGCGCACGTTGCCGAAGGCGAGGCCCCCGGTGCCGTAGATCAGCGTCGGCCCCAGGGCGAAGCCCACCTTGCCGCGCAGGATCGCCAACTGGTCGAGCCGCTGCCCGGCATGCGCGACGCGGAAGATCAGGGCGCGGCTGCCGCTGTTGGTGAAGCGGCCCTCCCGCTCGCCGTAGTCCCAGAGGCGCGTGAACTGATAATCCGCGGCGGCGCCGACCACGAAGCCGGATCCGACCTCCCAGTTGCCGCCGACCTCGCCGCCGGCGATGAAGCCGTCATCGGTGCCCCGCCGGGACGGGAGGACCGGGCAGCCCGCTGCGCCGGCCCGCCCGTCTGGACCCGCGCAGAGGAACTGCGTCGCGCTGTCGAGCACGCCGAAGCCGGCGAACAGGCCGCCATAGACGCCCGACCACGTGAAGACGGAGGGCGCCACCGGTTCGGATTTGGGATTGTGGGCCAGATCGGCGGACAGCGCTGTGCTCGACAGCAATCCCATCACGAGGCCGGCGCTCAAAATACGGTGCATCATAGCGTCCTGATTCGGAGGTGTCTCTGCCGCGCGCTGGGGAGAATCTCTGCCGTGAAGACCTAAAAAGGCATTTCTATTTCTGTACTGATAAAAGCAATACACCGTCGTTATTTCAGTCACACATGATCGCTTGCCCACTGATTCTGCCGTCATGCCGATGCAACTTAGCAAATCGTCGCAGATTTTCCAGGTGCAATTACTACCAATACTTCTGCCGTCCGCGGCAGATCGATCGCGATGAAATTCAAATCTAGAGAAGAGGCCCTTGATCGGCAGCCTGATGCATACTTGTTCATTCCCAGCAATAAGCGGGCGATGACGATGCTGCGCGCGACCGCCGGCAGGTCGATGGTGCCCGCTGAGCTGGGGATTGCAGGCCTCATCGCGCTGGCCTCCCCGCCGGATGTGCTCAGATACCCGGCCAAGCGGCGCCGGGGCCGGAACGATCGCCCGGAGGGCTGGTTGGCCGGGCATGAGGCAGTGGGCGGCCCGCTGCCAGGGCGTGCAATCCATGGGCGCGGGCGACCTGAGGATTCTCCTCATCTGCAGCCTTGTGGGTGCGGCCGGATCCGCCGCCGCGCAGGGCGTCGGGTCAGGCGCTGCGCCGGGTAGCGGAAGCGGCGCGGCGCCGATGGCCGGCAGCACGTCGCCGTCGAGCGGGGTTGGTCTCGGCGGGGCCGCCGGCCTGGGCGACCGGGGCGGCGTCGGCGGAGGTCCGGCGCCGAGCGGCGGCACCGGGGCACTCTACGGCGGCGAGGGGCCGCCGAAGCGCGCTACGCCCGATGCGCCGGTCGGGGCCGTCGCACCTAACGGCACCGGCGCCGGGGCCGGCGATCTCAGCGCGCCCACGCCAGCCTCGGCCGGTCCGGACGGCGCCGGACCGCGGGCTGCGGGCCCGGAGGGCGCCCGCCACCCGAACGGCTCCGCCTTCGGCATCCCACGCTGAGCGCCACACGGCGCGCCGACCTGGCGGGCTCGGTCGGGACGGACCGCGTCCCGATGTCCGGGAACCATCCGGCCAGCCCGGAGCTTCCTGGGCGGGACCGTGGGAGGATCTCCTCCCGCCGCAGCCCTGAAGGAAACGCCCGCCTCCACCGGCGGCGACAAAGGACACAGCCCTTGCGCACTTCGATCATCACTGCCGCCCTCCTCGCCGCCCTCGGCAGCGCCGTCGCGCTGCCCGCCTCCGCCGCGCCGCTGGCGCCCGGCGCCGTCGCCGCGCCGTCCGACATGGTTTCGACCGTCCAGATGGACCGGATGGAGCGTCACATGATGCGGCGTCGCATGGAGCGCCGGATGATGCGCCACCGGATGGAGCGTCACGAGATGCGCCGTGAGATGCGCCACCGCATGATGCGTCGGGAGATGATGCGCCGCATGTGATCGGGGATGCGGCCGGCCGGATCACCCGGCCGGTTCGATCCGGGCCCGGCGCGGCTGATCCCGCAGCCGGGCTTTTTGTCGCATATCAGGTCTCTACTCCGCAGCAGGCTGCCGACGGCGGCTCATGGCGGATCGAACCATCTCGCCCGCTGGGCGTTTCAAGCCACCAATCGGGAGCGTCCCGGCGAAGCTGCGTCGCGCCATTGCGCGGACGGAGGAAGCCCGATGAGCGGGTGTTTCGCAGGATGCTCGAGGAGGGCAGACGGATGAAGGCGTTTCTGGCAGCAGCCGCGGTGAGCCTCGGTGTCCTGGGCGTGGTTGGCCCGGTCGCGGCGCAGCCGCGCCCCGACTACGACGATTACGGCTACCGCGATCGCGGCTACCGGGATCGGGACCGCGGCGATTACGAGTCGCGCGATCGCGGCTACCGGGATCGGGACGATTATCGAGGCCGCGCTAATTACGGCTTCGGCGAGCGCGAGTACCTGCGCTGCAACCCGGATGTCCGCCGCGCGATCGCGAACGGGCAGATGGAATCCGGCGCCGCCCATTACCGGGTCTTCGGCCGCCGCGAAGGCCGCCGCCTGAGCTGCTGACCGGCGCCGGCCTGCCAAACCCAATCATCCCGGGAGCCGCGCAGTGGAGCCCGGGATCCGGACCCGATGCTCTGGACGGCGTGCGCGGGGCTGCGTCCGCCGCAGTCGCGCCGGACGGGCCGGGTGGCATCGCGCGCACGGGCGGTCTGGAGCCTATGGAGGCCGGGACAGGCTGTCCCGGGAGCCTTCGATGATCCCGCGGACCGCCAGCAGCAACGCGACGCCCAGTCCGTGTCGTCAGCGGAAGAGGTTCGGGGGCACCGGCGGGCTCGCATTGAGCAAAGTCACCGTCACCCGTCGGTTCGGCGCGAGATAGGGGTTGTCGGGGAAAACCGGCTCGGTGTCGGCGCGTCCCGTCACGGACGCGAAGTTGTCGTTGGGAACCCCGGCACCCGACAGGATCGCGCGCACGGAGAGGGCACGCCCGGCGGAGAGGTTCCAGGGCTCGCCGGCCCGCGCCGAGCCCGGGCGCGCGACGGCCGTGTGGCCGGTGATGGACAGGCGGTTGGGCAGCCGGCGCAGGGTGGGGGCGAGCGCCTCCAGCACGCGACGGGTGTGCTCGTAGGGGTCGACAGAGCCCTCGCGGAACATGGAGCGGCCGTCCTGGTCCACGAGGGATACGTTCACGCCCTCCTTGGTCTGTTCGATCACGATGTTGCGCGACAGCTCGGCAATGTCGGGCATCGACTGGAGCGCCTGCCGGAGGCTGGCGATGGCACTGACGTTGGCCTGCACGTTGGCAGCCGGTCGGCTGGCATCGAGCTCGCTGGCGCGGCCCGGACTGATCGAGCGCGCTCTGTCCTCCTGCTCGACAGAGCCCCTCGCGGCGTCACGGGGCGTGGACGACTTGTTGCCTGACGTGTCGAGGGCGGTACCGTACAGAATTCCGCCCGCGCCGCTGGTCGCAGGGCTCAGCGCCGCCGGCGCGAAGTATTCCGCCAGACCGACCTTCTGCTCCTGCGTCGTCATGCTGATCAGCCACATCAGCAGGAAGAACGCCATCATGGCGGTCACGAAGTCCGCGTAGGCGATCTTCCAGGCACCGCCGTGGTGCGCATGACCGCCCTTCTTGACCTTCTTGATGATGATCGTGGTCATCGCGTCTCTACCGGATATCGGGTCAGCTCTGGGCGGGCAGGGCGGCGGTTGCCGCCTCCACCTCGTTGAAGGTCGGGCGGACGTCGCTCATCAGAGACTTGCGGGCAAATTCCACCGACATCACCGGCGGCTGGCCGGCGATGTGGGCGAGCAGACCCGCCTTCAGGGACAGGTAGTATTTGGATTCGGCCTCGAAGAGGCTCTTGAGCGACTGCGCCATGGGCCCGAAGAAGCCGTAGGCGACGAAGACGCCGAAGAAGGTGCCGACGAGCGCGCCGCCGATCAGATGTCCCAGCACCTCCGGCGGTTCCTTGATCGCCCCCATCGTCTTGATCACGCCGAGCACGGCGGCGACGATGCCGAGGGCCGGCGTTCCGTCGGCCAGCGACTGCATGGCCGAAACGACACGCTCCTGCTCCTGATGGTGCGTCTCCAGTTCCTCATCCATGAGCGCGTCGATCTCGTGGACGTTGTTGGCACCCAGCGTCACCATGCGCATGTAGTCGCAGACGAACTCGACCGCGTGATGGTTCGCGGCAAAGGTCGGGAAGGCGTTGAACAGCGACGACTCGCTCGGATTTTCGATGTGCGGCTCGAGCGCCATCGAGCCCTTCTGCTTGGCAAGTTTGTACAGCGAATACTGCATCCCCAGCAGTTCGACATACGATTGCTGATTGTATTTGGGGCCCTTCAGGAGCGTGCCCAGCATGGCGGGCACGGCCTTGAGCACCGGCCCGGTATTGCCGATGACGAAGGCGCCGATCGCCGCACCGAGGATGATGACGAACTCGAACGGCTGCCACAGGACTTCCAGGTGGCCACCCATCATCTTGTAGCTGCCGAAGACGCAGGCGAAGACGATCAATGTGCCGACGATCAGCCGCATGATTTGCCATCCTTGCGCGGCGGCAGGTCCCCCCGCGCGAAGCCACTAACGATCAGGCAATTCACCGATTAAGGTTAACGGCGCGTTTCGACGGCTTGCCGCAGCCGCGGCCGCACTGAGGCTCACGGCTCGTCAGAGCCGTTCCCGATCGGGTTGGGACGGGGAGCAATGGCCGAGCCCGTGCCGCACGCGGCGCGGGCCCCCTCGCCAACCGAGTCGGGCGGATCTCGGGCAGGCCCGAGATCCGTCGGGAGAGGGGGCATGGCGTGGCTGTCTCGACCGGAGCCGCCGTCCTTCCGCGGCAACACGATCGGGAACGGCCCTAGCAGGGCGCCTCCCGTGACCGTGCGCGGTCGCGCAGCAGGGTGAGGATCAGCGCCGTCCAGCCGGTCTGGTGCGAGGCGCCGAGTCCCCGGCCGGTATCCCCGTCGAAGAACTCGTGGAACAGCAGGGCCTCTTCGGCGCCCGGCGCCGTGAGGCTCGGCGCCCTGTCGCCCAGGGCGGGCCGGCGGCCCTCCGGATCCCGGGCGAACAGGGCGATCAGGCGGTCCTCCAGGGCGTCGGCGATCGCGCTCAGCGTGCACTGGGCCCCTGAGCCCGTCGGGTACTCCACCAGGAAGTCGTCGCCGTAATAGGTATGGAAGCGCCGCAGAGCCTCGGCGATGAGGTAGTTCATCGGCATCCAGACCGGACCGCGCCAGTTCGAGTTGCCGCCGAACATGTTGGAGGTCGAGTCGGCCGGGTCGTACCGGACCGTGAACGACGCGCCCAGCTCGTTGAGCACGTAGGGCGCGTCGCGGTGGACCTTCGACAGCGAGCGCACGCCGTAGGGCGAGAGGAACTCCGCCTCGTCGAGCATGCGCCGGAGCAGCGCCTTCATGCGGTGGCCGCGCAGCAGCGACAGGAGCTTGCGGTCCTTCACGCCGCCCTCGGTCCAGCGCGAGACCAGCCGGGCGAGGTGGGGCCGGTTCTCCAGCACCCAGTTCAGGCGCCGGGCGAAGTCCGGCAGGCGCTGCAGCACGGAGGGCTCGATCACCTCCACGGCGAAGAGCGGCACCAGCCCGACCATGGAGCGGACCCGCAGGGGCAGCATCCCGCCGCCCGGGATGTCGACCTCGTCGTAGTAGAACTCGTCGGCCTCGTCCCACAGGCCGAAGCCCTCGCCGCCCATGTCGGTCATCGCCTCGGCGATGAGCAGGAAGTGCTCGAAGAACTTCGAGGCGGTGCTCTCGTAGACGTCGTTGTGCAGGGCGAGCTCCAGGGCGATGCGCATCATGTTGAGCGCGTACATCGCCATCCAGGCGGTGCCGTCGGCCTGATGAACCACCCCGAAGCCCGGGGGCGGGCGCGAGCGGTCGAACACCCCGACATTGTCGAGCCCCAGGAAGCCGCCCTGGAAGACGTTGCGCCCCTGCGCGTCCTTCCGGTTCACCCACCAGGTGAAGTTGATCAGGAGCTTGTGGAACACGCCCTCTAGGAAGGCGATGTCGCCGCGCCCGCCGCGCCGGTCCCGGTCGATCTCGAACACCCGGTAGGCGGCCCAGGCATGGACCGGCGGGTTGGCGTCGCCGAACTCCCACTCGTAGGCCGGGAGCTGCCCGTTCGGGTGCATGTACCATTCGCGGGTCAGCAGCAGGAGCTGCTTCTTGGCGAAGCCGGGGTCGAGCAGCGCCAGCGGCAGGCAGTGGAACGCGAGGTCCCAGGCGGCGAACCAGGGGTATTCCCAGGTGTCGGGCATCGACAGGACGTCGGCCGCCGCGAAGTGCTGCCACTGGCTGTTGCGGCCGCCGTCCCGCCCGCGCGGCGGCCCGGGCTGGAGCGGGTCGCCCGCCAGCCAGCGCCGTACGTCGTAGCAGTAGAGCTGCTTCGACCAGATCAGCCCGGCGGCGGCCTGCCGGAAGATGGCGCGGGCATCCGGGTCCGCGATGCCGTCCTGCAATTCCTCGTAGAACGCGTCCGCCTCGGCCCGCCGCTGCCGGATCGTGGACCCGTCGCCGTCGACGGCGCGGATGCGCGCGCCCGCCGAGAGCCGCAGCCGGATCCGGGCGCTCGCCCCGGGCTCCATCCGCAGCGCGTAGTGGAGGCCGAGCTTGGTCCCGGCATCCCGCCGTACCGCCGCGGCGTCGCCCTCGGCGATCGCCGCGTGGAGCCCGTCCTTGAACGGCCCCGGGGCGTCGGGCTGTCCGCCATGGCGCCGCAGGTTGGTGTCGTTCTCGCAGAACAGCAGGTCCGGCGCGCCGTCGAAGGCGAGGCGGTACGGCCCCAGCCGCTCGTGGGTGCAGACCACGCCCCCGTCGGGCGCGCGGGCGATCCGCGGGCGCGCCTGCCCGGCCTGCCACGACCACGTGTTGCGGAACCAGAGAAGCGGGACGACGTGGAGGTCGGCGGCCTCGGGGCCGCGATTGAGCGCGGTGATCACCGCGTGGATGTCGTCGGCATCGGCCTTGGCGTATTCCACCGTGACGTCGAAGAACCGGTCGCCCGCGAAGATCCCCGTCTCGTCGATCTCGTATTCGGGCTGGTCGCGGCCGCGCGCCAGGTTCTCGCGGACCAGATCCTCGTACGGAAAGGCGCCCTGCGGATAGCGGTAGAGCATCCGGAGATAGGCGTGGCTCGGGACGGCATCGAGGTAGTGGTAGACCTCCTTCACGTCCTCGCCGTGGTTGCCCTCCTGGTTGGTCAGGCCGAACAGGCGCTCCTTGAGGATGCGGTCGCGGCCGTTCCACAGGGCCAGCGCCAGGTTGAGGCCGCCGCGCTCGTCGCAGATCCCGGCCAGCCCGTCCTGCGCCCCAGCGGTAGGCGCGGGAGCGGGCCTCCTCGTGCGTCAGCGCGCGCCAGGCATCGCCGTCGGAACTGTAATCCTCCCGGACCGTCCCCCATTGCCGCTCGCTGAGATACGGGCCCCAGAGGGACCACGCCCGGTCGCCCCGGCCCTGCTCGGCGATCCGGCGGCGCTCCGCCCAGGCGACGGAACCGTCCTCGGGCGGCTCCATCAGCCGCGTCCCCGGCGCGGGGATCGGGCGGAGCGCGGGCTGGGCGTGTGCAAAGCGGTCATCGGTCTCGCGGGCTGCGACGGCGACGCCGGCCGGATGCATCATCGACGCCACGTCGCGCGAGGCCGGCGGCCGCACAGGACACGAACCGGAGATCAGGGTTTTGGAGTTCTATTCCGCGATCAAGATGGGGGATGCATGAATATTTTTCGGCCATAAATTGTTCTTATCGTCATCAAGATGCGCGCATATTTTCAACTTTACATGGGATTGATCCCGATTTTCATGATTTGACGGATTAAAACACGCCCTGAACAATCAGGATTCCGGCTTCAGTGCTGCCGATTCGCAGGTTGGGCCGGATCAGAGCCTGCGCGACACGTCCAGCTGCCGCGCCGAGCACCAGGGGAGACCGATGCGAAGCCTGCGCCTTGCCGCCGTCACCGGCCTTCTGATGCTCTGCGCCGCGCAGGCCGAGGAGAAGAACGGCCCGGTGAAGATCGGGATCGCCGTCGGCATCACCGGACCGTACGCGGCCTTCGGGGCGCAGATCCGGACCGGCGCCGGGCAGGCGATCGCCGACATCAACACGGCCGGCGGGGTCGGGGGCCGGATCTTCGAGACGGTCGTCGGCGACGACGCCTCGGACCCGAAGCAGGGCGTCTCGGTGGCCAACAAGCTCGCCGGCGACGGCGTGAAGATGGTCGTGGGCGCCTTCAACTCGGGCGTGTCGATCCCCGCCTCCGACGTCTATCTCGACGCCGGCATCATCCAGGTCACCCCCGCCTCGGCGAACGTGAAGTTCACCGAGCGCGGCCTGTGGAACACGTTCCGCACCTGCGGCCGCGACGACCAGCAGGGCGCGGTGGCGGGCGCCTATCTCGCCGACCACTTCAAGGACAAGAAGATCGCCGTGGTCCACGACAAGTCGCCCTACGGCAAGGGCTTGGCCGAGGAGACCCTGAAGGCCCTCAAGGCCAAGGGCGGCCGGGAGGTGCTGTTCGAGGGCATCAACCCGGGCGAGAAGGACTACTCGGCCCTCGTGTCCAAGCTGAAGTCGGCGAACGCCGACGTGGTCTATTACGGCGGCTACCACACGGAAGCCGGGCTGATCCTGCGCCAGATGCGCGACCAGGGCCTCAGGGCGATCCTGGCGGGCGGGGATGGGCTCGCCCCCAAGGAGTTCGCGCAGATCGCCGGGCCGGCGGCCGAGGGCACGCTGATGACTTTCGGGCCGGACGCACGCCGGAACCCCCATGCCCAGGCCGTGGTGGCGGCCTTCAACGCCAAGTCCATCGATCCCGACGCCTACACGCTCTACGGCTACGCGGCCGTGCAGGTGCTGGCGAAGGCGATGGCCGAGACCGGCTCGAGCGACGGCCGGACGCTCGCGGACTGGCTGCACCGGGGTCAGCCGATCGACACCGTGATCGGCCCGATCGCCTACGACACGAAGGGCGATATCACCCGGCCCGACTACGTCATGTACGCGTGGAGGAAGGGTCCCGACGGCAAGATCGACTACGCCGGCAACGAACTCACGCGGTGAGCTCCGTCCGGCCCGCCGGGACGCGGCGGCCGCCGAGGCTCTATGCTCCGCCGCCGCTTCGCGTCAGGGAGCCTCCATGTTCGATTTCAGCCAGCTCCGGTGTTTCGCCGCCGTGGCGGAGGAGCTGCATTTCGGCCGTGCCGCCGCCCGGCTGAACATGACGCAGCCGCCCCTGTCGCGGCAGATCCAGGTTCTGGAGCGCATCCTCGACGTGCAGCTGCTAGAACGCACCAGCCGCTCCGTCCGGCTGACGGCGGCCGGGCGCAGCTTCCTGCCCGAGGCGCAGCGCATCCTGCGGCTCGCCGAGACCGCGACCCACGTCACCCGGCAGGTGGCGGCGGGCCGCGCCGGCGTGCTCAAGCTCGGCTTCACCGCGGCCTCGGCCTACGATTTCCTGCCGCGCCTCGTCACCGCGCTCCGGCAGACGCTGCCGGACGTGACGCTCTCCCTGCGCGAGATGGTCAGCAAGGATCAGGTCGAGGAGCTGCTCGCCGGCCGCATCGACGCCGCCCTGGTGCGGCCACCGGTGACGCATCCCGACCTGATCGCCGTCCGGGCGCTGGCCGAGCCGCTCGTGGTGGCCCTGCCCGCGGGCAATCCCCTGGCGCTGCGCGACCGGCTCACCCCCGGCGATCTCGGTCTGGAACCGCTCATCGCCTACGCGCCGAACGAGGCGCGCTACTTCCACGACCTCGTCCTCGGCCTGTTCACCGAGGCCGGCATCCCGCCGCGGATCGTGCAGCAGCTCACCCAGATCCACTCGATCCTGGCCCTCGTCCGCTCGGCCCTGGGGATCGCCCTCGTGCCGGCGGCGGCCGAGCGCCTGCGCTTCGAGGACGTCGTGTTCCGGCCCCTCGCGCTGCCCGCGCCGCGGCCGGTCGAGCTGGTGCTGGCTTGGCGGCGCGCGGCGGACGAGCCCCTGATCGCCCAGCTGGTCTCGGTCCTCGCGGACATGCCTTCGCCGTGAATTGCGGGCCGATCGATGCATGTGCGGCATCGATCGATCCAGACTTTGGCTTTGACTGCGCGGCCGAAGGGTGCGCCTGTTGCGGTGGACGGCGCGCAGACGCCGCGACGCGCCGGCGCTCAGGAGGATTCGCGATGGACAGCCTCACCAACCGCTTCAAGGCGGCCCTCGCCGAGGGGCGCCAGCAGATCGGCCTGTGGTGCAGCCTCGCGAGCCCCATCTCCACCGAGGTGGTCGCCGGAGCCGGGTTCGACTGGCTGCTCCTCGACATGGAGCACTCGGCCAACGACCTCCGGGACATCTACGCCCAGCTCCAGGCGATGATGGAGGGCGGCACCCACCCGATGGTGCGGGTGCCGAGCGACGACCCGATCACGATCAAGCGCATCCTCGACGCCGGCGCGCAGTCGCTGATGATCCCCAACATCGGCGATGCCGAGCAGGCCGCCCGTGTGGTCGCGGCGACGCGCTACGCGCCTCGCGGCATCCGCGGCTTCTCGCAGGCGCCCCGCGCCGCCCGGTTCGGCCGGATCAAGGACTACCACACTCGCTGCGAGGCCGAGATCTTCGTGGCGGTGCAGGTCGAGTCCCGCCGCGCCCTCGACAATCTGGACGCGATCGCCGCCGTCGAGGGCGTGGACGGCGTGTTCATCGGGCCCGGCGACCTGTCGACCAGCCTCGGCTATCTCGGCCAGCAGGGTCATCCGGAGGTGGTCCGCACCATCGAGGCGGCGGTCGCCCGGATCGTCAAGGCCGGCAAGCAGGCCGGCATCCTCACGCCGAGCGAGGAGCTGGCCCGCCGCTACATCGCCGCCGGCACCCGCTTCACCGCGGTGGGCTCCGATATGGGGCTGCTCGCCCGCGGCTCCGAGGCGCTCGCCGCCCGCTTCCGCGCCTGAACGCCACAACCGGGATCGCTCCCCATGAACATCGGATTCATCGGCCTCGGCATCATGGGCGCGCCCATGGCGGGTCACCTGATCGCGGCGGGCCACAGCCTGTTCCTCAAGAGCCGGCGCAGCGTCCCGGACGCGCTGCTGGCCGCGGGCGGCACGGCCTGCGCCACCGCCGCCGAGGTCGCGAAGCGGTCCGACACGATCATCCTGATGCTGCCCGACACCCCGGACGTCGAGCAGGTGCTGTTCGGCGCCGGGGGCGTCGCCGAGGGCCTCAGCCCGGGCAAGACCGTCATCGACATGAGCTCGATCGCGCCGCTCGCCACCAAGGATTTCGCCGTCCGGGTCGCCGCGCGGGGCGGCGCCTATCTCGACGCGCCGGTCTCGGGCGGCGAGGTCGGGGCGAAGAATGCCGCGCTGTCGATCATGGTCGGCGGCGAGCCGGAGGATTTCGAGCGCGCCCGGCCGCTCTTCGAGGCGATGGGCAAGGCCGTGACCCATGTCGGCCCGGTCGGGTCCGGACAGGTGGCCAAGGTCGCCAACCAGATCATCGTCGCTCTGACCATCGAGGCGGTGGCCGAGGGGCTGCTGTTCGCCTCGAAGGCCGGCGCGGATCCCGCCAAGGTTCGGCAGGCGATCACCGGCGGCCTCGCCACCTCGCGGATCCTGGAGTTGCACGGCGAGCGGATGATCAAGCGGACCTTCGACCCGGGCTTCCGCATCGGCCTGCACCAGAAGGACCTCAACCTCGCCCTGGACAATGCCCGGACGCTCGGCCTCAGCCTGCCCGCGACGGCGCTGGCCCAGCAGCTGTTCTCGGCCTGCGTGGCCCAGGGCGGCGCGGCCTGGGACCATTCGGCCATGGTGAAGGCCCTTGAGGCCCTGGCGAACCACGCGGTCGGCGACGCCGCCTGACGGCGCGCCGGACCACGACACGGACCCCGAACGGGAGCGTCACGAAGGAGCATCCGATGCAGGCCGAGATCGAAGCCCCGACCCGCCCGCGCCAGAACGGCGCGAAGGCCGGAGACGTCCCGCGCACGATCCGCCTGAGCGCGCGCGACAACGTCGCGATCGTGGTCAACGCCTTCGGGCTGCCGGCCGGCACGGTGTTCCCGGACGGGCTGGAACTCGTCGAGTTCGTGCCGCAGGGCCACAAGGTCGCGCTCGCCGACATCCCGGAGGGCGGCGAGGTCCGCCGCTACGGCGAGGTGGTGGGGATCGCGACGCAGGCGATCCCGCGGGGCGCCTGGGTGGAGGAATCCCGCGTCGCGACGCCGGTCGCCCCCGCCCTCGACGCCCTGGAGATGGCCACCCGCGTGCCGGCTCCTCTGCCGCCGCTCGAAGGCTACACCTTCGAGGGCTACCGCAACCCGGACGGGTCGGTGGGCACCAAGAACATCCTGGCGATCTCGATCAGCGTGCAATGCGTCGCCGGCACCCTCGACGTGGCGATCCGGCGGATCAAGAAGGAGTTGCTGCCGCGCTATCCCAACGTCGGCGACGTGGTCGGCCTGACCCACGCCTATGGCTGCGGCGTCGCCATCAACGCCCCCGAGGCGGTGGTGCCGATCCGGACGCTCCAGAGCCTCGCGCAGAACCCGAACTTCGGCGGCGAGGTCATGGTCGTCGGCCTCGGCTGCGAGAAGCTGGTCTCGGAGCGGCTCCTGCCCGACAACGGCGCGGCGGGCGACGGGGTGGTGCGGCTGCAGGACGAGCGCCACCACGGCTTCTCGGCCATGATCGACAGCATCCTGGCGATGGCGGAGGCCCGCCTGGAGGTGCTGAACCGCCGGACGCGCGAGACCTGCCCGGCCTCCGAGCTGGTGGTCGGCCTGCAATGCGGCGGCAGCGACGCCTTCTCGGGCGTCACCGCCAACCCGGCGCTCGGCTTCGCGGCCGATCTGCTGGTCCGCTGCGGCGCCACGGTGATGTTCTCGGAAGTGACCGAGGTGCGCGACGCGATCCATCTCCTGACCCCCCGGGCGAAGAGCCCGGAGGTCGCCGAAGCCCTGATCCGCGAGATGGCGTGGTACGACGCCTATCTCGCCAAGGGCGAGGCCGACCGCCGGGCGAATCCTTCGCCGGGCAACAAGAAGGGCGGCCTCAACAACATCGTCGAGAAGGCCTTGGGCTCGGTCGCCAAATCCGGCACGAGCGCGATCTCCGGGGTTCTGGCGCCGGGCGAGCGCGTCCGCGAGAAGGGCCTGATCTTCGCCGCGACCCCGGCGAGCGACTTCGTCTGCGGCACGCTGCAGCTCGCCTCGGGGATCACCCTGCAGGTCTTCTCCACCGGCCGCGGCACGCCCTACGGACTCGCCCAGGCGCCGGTGATCAAGGTCGCCACCTGGACCGAGCTCGCCGAGCGCTGGTCCGACCTGATCGACCTCGATGCCGGCCGCATCGCCACCGGCGAGGCCACGATCGAGGAGGTCGGCTGGGAGCTGTTCCACCTGATCCTGGACGTGGCGAGCGGGCGCAAGCGCCCCTGGTCGGACCAGTGGGGTCTGTTCAACGACCTGACGCTGTTCAATCCCGCGCCGATCACCTGAGCCGGTTTCCGGTCGCGGCTTCGGACGCGGCAGCCCTGTCCGTGCTCACCCGCGCAGCGCCGTGGCCCGGGGCGCGTGAGCCCGGCGGCGAAGCCGTCGACGGGAAACGCCACGTGCGGTCCTCACCCCACCGGCGTCCCGCGCCGTCAATCCGGAGCGCCGCAGGCGTGCTCGGTCCCGAAAGGGCACGCCGGAGGCGGGCAATCCGGAACCACCGCGCGGCCAGCACCTGACGCGCCGGCGGGTCCGGATTTCGGGTTCCGCTGCGCGGCCCCGGGATGACGCGGCGGGCTGCGGCCGCCGCCGCGCCCCTTGCCGGAAGGTCCGCACGCTATCGGCGCGACGCCACCGCATCCCGGAAGCCCGGCGTTATCACAACCTATGTCAGCACGGCCTAAATACGCAGCATAATGCAACTTATAACGGCCGAACTTCTCTATAACTACTTATTACCTTTGCCGATGTAATCCGCTTTCTACCGCCGAACTTCCCGGCGCGCGGTCTCTTATAGCCTCCACGACCCTTTCCGTGCACGCCCGCATGGCCGCCTCGCTCCGGGGCCGCCACGCGCTGCCGCGCCTCCCATCGGATTTCATCGGCCCATCATGACCCTGCGCATCGGCACGCGTCTCCAGATGATCACCGCCACGGCCCTGCTCGGCATGGCGCTGCTGATCGGGCTCGCGGCCTGGGACCTGTCACGGGTGATTGGCGACGCGCGCGCGGCGCAGACCCGCACACTGGTCGAGGCGGCGCACGGGGTTCTGGCCTATTTCGAGGGGGAGGAGCGGGCGGGGCGGATGAGCCGTGCCGCCGCCCAGGCGGGGCTATCGCGGAGATCCGCGGCCTGCACTACGCCGGGAACGAGTATTTCTGGATCCAGGACATGCATCCGCGCATGGTGATGCATCCGAAGGCCGAGCTGATCGGCCAGGATATCGGCGGCCTCGCGGATCCAACCGGCAAGCACCTGTTCGTCGACATGGTCGACCAGGTCCGCCGCGACGGTGCGGGCTTCGTCCCCTACATGTGGCCGAAGCCCGGCCTGGATCAGCCCGTGGCCAAGATCTCCTACGTGAAGGGCTTCGCGCCCTGGGGCTGGATCATCGGCACCGGCATCTACGCGGACGACACCGCCGCCCAGGTGCAGCCGGCGCTCCAGCGCCTGCTCGCCGGAGCCGCCCTCGCCGCGCTCCTGATCGCCGGGCTGGCGACGCTGATCGGACGCGGGGTCACCCGGCCGATCCGGGCGCTGACCGACACGATGGACGGCCTCGCCGCGGGCGACCTCGGCCGGGACGTGCCCCGCTCCGGAACCGCCGAAGAGGTGAGCCGGATGGCCGCCGCCGTCCAGGTGTTCAAGGAGAACCTGATCCGGACGCGGCGCCTGGAGGCGGAGACCGCGCAGGCGCGGCTGGCCGCGGAGGAGCAGCGCAAGGCCGGGATGCGCGAGATGGCCGACCGGTTCGAGGCTGCGGTCGGCGGCATCGTCGGCCGTGGTCTCGGCCTCGGCCACCGAGCTGCAGGCCACGGCGGGCGCGATGTCGGCGCTCGCCGGCCAGACCTCGGCCCAGTCCGGCACGGTCGCGGCCGCCGCGGAAGAGGCCGCCAGCAACGTCAACACGGTCGCGGCGGCGGCCGAGGAACTCGGCTCCTCCGTGCAGGAGATCGGCCGGCAGGTGCAGGGCTCGTCGGAGCTCGCCCGGGTCGCGGCAGCGGAAGCCGACCAGACCGGCGCGCTGGTGCAGGAGCTGAACATTGCGGTGGCCAAGATCGGCGACGTGGTCGGGCTGATCGCGTCGATTGCCGGCCAGACCAACCTGCTGGCGCTCAACGCCACCATCGAGGCGGCCCGCGCGGGTGCGGCGGGGCGGGGCTTTGCGGTGGTGGCCTCGGAGGTGAAGGCGCTGGCCGAGCAGACCGCGCGAGCGACCGGCGAGATCTCGGGGCAGATCGCGCGCATCCAGGGGGTGACGGGTCAGGCGGTGGGAGCGATCGGGGCGATCACGGGCCGGATCCGGGAGATCAACGGGGTGGCGGCGGGCATCGCGGCGGCGGTGGAGGAGCAGGGCGCGGCCACGCAGGAGATCGTGCGCAACGTCACGCAGGCGGCGGCCGGTACCGGCGCGGTGACCGGCACGATCGCGGGCGTGGCGGGCGCGGCGGAGGAGACCGGGGCGGCGGCCAGCGGGTTCTGGGCGCGGCCTCCGAGCTGTCGCGCCAGTCCGAGCACCTCGCCGCCGAGGTCGATCGCTTCCTCGGCACCGTCCGCGCCGCCTGAGGCGGCCTTCGATCCGAAGCGTTTGACGGCCGGTCGGTCCCGAAACGACCGGCCGTCATCCCGGATGCTCGGATCCAGACATGCCGATGCGTCGAGACCTCGCACAGAGCAAGCACTTCCGCAGAGGAAGGGCACGGACTCGGAGGTTGTCTGCTGCGGCCAGAGACGACGGCATGGATCAATGCTTGCGGATATCGATCCGTTGGGAGATTGAACTTCCAACCTGATCTTGCCGGCCGCTCGGGCTCTTGCGTCGAAAGCCAAGCGTATCCGACTTTCCCGACGGCGAGCCGACGCGATTCTTGAGTCGTCTCGCCGAGGGGCTCCGTTTCATGGCTACAGCACTGCGTTCCTGCCGCCGCGTCGCGCTCGCGGCCGTGGCATTCCTGATCCTCGGTCCGCTCACGGCGGGCGGCGCCCGGGCCGCCGACCGGTCGGTCACCTTCGCCCACCAGGACATGGTCATCCCGTTCCGGGCCCTGATGGCCTCGGGGGTCCTCGAGAAGGCCACCGGCTACACGGTGAACTGGCGCAAGTTCGGCGGCGGCGGCGACGTGATCCGCGCCATGGCCTCGGGCAATGTCCAGATCGGGGAGGCGGGATCGAGCCCGATCGCCGCGGCCGCCTCCCAGGGGCTCGACATCCAGCTGTTCTGGATCCTCGATGAGATCGCCGATGCCGAGCAGCTCGTGGCGCGCGACGGCGGCGGCGTGGCCAGCGTGGCCAACCTGCGCGGCAAGACGATCGCGGTGCCCTTCGTGTCGACGGCGCACTACCAGCTGATCGCCGCGCTGGCGGAGGCCGGCCTCACCCAGGCCGACGTCCGGATCCTGAACATGCGCCCGCCCGAGATCGCAGCCGCCTGGGAGCGGGGCGTCATCGACGCCACCTTCATCTGGGATCCCGTGCTGGCCCGGGTGAAGAAATCCGGCACCGTGGTGGTCTCGGCGGGCGACCTCGCCCGCAGGGGCAAGGCCACCTTCGACGGCCTAATCGTCGACCGGGCCTGGGCGGCCCAGAACCGGGATTTCCTGGTCACCCTGGTGAAGCTGATCGCCGCGCAGGACGCCGCCTACGTCGCCAAGCCCTGGGCCGCCGACGCGCCGGAGGTGGCGGCCATCGCCCGGATCACCGGCTCGGCGCAAGCGGAGGTGCCGGCGAGCCTCGCGGCCTACCGCTTCCCGACCCTGGAGGCCCAGGCCTCCCCGGCCTGGCTCGGCGGCGGCGCCGCCAAGGCCCTGACCGAGACCGCGGAATTCCTGAAGGCTCAAGGCCGCGTCCAGGCGCTCGCGCCGGATTACGGCCGGTTCGTCACCGGGGCGTACGTGGACGCGGCCCGGAAATAGCCCGCCTCCGGACCGGAGAGGCTCATGATCGAGATCCGCGACCTCAGCGTCCGCTACGGGGCGGGGCCTTCCGCGGTCGACGCCCTCGCGCAGATCGACCTGACGATCCGGCCGGGGGACTTCGTGGTTGCGCTCGGCGCGTCGGGCTGCGGCAAGACCACGCTGCTCTCGGCCATCGCGGGCTTCCTCGAACCCACGCAGGGCCGGATCCTCCTCGACGGCGCGCCGATCCGAGGGCCGGGGGCCGAAAGGGGCGTGGTGTTCCAGCGCCACGCCCTGATGCCCTGGCTGGACGTCGCCGAGAACGTGGCGTTCGGCCCCAGGATGCGGGGCGTTCCCCGGGCGGAGCGGCGCCAGATCGCCCGGGCGATGCTCGACCTCGTGGGCCTGCCCGATTGCGCCGACCGGAAGGTCTACGAGCTCTCCGGGGGCATGCAGCAGCGGGTCGGCCTCGCCCGGGCGCTCGCCGGCGACCCGCGCGTCCTGCTGATGGACGAGCCCCTCGGGGCGTTGGACGCCTTCACCCGCGAGCAGGTCCAGGAGCTGATCCTCCAAGTCTGGCACCGGACCGGCAAGATGGCCTTCTTCATCACGCACGACGTCGAGGAGGCGGTGTTCCTCGCGACCCGGCTGGTGATCATGAGCCCGCGTCCCGGCCGCATCGTCGAGACGCTGGAGCTGCCCTTCTCGCGCGCGGTGGTGGGCGGCCGCGACACGCGGGCCGTGAAGTCGGATCCCGCCTTCATCGCCATGCGCGAGCGCGTGCTCGGGCGCATCCACCGCCGCGCCGACGCGCCGCCCGGAGAGGGCCGATGACCGGGCGCCCCCCGGACGCGACGGCCTCGGCGGATCCGGCGCGGCGCCGCAGTAGAGCGTGGCTCCGGGGCACCGCGCTGGTTCCGGCAGTCAGCCTCGTCACCGGGCTGGCGGTCCTCGGCCCCTGGGTGATCGCCACGCGAGCCGGCTGGGTCAAGCCGCTGTTCCTGCCGGCGCCGGAGGCGATCCTGTCGGCCTTCGGCCAGGCCTGGACCGGCGCGATCGACGGTGCGCCGCTCGGCCTCCACGTCCGGGACAGCCTCCTGCGCGTCGTCGGCGCCTTCGGGCTCGCCGCCCTGATGGGGATCCCCGCCGGGCTCGCTATGGGCACGAGCCGGATCGCCCGCGGCCTCCTCGACCCGCTGATCGAGTTCTACCGGCCGCTGCCGCCGCTGGCCTACCTGCCGCTCATGATCATCTGGTTCGGGATCGGCGAGCTGTCCAAGGTGCTGCTGATCGTCCTCGCCTGCTTCGCGCCGGTCGCCCTGTCCACCCGGGCCGGCGTGCTCTCCGCCTCGCGCGACCAGATCCATGCGGCGCGCGCCCTCGGGGCGAGCCGCGCGCAGGTCTTGCGCCACGTGGTGATCCCCGCGGCGATGCCGGAGATCCTGATCGGCCTGCGGATCGGCATGGGCGTGGGCTGGACCACCCTGGTGGCCGCCGAGATGGTGGCGGCCCAGGCCGGCCTCGGCCAGCTCGTTCTCAACGCCTCCAACTTCCTGCGCACCGATGTGGTGGTGATGGGCATCCTCGTGATCGGCCTGTTCGCGACCCTGTTCGAACTCGGCCTGCGCTGGCTCGAGCGCGTGCTGGTGCCCTGGAAGGGACAATCCTAGACCCGGGTGAGGCCTCGGCGCTCCGTCGACGCATGACACCGCGCCGACTGGACGTCGTCGTTCATCGGACGTGCCCTGACCCGGCAGGCTGGTCCGCGCCGGGAAGGCTTCGGGTTTTCCGAGCCCGCCAAAAGGTCTGACCCAAGAGGTGAGAGCCTCTCACGCAACGCGCCGCACGGTCGAGGCCGGTGCGCGAGCTCCGGTTGGGCGGCCGGCTCGTCGCGCCCTCTCGGGTGCCCGCCACAGCGTGCAGGTGGCTGAGGCGAAGAGGATCCTTTCGCACCTCCAGGGTTCAAACCTGCCTGGGGCTGCGACCGTACGGCCCTGCGCCACCGGCCCCGCCGCACGCGGCCGGGCTTCACGCACTCACCGGTAGACCGTGCAGCTGTCGACGTCGCCGGTCGGCAGGAACTCGCAATTGGTGACCGGCGGGATGAGTCCGTCATCCGAGACACTCGGGACCGCGGCCTCGCTGGTCGGCGGCACGGTCAGCATGACGGTGCCGAAAGCCAGGGCGGCGGCGGCGAATGCGAGCGCGAACAGGGCGAGGTTGCGCCGCAGCGCAGGGATCAGGGCAGAGTCCATCTTCGTCCTCCCACGGGGCGCAGGCGCTGCGCCGAGGGGAAGGCTAGATCCGGTCGCGGGTGACCGCGCCCTCCGAATGCAGGAGGCGGGCATCGATTTCTGGCCGGCGTCGGTCCGCCGTCGGTGCGGGGCCTCCTATGGGCTCCTTCGCCGTGTCGCCGTTCCCGGTGATCTCGACCCCCGAAGCGCGGCCTAGTCCTCGGCACGCCAACAATCGGTGACGTGACTGCGCCACGCGCAGGGTTCTTGATCGGCAATGCCGTCCCCAGGATCGCCGGTCCGACACCGGGAGCGTCGCCGACGGGGTCACGGTCGAAAGAGAACCGCGCTTCGTCCGGACGGTGCCGCTACCGCTGCGGCGCCGGCGCCGGAGGCTGGGGCGAAGACCCGGGCTGGCCGGGAGCCTGCGGAATCGCGTTCTCGGGCGGCGGCGGCGGCTTCTGCCCCGGGGCGGGCGCGGCCTGATCGTTCTGCAGGGTCTGGTTCGCCCGCGTCTGGATCGAGTCGGAGGTCTGCTGGCTGATCAGGCCGTAAGAGACGGCCGCCGCGAGGGCGACGGCGATGACCGCCCCGATGATCGCCTTGGTGAGCTTGGGCGGCATCTCTCCGTCCTCGTGCGGCGCCGGAAGCGCGTCAGGCGGCTTCCCTGCGGGTGACGATAAGTGCCCAGATCGTCGCCGGGATCCATCCGATGATCGTCAGGTGAAGAAGAATGCAGAGGATGCCCTGGAACACCTTCCCGCGCAGGAACATGGCAAGCCATGGCGCCAGGAAGCAGATGAGGATCATGATCATGGTTGGAACGGCTCCTTGCCGGGGGTGACATAGGCGCCGGGCCGGTTTGCGGTAGCCCTCGGGGTGCAGCTGGACCTGGATCAGCACAGCGCATGGTCCCGGTCGGCCGCACGGCCTCCCGGATCACACGCGAGGCCGCTCAACTGGTCGACCATGCAGGTCAGCCACGCGACGGGCGCGGCGTCCCACGGGAACGTCCTGCCGTGCTCGACCCCCGCGATCCGCTCGGCGAAGGCACCGATGTCGGAACAGAGAACCGGCAGGTTCAGCCGCTTTGCAAGCGGTCGTCACACCTGTGTGTAGGTTGAGCCGCCCTGTTGCGTGAGAAGAGGCGCGAAGCTTCCCGCCGCGCTCAGGCCTGATGGTGTCCGAGCCGCCCGCCCTGCAAGCGCGGGCCAATCTCCCGGCTTCTACGCCCGGACACGGTTCCGCTCAGAGAGCTCGGGCCGCCGATGATCCGCGGTGTCACTCCACGGTGACGGATTTGGCGAGGTTTCTGGGCTGGTCGACGTCTTTGCCCATGATCACGGCGGTGTGGTAGGCCAGCAGCTGGATCGGCACCGCGTACACGATCGGCGCCACGCTCGGCTCCAGCGCCGGCATCGTCACCGTCGCCAGCGTCTCCAGACCGTGCGCCGCCGCGCCCTGCGCGTCCCCGATCAGAACGATCCGCCCGCCGCGCGCGGCCACCTCCTGCATGTTCGACACCGTCTTCTCGAACACCCCGTCGTGCGGCGCGATCACGATCACCGGCACGCTCGCGTCGATCAGCGCGATCGGACCGTGCTTCAGCTCGCCCGCCGCGTAGCCCTCCGCGTGGATGTAGCTGATCTCCTTCAGCTTCAGCGCACCCTCCAGCGCCATCGGGTAGCTCGTGCCCCGGCCCAGATACAGAACGTCCCGCGCCTGCGCGACCTCGCGCGCCAGACCGGCGATCGCGCCCTCGTGGGCCAGCGCCTCCGCCATCAGACCCGGCACCCGGATCAGCGCCTCCACCAGCCGCGCCTCGCCCGACGCGTCCAGCGTGCCCCGCGCCCGCCCCGCCGCGATCGCCAGGCACAACAGAACGGTGAGCTGGCACGAGAACGCCTTCGTCCGAGGCCACCCCGATCTCCGGACCCGCCAGCGTCGGCATCACCACCGACGATTCCCGCGCGATCGCCGAGCTCGGCACGTTGACCACGCTCAGCGTGTGCTGGCCCTGGCTCCTGGCGTAGCGCAGCGAGGCCAGCGTGTCGGCGGTCTCGCCCGATTGCGAGATCACCAGCGTCAGCCCGTCCCGCTCCAGCGGCGCCTCGCGGTAGCGCGCCTCGGAGGCCACGTCGATCTCCACCGGCAGCCGCGCCAGCTGCTCGAACCAGTAGCGCGCCACCAGACCGGCATAGTACGCCGTGCCGCAGGCGGTGATGTACACCCGGCTGAGCTTCGCGAAGTCGAACGGCAGCGCTTCGGGCAGCACCACCCGGCTGTTGGCCAGGTCGACGTAGTGGGCCAGCGTCCGGCCGACCACCTCGGGCTGCTCGTGGATCTCCTTGGCCATGAAGTGGCGATACGCGCCCTTGTCGATCCGGTAGGCCTGGGTGGCGATCGTCTGGCGCGGGCGCTGAACGACCGCCCCGGACGCGTCGCGGATCTCGGCGCCGTCGCGGGCGAGGATCGCCCAGTCGCCCTCGTCGAGATAGGTGATCGCGTCGGTGAAGGGGGCCAGCGCCAGGGCGTCGGAGCCGAGATACATCGCGCCCGCGCCGAAGCCGATCGCCAGCGGCGCGCCGTGGCGGGCGCCGATCAGCAGGTTGTCCTCCCCGGCGAACAGGAAGGCGAGCGCGAAGGCGCCGCGCAGCCGCGGCAGGGCGGCTTCGACCGCCGCCACCGGCCCGAGGCCCTGGTCGATGGCGCGGCTGACGAGCTGGGCGACGACCTCGGTGTCGGTCTCGGTCTCGAACACGACGCCGTCGGCCTCGAGCTCCTGCTTCAGCGCGCGGAAGTTCTCGATGATGCCGTTGTGCACGACCGCCAGGTTGTGGGTGGCGTGGGGGTGGGCGTTGGTCTCGTTGGGCCGGCCGTGGGTGGCCCAGCGGGTGTGGCCGATGCCGATCGTGCCGGTGAGCGGCGCCTGCGCGAGCTTGGCCTCGAGGTTGGCGAGCTTGCCCGAGGCGCGGCGGCGCGCCAGCCGGCCGTGCTCGAGGGTGGCCAGGCCGGCGGAATCGTAGCCGCGGTATTCGAGCCGGCGCAGGGCCTCGATCACCTGCCCCGCCACCGCGTCGCGCCCGACGATGCCGACGATGCCGCACATGGATGTGTCTCTCGCTCTCGCGCCCGGAGCGCCGCGCGGGCTCTCGCGCGCCTTCTACCGGATCCACGCCGACAAGGGCCAGCCCCGGCTCAGGCCAGGCGGCCGACCCCGCCGGCAGGGGCGCCGGCGAGAGCCGTTCCCGATCACGTCGAGGTGGTCGACCATAGCCTACGGGCCGTCGCGTCACGGTGGGTCATCCCACCCCCGACCTCATCCTGAGGTGCCGCAGCGGAGCGAAGGCCGCGAAGGAGCCCGCCAGCCGGCCGCGCGATCCCTGGAGCCCCTGCGAGGCCCGCTGCCGCGGGCACCTCAGGATGAGGGCGGGGATGGGACAGTGGCTCCGTGTCGCGGCTCGCCAGAGCGCGCACCACGCCCGGAGCGTGTCGCACCACGGACGGTCGCCGCCCTAGAGGTCGCGGATCTTCTTCTCGATGCGCTCGGCCTCGGCCTCGTCGATCTCCACCGGCTCGCCCGTGTCGTTCGGCAAGCCGCCCCCCGTCTGCGCGATAGTCTCGTCGCGCGGGCGGTAGCTCTGCCCGTCGGAGATCGGCGGCTCCTTCGATAACTCGCGATCCTTGTCCATCGGCGTCTCCTGCTGCTGTGTCCCGCCGGGACAACACGGCAGGGGCGCTCCGGGATGCCGGGGGCTCAGAACGGGTAGTAGCGCAGCGAGGTCAGGCCGGTGACGAGGTGGTTGGAGGGGGCGATTCCGTAGGTGCCCCGGAAGGCGTCGCGCTCGGTGTAGGAGACCTGCGCGCCCGCCACGAGGCGCCCGAAGCTGCCCTTGTAGAGGTCGTGCCAGAAGCCGCCGGTGATCTGGCGGATGTCACGGGTCTCCGCCTGGCAGGTCCCGCTCGCCGCGCCCTCGACGTCGCAGCCTGTCACCACCAGGGTCGGCGAGCCGTAGCCCGTGGCGTTGAGGGCGCCGGCCCGGGAGGCATGCTCCCAGCCGGCATAGATGAACACGTCGGTGCCGGGCTGGACATGGGCGACCGCTCCGGCGAGCAGCTGGAAGGCCGGGATCGGCGCGATCGACCCGTCGGCCTTCAGAGCGAAGTCCGGCAGCTGCGCCGAGCCGTAGCGGCCGATGCCCTGGCCGACGAGGCCGCTGACCTGCAGGTCGAGGCGCTTGTCGATCACCGGCAGGGTCGCGGCGCCGCCGATCCCGTAGCCCAGCGCGGTGTCGGTGCGGCCGGGGAGGCGGGTCGCGGCGTTGAGGTTCGTGGCGCTCAGCCGGTCGCCGAAGAAGCGCACGAGGCCCTTCAGCTCGAAATGTCCGAAGCCCGGCTCGAGGGCGACCTTGCCGATGATGTCGGGGACGCTGTTGTTCGAGTAGGTGGTCGTGGTGTTGAGCTGGCCGACCGGGTCGCCGGCATTGCTGAGATTGACGTTGCTCGGGGCCGCGAACGGGCTCGGCGGCAGCACGCTCTGGGGCGATTCCGCCGACAGGCCGACCCACAGACCCGGCGCCACGTCCTTGACCACGCGCAGCTGCGGATTCCGGGTCCAGTTGAAGCCCGGGACGTACTGCACGTCGATGGTGAGCGGGATCTGCTCCTTGAGCGGCGTGATGCCGGACAGGTCGGTGGTGATCAGGCTCCAGGCCTGGCCGGCGAGCACGTGCCAGCCGGTATCGAGGGAATCGACCGTGGCGAAGATCTGCCGGATGCGCGGGTTGTAGCTGTTGCTCTCGCGCGAGTTGGCGTTGGTGGCCGCCCCGAGGAAGTCGATCTCATAATAGCCCGAGATCTGGAGCGTCGGCTCGACCTTCGCGGTGAACAGCCCGCTCAGGCGGCTCTGCCGGGCGGAGAAGCGGAACTCGTTCTCGCGCGAGCGGGGATCGTTGCGGAAGGGGATGCCGTTGAAATCCGTGCCGACGTCCGAGACGACGTTGGGATTGCGGGCGATGCCCGCCAGCTCGGCGAAGCCGCCGGGCGTGAAGCAGACCGCCGGCCCGAGCGCGTAGCTGCCGGCGTTGCAGATGAGGTCGTTGGCGAGGATCACCGGCGTGTGCGCGCTCGGCCCCGGCCGGGCCCCTCCGGGACCGCCGGCCTGCGCCACGCGCTGCTGGTGCTCGGTCTTGGCGGCGAGGCGGGCCTGCTCGCGCGACAGCACCCGGCGCTCCCTTGCCTCCCCGGCAAGCGCCGCCTTCTGCGTGCCGGCCTGCCGGCGCAGGGCGGCGAGTTCCTGCTGCATGGCCTGCATCTGGCGCTGCATCGCATCCATCCGGGCCGCCATCTCGGCGACGCTCTGCGCCCGCGCTGGACCGGCGGCGGCGAGGCTGGCTGCGACACCGACGGCGGTGACGAGGGTGCGGGGCGGATTCAGGCGCGACATGCTCGTCACCCCGGACGGTTGGCGATGCTCAGACTTGGGCGGATGCACACCCAGAGTTGTGGGATGTGGCATACGACGCTCGCATGACGAAGCAGCGCGCGGTACCCCGGCCGCACGGGGAAACGCGCGCGGACATGCGGGTGCCGTCCGGCTGTGGCCGAGCCGCCACGCTCGCGCGGTCTTTGTGAGCACATGGATTAAGTTCTGGGTTCGCCCGGAGCCGATCCGGTCCGGCGTTCCCCCAGTTCCGGTCACCGCGCAACCTGCGGCAGACGGCACGCGGGCCACGCCTGCGACGTTCCGGCCGGAACTTGGCCGTACGGCCTCTGCGTTCCCCGGTTGAATGGGCCATCGAGCCCGCAACCCGAAAGAGGTGATCCCTATGGCCATGGACGCGCGCGAGATCTACGTCACGGCCCTGAAGAATACCCACGCCCTCGAGATGCAGGCGCTGCAGATCATGGAGCGGCAGGTCGAGCGCCTGGAGCGCTATCCGGAGATGGAGCAGGCCCTGCGCCGCCACATCGAAGAGACGCACGGCCAGCGCCAGCGGCTGGAGGAGGCGCTTCAGAGCCTGGGCGACAGCCCCTCGGCCCTCAAGGAGGGCTTCCTGGGCTTCGTCGGCAACATGATGGCGCTGGGCCATACCCCGGCCCAGGACGAGATCCTGAAGAACACCTACGCCAACCACGCCTTCGAGAACTTCGAGATCGCGGCCTACGAGTCGCTGCTCACCATCGGCGATGCCGCCGGCCAGCAGGGCCACCGGACGGCCTTCCAGCAGTCGCTGAAGGAGGAGCAGACCATGGCGGAGGCGGTGCGCAACCTGATCCGCCCGACCACGGAGCGCTACCTGTCGCTGACCACCGCCGGCGCGAAGGCCGACCGCTAGGCGCACCCCGACCCCTCCCGATCCGGCAGGTCGGGAGCGGCCCCGATCGATTCCCTGCGAGCGGCGCGCCCTGGCGCGCCGTCTTCGTTTGGCGCGACTTGCTGGCGCGGTTTGGCGGCACCGCCCGCGCCGCGCGGTTCTCCATTCTGCCGCAGGAACAACCCCCGCCCCGCCCGATTGCGCGGTCATGGAACCTGGAAGCGCTCGATCGGCGAACCGCCACGAACAGGGGGACGGCTCCCCCGGCAAGCCTCTGGGGGACGGGTGCGTCCATCTCTGCGTGGACATGCAGCGGATGTTCGCCGAACCCACCGATTGGCAGACCACGTGGATGCCCCGCGTCCTGCCGCATGTCCGCCGCATCGCCGAGGCGCACCCGGAGCGGACCATCTTCACCCGCTTCATCCCGGCGGCCCGGCCGGGGGAGGGCCGGGGGACCTGGGCGACCTATTCGGAGCGCTGGGCCGACATGACCCGGGAGCGGCTCGCCCCGGAGATGATCGACCTCGTCCCGGAGCTCGCCCGGCTGGTCCCGCCCGCGGAAGTCGCCGACAAGACCGTCTACTCGCCCTGGCTCGAGACCGGCCTCGACGCCCGTCTGCAGGCCCGGGGCGTCGACACGCTGATCGTCACCGGCGCCGAGACCGATGTCTGCGTGCTCGCCGCGGTGCTCGGCGGCGTTGATCTCGGCTACCGGATCGTACTGGCCACCGACGGCCTGTGCAGTTCCTGCGACGAGGCGCACGACGCGCTGCTGCTGATGTACCGGATGCGCTACGGCCATCAGGTCGAGACGATGACGACCGCCGAGATCCTCGACCGCTGGCGGTGATCGGGCGGCGCCCAGACGAGCATTCGCGCCGCAATGGCCAAGCTCAGGCCAGATCAGGCTTGGCCGTTCCTGCCGCCGCGCGGATCACCGACACTCGATCCCGATCGGCCGGCGCGCGAAAAACAGTCGCGCCGTGCGAACCGGGGAGCACCGGAACCGTTATGTCTCCAAACACGGATCCGGAGGACAGGTTATGGCCAAGCACGAGATCCTCGGCTACTTCGAGCACCGCCGCGACGGGGCCTGGATATGCGTCCGGCCCTTCACCCTGACGACGCGGGATGCCAGCATCGACATCCGCCAGGGCATGCGCTTCGATTACGGCAAGCGGATCGGCGGCGTCGACCTTGCCGAGTACCTCGAGCGGCTGGGTTCGCAGTTCGGGTCCTGAGGACGAGCGGCACCGCCGCCGCCCGCATCCGAACTGGGACGATCCCGAACGGCGCCGGACGCGAGTCCGGCGCCGTTCGCCGTTCAGGCGCCGCCCCACTGCATCGTCAGGCCGCCATCGACCACCAGGGTGTGGCCGGTCACGTAATCGGCCGCGTCCGAGGCCGGTACAGGATCGCCCGGGCGATCTCCTCGGGCTGGCCGGCCCGGTGCCACGGGATCCGCTCCAGCGACTGCTCGAGCACCTCCGGCTTCTCGAAGCGGTCGGCGGTCATCGGCGTCTCGATCAGCCCCGGGGCAACGGCGTTGACGTTGATCCGGTCCGGGGCAAGCTCCCGCGACAGGGAGCGGCACAGCGAGCCGAGGCCCGCCTTCGACATGCCGTAGGGCGCGCTCTCCGGGGTCGGCAGGTGCTGGGCCACCGTGAGACGAACACGATCTTTCCGGTGCCGCCTTGCGCCTTGCGCATCTTGATGAAGGGCCGGGCGGTGAACAGCGGCCCCATGAGGTTCACCCGCAGGATCCGCTCCAGCAGGGCGTCGTCCATCTCGGCGACCGGCACGCCGCTCATCGCCTGCCCGGCATTGGCCACGAGGATGTCGAGGGTGCCGAACTCGCTGCCGATCCGGTCGAAGGCCGCCGTGACGGCGGCCGGATCGCCGACATCGAGCTGGAGCACCAGCGCCCGGCGGCCCGCGGCTTCGACCCGCGCGGCGGTCTCGCGGATGCCCGCCTCATCGGTGTGGTAGGTGATCGCCACGTCGGCACCCGCCCGGGCGAACAGCTCCGCCGTAGCCTGTCCGATGCCGGAATCGGCCCCGGTGATCAGAACGCGGGTGTCGGTGAAGGTCATCGCTCGTCCCTTGCAGGCGCACCGCATTCGCGGCCGGATGCCGGGGCAATCGGTGCCGTCCGGGCCGGTTCCGAGCGCGCGCACCGGCCGCAGGCGGAACCGTCAGCGCGGAACGCGATCCGCGCTGGCGTCTTTGACGCTCCGGGTCGGCATGGCCTAGTGAGTATGCATGTCCCTGGATGATACGACCCACCTGATCGCGGAGGAGTGCGCGCCCGACACACGGAGCCGCATCCTCGCGACGGCGGACGCGTATTTTCGGGAGATCGGCTACCAGAAGACGACTGTGGCCGACATCGCCCGGACGCTGAAGATGAGCCCGGCCAACGTCTACCGCTTCTTCGACTCGAAGAAGGCGATCAACGAGGCGGTGCTGGAGCGCCTGATCGGCGAGAGCGAGGCGGTGGTCTCGGGGATCGCGGACCGGCCAGGCCTCGACGCGACCGCGCGCCTCGTGGCGGCGATCAAGGCCCTGCACGACGATTGCACCCGGCGCTGCGAGGCGTGTCCCCGCCTGCACGAGATGATCGAGGCGGCGATGGCGGAGAGCTGGGAGGTCTGCCGCCACCACGTGGCCCGGATCACCGCCGGGTTTGAGCGGATCATCCGAGACGGTGTGGCGCGGGGCGAGTTCGAGGCCGCGGATCCGGCCGAGGCGGCGGCCTGCATCCACGCCGCCATCGCCCGCTACACCCACCCGCTGCTGGTGGGCAGCTCCACCCTCCAGCCGGTGCCGCCGGTCGAGGCCATGACGGCGTTCCTGCTGCGGAGCCTGGCGCCGGACCGGACGCGGGCATAGGGCGATCGGGGAGGCTGGCGGCCGAGACCGACAGCGCCGTCATTCCGGGACTGCGCAGCAGGGCCCGAATCCAGACGCTCAGGCGGTTCTCGTTCTGCACTGTCGGCGGTTCCGGGTTGCCCGCCTCAGGCATGCCCCTTCGGGTCCGGGCTCGCCTTCGGCACCCCGGAACGACGGGGTGACATTGCGATCAGGATCGCACCGATCCAGCCGTCCTTGCGAGCGGAGCGGCCTACTCGGAGGCCGGGCCCGCGTCCGGTGCCGGCTCCGAGGCGCTGGGCTGCGGGCCGTCATAGCCCTCGATGACCAGGATCTCGGCCTCGACGCCGCCGCGCTGCTTGGCCTTGGCGGCCTGGTAGAGGTCGGAGTTCCAGCAGGCGAGGGCGTCGGCGTAGCTCGGGAACTCGATCACCACGTTGCGGGACCGGGCCGGGCCCAGCACCGCCTCGTGGGCGCCGCCGCGCACGAGGAAGCGCCCGCCGAACTTGGCGAAGGCCGCGCCGTTGGCCGCCACGTACTCCTTGTAGGCCTCCGCGTCGCGGACATCGACCCGCGCGATCCAGTAGCCCTTCGTCATGCTGCGTCTCCTGCTTTGACGAGCGAAGTGGATCCGGGCGCGACGAAGGCAATCCCAGTTCCGGTCAGGCCATCTCGGAGACGATCGCCTGCGCCACCGCGCGGGGGTCGGCGGCGCCGGTGATCGGGCGGCCGACCACCACGTGGTCGATCCCGGCCCGGCGGGCATCGCCCGGCGTCATAACCCGCTTCTGGTCGCCGGCCTCGGCGCCCGCCGGGCGGATCCCCGGGGTGACGATCAGCCGGTCCGGACCAACGATGCGCCGGACCGAGCCCGCCTCGGCGGCCGAGCAGACGAGGCCGTCGATGCCGATCTCGGCGGCCTGGGCGGCGCGCTTGGCGACGAGCTCCGCCACCGGCAGGCCGTAGCCGGCCTCCGCGGCGTCGGCATCGTCGTAGGAGGTGAGCACCGTCACGGCGAGGATCTTGAGCCCCGCGCCCCGGCCGCGGACCGCCGCCCGCATGGTCTGCGGGTAGGCGTGGACGGTGAGGAAGGTGGCGCCGGAGCCCGAGGCCGAGCGCACGCCCTCCTCGACGGTGTTGCCGATGTCATGGAGCTTCAGGTCGAGGAAGACCTTGAGACCGCGTCCCGCCAGCCGCTCGGCCAGGGCGAGGCCACCCGCGTAACCCAGCTGGTAGCCGATCTTGTAGAAGGTCGCGGCGTCGCCGATCCGGTCGATCAGCGCCTCGGCCGCCTGCACGCTCGGCAGGTCGAGGGCCACGATCAGGCGGTCGCGGGGGTCGGCAATCTCGGTCATCGGCGCGTCCTTCGGGGGTCGCCGCAGCGATTCCGCGGAACGCCTGCGAGGTCAATGCCGGCACGGCCACTCACCCCGCCATCACCCGCGCCACCTCGGCGCGCAGCACCGGCAGCAGCTCCGCCTCGAACCAGGGCTCGCGCTTCAGCCAGCCGTTGTTGCGCCAGGACGGGTGCGGCAGGGGCAGGACCCGGGGGCGGCGCGGCTCGGCCAGGATCTCGCGCCAGCGCCGCACCGTGCCGGTGAGGCCACCCTCCATCTTTCCCAGATGCCAGGCTTGCGCGTACTGGCCGATCACCAGGATCAGCTCGAGATCGGGCAGGCCGGCGAACAGCTCCGCCCGCCAGCGCTCGGCGCATTCCCGGCGCGGCGGCCGGTCGCCACCCTTGGCGTCGAGGCCGGGGAAGCACGACCCCATCGGCACGATGGCCACCCGGGCGGCGTCGTAGAATTGCGCCGCGTCGAGCCCCAGCCAGGACCGCAGCCGCACGCCCGACGGGTCGGTGAAGGGCTGCCCGGTGCGATGCGCGCGCGTACCGGGCGCCTGGCTGGCGATGCACAGGCGGGCTGTGGCCGAGCCCTGGACGATCGGCCGGGGCTCCTGGGGCAGGGGCGGGCCGTAGAGCGGGCTGTCCCGACAGAGGCGGCAGGCGCGCAGGCGCGCGGCGGTGTCGCCGAAGACCGGCATGGCCCGGAGATGCCGCATCGGCGCGCAAAAAAGAAACGGCGCGGTGTCGCGCCGCGCCGTCGTCAGTCGGGTCTCTTGCCTTGGGGGAAGGCCCCTCCGTCCTACGCCGATGCAGGCGATCGGAAGGTGCGATTCCTCACGCGCCCTTCACGCCCGAAAGGTCGAGGGGGAGGGAGCGCAGGCGCCGGCCGGTGGCGGCGAAGACCGCGTTGGCGATCGACGGACCCAGCACCGGCACGCCCGGCTCGCCGATCCCGGTGGGCGCCACTTGGCTCGGCACGATGTGCACCTCCACCTTCGGCATCTCGCTCATTCGGGTCGGCTCGTAGGCGTCGAAATTGTGCTCCTGCACTTGGCCGTCCTTGAGGGTGATGCGGTTGCGCAGCACCGCCGACAGGGCAAAGCCAACCGCGCCCTCGACCTGCGCCCGGATCACGTCAGGGTTGACCGGAACGCCGACATCCACCGCCGCCACGATCCGATTCACGCGGATCGCCGCATCCTGCGCGGTGACGTCGGCCACCATCGCGACGTAGGAGCCGAAGGATTCGTGGACAGCCACCCCGAGGCCGCGCCCCTGCTCCTGCGGTTTGGCGCTCCAGCCGGCCTTCTCGGCGGCGAGCTTGAGCACGCCGGAGAGCCGCGGCGCCTGGGTCAGGAGAGAGAGCCGGTAGGCCACCGGATCGACATTGGCGGCATGGGCCAGTTCGTCGATCATCACCTCCATCACGTGGGCCGTGTGGGTGTGGCCGACCGAGCGCCACCACAGCACCGGCACGCCCTCGCGGCCGTTATGGACGCCGAACCGATAGGCCGGCAGGGCGTAGGGCGTGTCGGAGGCGCCCTCCACGGTGGTCGAGTCGATGCCGTTCTTGACGATCATCGCCTCGAAGGGCGAGCCGATCATGATCGACTTGCCGACCATGACGTGGTCCCAGCCGACCACCGCGCCCTTGCCGTCGATGCCGGCCCGGACCTTGTGCAGCACGGTCGGGCGGTAATAGCCGCCGGCCATGTCGTCCTCGCGGGTCCAGACGAGGTGGATCGGGGCCTTCTCGCCGGACGCCTTGAAGACGGCGGCGGCCTCCGCGAGGTAGTCGGCGGTGGGGGTCGCCCGGCGGCCGAAGGAGCCGCCGGCCCAGTTGCTGTGCAGCCGGACCCGGTCGGGCGTCACGCCCAGGACCGCCGCCATGGTCGCCTGCTCGACGGTCTGGAACTGGAAGCCGGCGTAGACGTCGTAGCCGCCGTCGGAAGCCCGCTCGATCGTGGCGTTGAGCGGCTCCATCGCCGCGTGGGCGAGGTAGGGGAAGGTGAACTCGGCCTCGATGACCTTGGCGGCGCCCTTCAGAGCCGCCTGCGGATCGCCGCGCTCGGACGCCGTGAGGCCGGGGGCCTTGGCCCGCTCCCGGTACTCGGCGAGGATCGTCTCCGACGAGCGGGTCTCGGCGGTGCTGTCGTCCCAGGCGACCGTGAGCGCCTCGCGGCCCTTCATGGCCGACCACGTGTCGCGGGCGAGCACCGCCACGCCGGTCGGCACCTGCACCACGTCGAGAACGCCCGCGACCTTGCGGGCGGCGGCGGCATCAAAGCTCTTCACGGTGGCGCCGAAGCGCGGCGCGCGGGCGACCACGGCGGTGACCTGGTTCGGGCGGCGAATGTCGAGGGAATAGACGGCCGTGCCGTTGGTCTTGGCCACGGAATCGAGGCGCGGAATCGTCTGGCCGATCAGCCGCCACTCGCTCGGATCCTTGAGTCGCGGCTCGGAAGGCACCGGCAGCGAGGCCGCCGAGGCCGCGAGCTCCCCGAACCGGGCCTGCCGGCCGGACGGCGCGTGGCGCACGAGATTGTCGGAAACGGTGATCTCCGAGACCGGCACCTTCCAGCGGAAGGCGGCCTCGGCCATCAGCATCTCGCGGGCGGCCGCACCCGCCTTGCGCAGCTGGAACCAGGAATTGGCCACCGCGGTCGAGCCGCCGGTCCCCTGGATCGGGCCCATCAGGCTGTTGTTGTAGAGCGTCGCGTCGGCGGGCGCGAACTCGGTGCGGACCTTCGCCCAGTCGGCGCCGAGCTCGTCGGCCAGGATCGTGGCGAGCCCGGTCGTGTTCCCCTGGCCCATGTCGAGGTGCTTGATCACCACCGTGACGGTGTCGTCGGCGCCGATGCGCACGAAGGCGTTGGGCTGCGCCTTCACGTCGGCGAGGTTCGGGCCGGCGGCGGCGCGGGCGGATTTCGGGTCGAGCCGGAACGCGACCACGAGGGCGCCGGCGCCCGCGAGCAGGCCGCGGCGGCTGGGGCGGACGGGCAGGGGATTCGGTCGACGGGCGTTCAGCATGGCGGCGAGGCTCCGGTCGGGACCGCGGGGAAGGGCGAGTAGGTGGGCGCCGGGACGGATCAGGCGAGGCTGCGCGCGGCTTCGTGAATCGCCGCACGGATGCGCTGGTAGGTGCCGCAGCGGCAGATGTTGCCGTCCATGGCGCCGTCGATGTCGGCGTCGGTCGGCTTGGCGTTGCCCGAGAGCAGGCCGATCGCCGACATGATCTGGCCGGACTGGCAATAGCCGCACTGAACCACGTCGAGCTTGCGCCACGCTGCCTGGACGGCCTCGGCCACCCGGCCGTTGACGCCCTCGATGGTCGTCACCTGCGCGGTGCCGACGTCACCGATCCGGGTCTGGCAGGCGCGGACCGGCTGCCCGTCGAGATGGACCGTGCAGGCGCCGCACTGCGCGATGCCGCAGCCGTACTTGGTCCCGGTCGCGTCGAGCCGGTCGCGCAGCACCCAGAGCAGGGGCATGTCCGGGTCGGCGTCGATCGCGTGCGTGACCCCGTTCACGGTGAGATTCGGCATGGTCGGCGACCCCTCCTCGACGCGTGCGCCCGGGGCGTCCCGGATCGCGGCGTGCGGCCCCGCTCGGGCATCGCGAGCGCGCGGCTTACGCTACCGGGCGCACCCGCCCGCACGATGTGCGGCACCGCACGTCGATCCGCAGGTCGATCCGCACGCCGGACCGTCTCGATACGATCCGCGATGCCTAAGATCCGAGCGATACCGACAGCCGCTTCTTAACACATCCGCCTCATCCTCACGGAGTGCCTCCGCGCCACCCCCGCCCCTGATTCCGAGCCGAGTGTCAAGACGCGCATGCCCGATCTCACCGTCGAGATGGTCCAGCGCGGTCGCGGTCCCTCGACGGAGGAAGCGGCGCGCCGCCGCGGCGTCGCCCGCGAGATCCGCTCGGCCCGCGAGAAGCTGACCTCGCAGACCGGCCTGGAGCGGGCCTTCGACTACGAGTTGCTGCGCCACTACGCCCAGTACCGGGCCGGGGCGGGGATCCCGCTGGCGCTGTTCGCGGGGGTGCTCGCCGCGGCGGCGACGTTCTGGATCGCGCCGCCGGTGGCCGCGGCCTGGGCGGTCTGTGTGTTCCTGATGATCACGCTGAACACGAGCCTGAGCCGGCGCTTCCTCCGCGCCGACCCGGCGACGATCCCGCTCGCCCGCTGGCGCCACCGCTTCCTGATCGGCGAGGTGCTGCAGAGCCTCTCGTGGTCGGCGATGATCGGGCTCGGCACCACCGGGGGCTGGACCTTCGCGCTGATCGGCCTCGTCATCGCGGCGGCCGTCACCACGATGCTGGCCGCGACCGTCCCGCTCGCGGCCATCGCCGCCCTGATCCCGCTGGCGCTTGCCACCGCCTCGCTCACCGCCTTCTCCCGCGGAATGGACGCGCTGATGCTGGTGGTGATGGCCGGCGGCGCGCAGCTGTTCTTCCTCGGCCTCGCCCGCCGCCTCTACACCTCGACGGTCGGGGCCCTGCGCTCCCGCGCCGAAAAGGATGCGGTGTTCGGCGAGCTGGAGCAGGCCAAGGCCAATTCCGACGAGGCCCGCCGCCGGGCCGAGGAGGCGAACCTCGCCAAGTCGCGGTTCCTCGCCACCATGAGCCACGAACTGCGCACGCCGCTGAACGCCATCCTGGGCTTCTCGGAAGTGATGAAGAACGAGGTGTTCGGCTCCCACACGGCGCCCTCCTATCGGGAGTACTCGAACGACATCCACGACAGCGGGATGCACCTCCTCAACCTGATCAACGAGATCCTCGACCTGTCGCGGATCGAGGCAGGGCGCTACGAGCTGAACGAGGAGGCGGTGCAGCTCGCCCACGTCGTGGAGGAGTGCCGCCACATGATGGCGCTCCGCGCCAAGGCCAAGAACCAGATCGTCCACGGCCTCGTCGACGAATCCCTGCCGCGCCTCTGGGCCGACGAGCGGGCGCTCCGCCAGATCGTGCTGAACCTCCTGTCGAACGCCGTGAAGTTCACGCCGCCGGGCGGCGAGATCTGGCTCAAGGTCGGCTGGACCGCCTCGGGCGGTCAGTACGTGTCGGTGAAGGACAGCGGCCCGGGCATCCCCGAGGATGAGCTCGGCACGGTGCTGTCCTCGTTCGGGCGCGGCTCCCTGGCGATCAAGACCGCCGAGCAGGGCTCCGGCCTCGGCCTGCCGATCGTGAAGGGCCTGGTGGAGCTGCACGGCGGGCAGTTCCAGCTCTCCTCCAGGCCCCGCGAGGGCACCGAGGTGGTGGTGACGCTGCCGGCCGCCCGGGTCATGGACACGCTGCCGGCGGTCGACGTCGACGCGGCTCCGGCGCACGGCGTCCTCAACCGCGCCGCCTGACCGAGCCGCGGCTCGACCGCCCTCAGCCGAGGCCGCCCAGCGCGCACACCCGGGCCCATTCGGCCTCGGTCACCGGCTGCACCGACAGGCGGGAATTGTTCACCAGCACCATCTCGGCCAGCACCGGGTCGGCCTTGATGGCGTCCAGCGTCACCGGGCGGGGCAGCGCCTTGACGGCCCGCACGTCGACCATGCCGAAGCGGCCGGTCTCGTCGGTATGGTCCGGGTAGTAGGGCCGGATCACCTCCACGAGGCCGACCACCGCCTTGCCCTCGTTCGAGTGATAGAAGAAGCCCTGCTCGCCGACCTGCATGGCCATCAGCTGCTTCTTGGCGAGGTGATTGCGCACGCCGTTCCAGAACGTCCCCGCCGCGCCGGCCGCGACCTGCTGATCCCACGACCAGGTCGCGGGCTCGGACTTGAACAGCCAGTATGCCATCGCCGCATTCCCCACCGGCCGCCGGGTCCGGCGGCTCGCCTCGCCATAGCCCAGCTTCACCCCCGGCGGACAGGCCTGCCCGCGCCGCCGCCCGCCCCGGAGCCCGGCGAGGCAGACGCGAACATAGGTTCGGATGCACTTGTATTGAGCGACCACGTTGGCTGAATATTAAATACTATCTGCCAAGAGTTTGGGCAAGTTCGCCACAAGCCTCTGCTGGTTGTCTACATGTTGACCGTGATCGGCTGCTTCGTCGGTGAACACAATCCGTGGCTGGTGGCCCTCGCGGCGCTTGTCTGCACGCTGGCGAGCGCGACGGCGATCGCGTTGCTGACCCATGCCGGCCGGGCCGGGCGCCGCAGCCGCTACACGTGGCTCGCGATCGCCGCGATCGCGGGCGGTTCGGGGATCTGGGCGACGCATTTCCTGGCGATGCTCGCCTACGCGCCGGGGCTGCCCTCGGGCTACGGGGTCGGCCTGACGCTGCTCTCGTACGTCGATGCCGTCGCGATCGCCGGCCTGGGCTTCGCGCTGGCCGCGACGGGCGGGCGGGTGCGCGGGGCGATCGGCGGCGGCGTGGTGGGCGGCGGCATCGCGGCGATGCACTACACGGGCATGGCCGCCTACCAGGTGACCGGTCACCTGATCTGGAGCCCCGTCCTGGTGGCGGTCTCGGTCGTGGTCGGCTCCGTCCTCGGGGCGGCGGCCCTCGTTGTCGGCCTGTCGGCGCCGACGATTCGGGGCCGGTGCGTGGGCGCCTTGCTGCTGATCCTGGCGATCTGCGGCCACCATTTCACCGGCATGGGCGCGGTCACCATCCTGCCCGATCCCCTGGTGGCGATTCCGGAGAACGCGATCCGGACCGAGTGGCTCGCCGCCGCCGTGGCGCTGGCGAGCTGCCTGATCCTGCTCCTGGCCGGCGCCGCCCTCGTGCTCGACCTGCGGGAGCGCAAGCGCGCCGAGTTCGAGCGCGAACGCCTGCTCAGCCTCGCCAACGCGGCCGTGGAGGGGCTTGCGGTCTGCCGCGAGGGCGTGATCGTCAGCGCCAACGACGCCTTCATCCGGCTCGCCGGCGCCGGGGCGGACGCCCTGATAGGGACGCGCCTCGCCGCCTATCTGCCAAGCCTCACGCCCGGGCTCGGAACGCCGGACCAGCCCCTCGAGGCCGACCTCGTCCAGGCGGGCGGCGGCACGATTCCCGTCGAGGTGATCATGCGCCCGGTCACCGAGTACGGGAACCAGCCGCACCATGCTGTGGCGGTGCGCGACCTGCGCGCGCGGCGCCGGGCCGAGAGCGAGATTCACTACCTCGCCCACCACGACGCACTCACCGGGCTCGCCAACCGCACGAGCTTCCACGCGCGGCTCGAGCGGGAGATGCGCGCCGCGGATGTCCAGGGCACCCGGCTCGCCGTCCTCTGCCTCGACCTCGACCGCTTCAAGGAGGTCAACGACCTGTTCGGCCACGCGGCCGGCGACGCGATGCTGCGCGACCTCGCGCTCCGGGTCGGCGGCCTGCTGGACGCCGCGCAGCTGATGGCCCGCCTCGGCGGCGACGAGTTCGCGATCCTGACGCCGCAGACCGACGGCGCCGCCGAGCGGCTGGCCGAGCGGATCCTAGACGCCCTGGCGGCGGTGCGGCCGCCTCCGGCCCGGTGATCGCCACGAGCATCGGCATCGCGGTCTATCCCGACGACGCGCTGGACCAGCGGGCGCTCCTGAGCCACGCCGATGCCGCGCTCTACAGGGCCAAGAACGAGGGCCGCGGCACCTGCCGCCGCTACGACGCCAGCATGGGCGCGCAGATCCGCGATCGGCGGCAGCTGGAACACGACCTGCGCCACGCGGTGTCCCGCAACGAGCTCGAACTCGTCTACCAGCCGCAGACGCAGATCGAGTCCGGCGGGGTCACGGGCTTCGAGGCGCTGCTGCGCTGGCGCCACCCGAAGCGCGGGACCGTCTCGCCGGCCCTGTTCGTGCCGATCGCCGAGGAGACGGGGGCCATCCTGGAGATCGGCGCCTGGGTGCTGCGGGCGGCCTGCCGGACGGCGGCCGGCTGGTGTCAAGCGAACCAAAGTATTCTGATCCGTTCTTGCTAAGTGCTTGTTTTTTCGAGCCTCAGCATCCGAATGCGACGCGATCCTTCGCGAAAACCGAAGCATACCCACCCCCAACGCGACGAATACCAGCCACTCCGCCGCTGGTCCGACACAGTACAGCGCAAAAGAAAAGGCCCCGGAGAAATCGGGGCCTTTTGCTTATCGCTCAATTTTATTTCGCTTTTCCGCCCGAGGCCCAATGATTGGTATTGCGTCCCTCCAATAAAAATTGGCCCGGGCAACATCTTTTGCAATTGCGGGCCGACATTTCTTAACGGCATACCAAACACGTCGGTACCGCAAGCGACTATAGCCGGCAAGCTCCGCCGCTGAAACGTAAGTGTGATTGAACGCCTCAAAGCTATCGCGCTCGATACATCGCACAACATTGCGAGCGAGCGGATGAACCGACATAGTCGATGTTAAATAATTTTTCTCTATCAGAGCAGCGACAATCGTAGGGTTGACCCACAGAACACTGCGCGCCATTTCCATTGTGACAGCGTCGCCGTCTTCGAGAAGACGATAGGCAACCTCGTTGGGATCGACAAAAATGGAACTCAGCCCATCTAGTTCCGAATGAATGGCCACACGCTTAAGCTTCTTGTCCGATATAAGCTTTATCACATCGATTAAATTGCACCGTGCGCGCCTCGAAGCGGCTGCGATGGGGAACATGACTTTGGATATGATGGAGACTGGCTCGATCCCATCACTAAGTCGCGCGAGGAATTGATCGATATCATCGCGTGAGAAAGCGTTGAGTTTTTGATTGCGCTTTCCCCGATTTTTGATCCGTGGTTGTATAAAACCGTGTTCGGCGATAAGATTAGCCTGAGCGAGGCTGGTCCCGAGATATCGTCGGACCTCATTTAACGGAACGCTGTCCGTATGAGCCTCGAGAAGCGCACGGCCGCTCTCGACCTCGAAGGTCACGAGGTTATCCGGGATCTGCGCATGATCCGGTCGGATCAACCCTGCGGCAGCCAGGATTCTCCTGAGCCGCGCAGGATGGCGTCCTGTCTCGCGAGCTGCGGACGTGATCGAATGATAGACGCGTGTTTCGACCGGTTGCTGGAGTATGATGTCACCCGGCCCAACGGGCATGATTTCGGCGATCTGGCGGCGAACCATATCGCGGACTGGCGCGAAGATGGACTCGTTCTGTCTGAGGGAGAGCGACTGATAGAGGACGCCGAAGACGCCGGGCGGCCCTTCCGATCCGTGGGGCTTGAAGACGTGGCGTCGGTAGACGTCGGAGAGAACCTCTTGAATGGCCGTTTCCCCTCCGCGTGCAATGGTGCAACCGACATCGCCGGCGTGGTGCAGCGCGCTCTCGGATAGGCTCTTCATCTTGGCTTTCGCGCCGACGGTGATGAGTGCGCCGAGGAGTTCACACGTCGCGGTGGCGGCGTACAGATCGAGTTGGTCGAGCCAGGGTGCGCCCGTTGGCTTGCCCGTCAACCGATCGACAACATAGCGCTCCAGCGACGACGGCGCGCGGGCGAGCGGCAACTTGGCAGCCTGTAAAATTTCAGCAGCACGTCCCTGAAGAAGCCGGGTGAAGTCGTGCGTGGACGTTCGCGCGCCCTCTGCGATCTGAATGAGGGCGCGGTGGTGATCCAGGCATGTTCTGATGACTGAGAGCTGCCAGAGCGTCCTGCCGTAAGGCGCGGGTTCGCCCGTGCGCGCAGCGGCTTCGATGTCGTCCCGGGCGCAGAGCGGACACACGTGGACTTTCGTGCGCCGGAGCAGTTTATGGGATAAGCGCTCAGGGCCCAGAAGGAAGTTTGAGCCATCTGCTCGAAGGCTGGCGCGTTCGAGCATCTCGACGGGCGTTCCGGTCAGAGCGCTGAGTTTTGTCAGCGCTGCAGGCTCGCCGTCGACGCAGTCCTGGAACGTGAAGCCCATGTCGAGGCAGAACTCACGGGCGGTCCCAGCACCGTTGTGAACGGCCAATCGGGAGATCCAGCTGGGGACGGACTCGTCAGCCTTGAGGTCAAAGCGCAGGACGAGGGGCGGCGTCACGACGGTCCCCCCATTGCACCTGTCTGGGTGTTTCGGTCCTTCGCGGCATCGAGGATGACGGTAGGCCCGGCGATGCGGATCGTAATCCAGTCGCGGCTGACGAACGGGTTTTCCTCGTCGGTGCAGCCGAGAAGGCCTCTGTACGCCTCCGCGAAGTGGTTGAGCGTGAGCGTGCCATCGGGCCCGACCTGCTGCGGATCACCGACGTCGATCTCGTCGTCGTGCCGGTCGAGAGCGAGGTAATCGGGCCGAAGCGCGGTCTGGATGGCCTCATGGGTGAGTGCGATGGCGACCCCCCACTGATTGCATGCCGCGTGGATGAGACGGGGTGCGAGGTTCGTCGCGATGTCGGCCTCGACGATGAGATCCGCTACCGCGGCGAGCTTGGTGACCATGGCCGCGATCACGGCGTTATCGCCCGGCATTGTAAGGGAGTCGATGTGTATGAATTGAGCGCGGCGTTCGAGTTGACGGTCGCGGTGGATGAAATCCGCGACCTTCGGCAAGCCGCAGACGATGATGGACACACGCCACGTGAGATTGTTAATCAGGTTCTTGATCGTGTCGGAGACTTTATTGATCTCGTCCGAGTTCAGCTTTCGGGTGATGTGCTGCATCTCGTCGAAGACGACGATGAGCTTGTTGCCCCTATCCAAGCGACGCCGCACGCGCTCCCAGACTAGGTTCTCCAAGAGCTCGCGTTCGAGCGGGTAGCCGGTTGCGTGGAGGACTTCGCGCCCGAGGAGCTTGAGCGTGCACGGCGAGGGGACGTTGACGACGACGACGGGGCTGTCCGGTCCCGCGAGGTCCTGTCCCTCGAGCGCGGGATGTCGACGCAGGGTGCGCATCAGGCGGCGTGACTTGCCGGCACCGCTCTCCCCGGTGATGACGAGGATCCGCCCTTCGGCCCGGTTCGTCCGGCTGTAGGGCAGGGCAGTATTGGCGCGCATGCCGGCGTTCAGAATGAGTTTTGTCAGCGCCTTCATGCACACGGCGTCACCGGGCGAAGTCACGTATTTCCCGCGAACCTGCTCAAGCAGTTCCAGGGTTTGATGGCCCTCCGCGCTCAGAAAGTTGCGCAGATCGACGGATGGGTCGGCGGATGGGTCGGTGGCGTCGTCGTCAACTGTGTCGGACATCAGGGATCCTCGAAGAAAGTGAGGGCGGAATGAATGAAAAGGCCCGCACGAAAGCGTGCGGGCCCCTGTCGAAGCGTCAGTCCTCGAGATCGACGATCGGCGGCTTCCGCGGCGGCGTACTCCCCGCATCGGGCTGGGCCGGCCGCGGGCGTGACCGGTTTGGGCGGCGCTCGGGTACGGCGGGAGGCGGGGTATCCGGCGGGCCCACGTAGGGCGCACCGCCGGTCGGGATTACGCCGTCGAGCGGGTTGGCGGCGGTCCGGCCGGCGAAGTCGGCGTCAGTCGGGATCGTGAAGTCGCGCAAGCTGCGCTCGGCCCGGGCGATGTCCTCGGGCTCGGCGAACCGGGTGAGGAAGTGCGCGGCCTTCTCGGCGGCCGTGGCCCTTGCCCCGATCGTGCGCAGCGCCTCGTTCACGATGGGTTGGGTGAGCGCGGCCTGATCGGCGAAGCGTTTCGCCAACATCTCGCACAGCGCCCTGTGATCGGCGAGGCGGACACCGTCGAAGCCGGAGGTCGCCGCGCGGGCCTCGTGCCACGTGCCATCGATCGCGACCGAGATCGCGCCGATATCAAGCGGGTCGAGCCGGATGTCGACCTGGATCTTGCCACGCTTCAGGTAGAGCACCTGCAGGACGTCGGCCCGGTAATCCAGGCCCATGATCTGTAGGCCGTGACGGCCCAGGGTCCGGGTCAGGCGCAGGCCGAAGACGGACCGCCGTTCGTTGCGCCCGGGCACGGGCAGGATGCCGTAATGCCCCGTGAGCCGCGTCCAGGCGTCGGCCGGGGTTTCGCCGCCCAGCCCCGCATGGGGCGTGAGGTGGTAGATGTCGAGGGCGTACCGGACGGCGAGGAGGACGAACTGCTCGACGGTGATGCTAGCGCGCTCCTGCGCCGGGTAATCTCCGCGCTCGACCTTGTTCGAAAAAGCTTGGCCCGTGAACTCGCGCACGAGTTGCAGGCTGAGCGTCTTGAACAACCTCTCGATCGTCCCGCGCAGATGCGGCAGCCCGGCGGGCGGGATGTCGTGGGTGCTGCCGAGGCCGATTACCGCGAGGTGGAAGTCCTCGGCGATGAAAGAGCCGCCGCTGTCCGTGACCACGTCTTCGGGGCGCAGCGCCATATGCTGCCACGACGAGAGCGCCCCGGCGGCCGCGGCGAGGTGGGCCTTGTCGGAGACGACCATCTCCAGGGTCGAGAGCGCGTTGCGGACCGACGCGGTCTGGTCCACGCGCATTCCGACGATACACCGCGTGGCGACGTCGATGGCCACGCATAGGAACCACCTCCGTTTCTTCAGGTCTGCAAGTTGTTCGTCCGAGAGATCTGCTAGCAGGTCGGTTTGGGACAGCAGGAAGAAGAGGTCGAGCTTCCACTCGTCCATCTCGATGCGCTGACCGGGGCGGATGGCCTCAGCCTGTCCTTGGATGAACCTGTGCTTGCGCGTGGCGCGATCGACGCCGAGCCTCTTGGCCTCGACCAGGAACATGTCGAGCGCGTCGATCCGCCGGGCGAGCGTCTTGTCCGAGGGCACGGGGTAGGGCGCGAGCCCGTCCGCGACCCGGGCGTCGTTCAAGGCGTTGAGTGCCGCCCGCATCTTTCGGTGGCACAGCGCCTTTGAGCGCTTGTGCTCGGCCGCGTACTGAGCGGCGTATTCTTGCAGGATCCGCTCGACCTCTGGATGGAAGCGCGGTTTGCGGTTGCCACAGCGGTTGGTCTTCGGCCGGAGCGCCAGGGCGTTGCGACCGGCCGCCTCGTAGTTCTCCAGGTGCGTCTTGAACGTCTCGACGCTCGGCCCGTTGTAGCCCGCCGCCGGGCTTCCCGCCCGGGGCTTGCGCGGTTGCGCCGGCTCGCCGTCCTTACCCGGTGGTCGGGTTCGCGCGTCGGCCCGGGCCTGGATCGTCTGGCCGATCTTTTCCAGCGCTTGCGCGATGCCGGCATTCGATCGGGGCTCCGGTCCCGAGCGCTCGCGGCGCGGCTTGTCGGCGTTCTCGGCGTACCAAGCGGCCTCCCATTTGAGGAACTCGGTGATCCATTCCAGATACCACGCGACTTTTTTCTGGTGATCGAGTGGCAGGTCCGCGAATGCAGTCGCCCCCGCTGTCATCTGTGTGCGCACCGAGATCGCGCCGAAGGCGTTCGCCTTGAACTCGACGCGTCCAGCCATCGACAGCGCGGCGAGCTGGGCGTGGCCAAAGCCTTCGTGCAGGCCGGTGAGGGTATTCTGGAAGACGTGACCGTCCGGGCTGTCGCCGACTTTGCGGAATGCAACGCCGTCTATGGAGACGGCATCATGGGGGCCGATGCGCAGGGGCGCGCCGTTGGGATCGGTGGCGGGGATCATCGGGCCACCTCCGCGATGCGCTCGGCCACGACGGTGACGTGAGACGGGTAATCGATCCGCTCGTCAGCGGTGAGCAGGAGCGCGCGCTGGGCGATCAGCCGGACGATCGCCCGGAATGCCGCCGCGCCGTGCATGCTGGCCGCGACAAGGTCCTTGATGACGACCGTGCCCTTGATCTCCGTGAGGAGGTCGAGGACGGCTCGGTCGGCGGCGTTGGGGAGATCTCTACGCACGGCGTGGATGAGACGCGCGTTGGATATCATCGCTGGCGAGAGTGTTCGTTCGGTGTAGAGGGTTACGCCATCGGCGATCGTCTCCGGGATCTGCGGCGCGATGTGGCGCAGGAACCCGTCGACGTCGTGCTTGCGCGCGTGGCGCTCGTCCTTGACGTCGTAGAAGATCCGTCGACCGTCGGCGAATTCGGCGAGGATGTCGAACGTGTGAAGACGCTGCACGCCCTCGCGGTCGATGTATGGGACCGCAGGCGGCTGTTCCCGGATCCGGACGATCTCCGGAAGTGTCGCGAGCCAGAGCAGAACGCTCTTCTCGATGCTGCTCTCGATGTCGACTTGGCGCATCTCGCGGATGGAGACGAAGCTGCCGCGCATCGATCCTTTCGACCGCAAGCTGATGTTGCGCGACGCGAGTGAAGGCAGCGGTGGCGTGAAAGGTCTGGCGTTCTCGTCCGGCGGCAAGGATGCGGGTACGACCACGGAGCCGGTGGCGTCGGAGCGTGTGGGGTTTGGTTCGTCGAACATGGGTATCCTCATTCATCGATGAGCCCTGCCGTCGGGCAGGGCCGGGGACGAAGCGGACAGCCGTCACCGATCCGCGCTCATGCGCGGGTCGATGAGGTGGATCGCTCCGTTTCAGGGATGCTGAGGATGCTGGGTCTCAGGTGCGGGCACTTGCATCGCTGTCATCGACATGCGATTTTCCAGCCCGTGCCAGCCCCGTGCGATTCCTCGCACCGGTTGACGCAGCATCCTCGTGATGTGTGGGCCGCCGACGCTCGGCCAGGGGTGGTTTAGTCGGTGGATCGATAAGACCGCTTGGGACGTCCGATTGCCGTCGAACGTTTCCAAGCGGTCAGCGGTCAGAGATCGACATACTGCGCTCCTCTTTAGTCCGGCTGGCCCGATGCCGCCGTTCGTTTGCGAACCATAAGCGTATCGCAAGGACGAGGACTAGACCCCAGCGATGGCCGAAGACGGGCCCGGGGGCTCATCATGCCCTGCGTCCAGCGCGCGAATCGCTTTGATTGCAAAGGGTTATCGTTCGCCCCGCATGGGATCTAAGTCTTTGATCCGACTCGATCCTCTCGCACGAAACAGCCGATTTCCCACTTTGGGAATCGCCGAATCGCGGTCGGTAACGTGCGATTCACCATGAATCGCCGGGTCTGACGGCTACCATCGGACCCTCCGGACGGGTCGCAAGACGAGGCCTGGATGAGTATGCCGGCTCCCGCACGGCCTGAATGATCAGGATTGCGAGAAGGACGATGCCGATCTCGATCAGGAGGTAGCCCGCGAGGTAGGCGTGCCAGCGCGCCAATTGACCTTCCAGCGCTTCGACGGCTTCACTGGCTGTGGCGTGGACTGCGGCATCAATCGCCGCGGCCTGCGATGTCGTGAAGCCCGCCCCTGTCAGACGGGCGGCATGATCGGTGACGATCCGCATGGCGCTACACCCGACCGGAGAAGCGGTCGTAGGGGCTGATTGGGACGATCGGTATATCGGCGTCGTGCCGATAGACTTCGAGCCGCAGCCAGGCCAGTTCAGAAGCGACCTCCTCCTCGGGCAGGTCTTTGTACCAGCACCGCATTTGGCTCTTGCCACCATCATCCCAGCGGTATCGGCGCGCCTTCAAGGCATCCTTCGCCTCAAAGGGCGCACGCACGGCCTTCACGCGGTAAAGCGGCGCAAACGCCTGGTCCAACAGATGGCTGAAGCCGGTACGACCCGACCGGGGCAGGGGCCGTGACAGGATCTCCAGCGTCGCTTGGCAATCATCGACCGCGCGATGCGCGGCGTAGATCAGGCCGAAGTCGTTGGCGATGTAGCACAGCTTACCGCCCATCCCCTCGGCGGCCCACGGGACCTGCACGAGCGAGCAACCCCACGGCTTGCTCGCCAGCGCCGGGCAGACGTCCTCAGCGAACGGCCGGTCAAATCCGGCGTTGTGCGCCACGATCAGGTCCGCGCGCTCGACCATGGCGTCGACGCGCGAGCGTTCGATCATGTGGCCTTCGACCATTGCGGCATCGATGCCCGTGAGCCGCGTGATCTCCGGCAAGATCTCCCCGAAGGGCTGTTGATACGAATGATACGGCTCGCCCGCCGACACCAAGCGTCCGTCCACAGTGTAGGTGAATGGCAACGCCCCGAGTTCGATGACTTCGTGGTATGCGGGATCAAGACCAGTGGTCTCGAGGTCGATGAGGAGACCGTGCCGGACCTCGGCGTCGCCGGGGTGTTCGAACACGCGTCGGGGGTGATGTCTGCGTAGCACGCGATAGTCGGGACTGCGCTCCAGCGCGGCCGCGACGAGTTCAGGATCGATGTCGAGCATGAGATTTGCGCTCCTGTGTGAGGTGCGCCTCGAACATAGGTTATGCCCCGCTAAAACGACACATTTTGTGTTGTTTCGATCGATCACGTTTTCGTGAACGGGGGCGGTATCGGTGGAAAAGGAGTTGATCCGAGCTGGACGCGCGCTCCTGGGCTGGTCCCAGGAAGATCTCGCGCAACATTCGGGTGTGAGCCGGCAGATTATCGCGCGTTTTGAGAACGGCTCGCGTCAACCGCACAGTGCCAATTTGCAGCAGCTGGTTTCTGCCCTGCGTGCCGCTGGGGTCACCGAGGTTCGTCGCAAGGATGGCTCAGCCGGTGTGATCGCGAGCGCGGAGGCGCTGCAGGCGGCACGGAACGCTGGAGGCGGGTCGGCCTGATCGCATCGCGATTGTCAAACACCAGCCGACAAAACCGACTTTTATGCTCGGCGACGCCGTAGAGAAGAGCATGAACGACATCTGGCCGGTCAGGAACCGAGCGGCATCGAGGCGAGAGCCCCTGCGCAGATCAAGGCGCAGTCGGATGTGCTGCCATGATGATGGTGGTGACCGCAGTCCGGAACACTTTGTCCCTTGGTCCTGGCCGGGCCATGAGCTCTGCGAGATCCGCAGACCCCTCCACGGCCGCTGCGATATCGAGGCTATGGCCGCTGGCGAAACGATATCGCTTTGCCGCAGGATCACGGCTGTAGGCGTCGATTGCCGCGACGATCTCAAGGCTTGTGATCGTACCAGCCTTGCGTAGGTCGGCGAGCGTCGGGCGTCCGGTCGGTAGGCCGGCCTTGGTCGTCACTCGATCACCTCCACGATACGCCGGCTCGCCGGCTCGACGAGCACAGGATGACCGTTGACGACCGTATAGCTGTACTCCGGCAACGCGAACTCGCGCGGCACGTCGTAGTAGACTATCCCGTCCTCCGGCAGCACGGTTCCGGCCCGCACCGGACCAGGGAGCGCGACGGAGGGACGGTGCTCGCCCAGTGCATAGATGCGGAAGCGCTCGCGGCGGTCGACGCCGAGGATGCCGTTGGCCGTACCGACGGCTGCCCCGATCGCACCACCGACAACGGCCCCGAGCGGACCGGCCATCTCCTCACCGCGCTCAGCTCCGGCCCGAGCGCCGCGCTCCAAACCTTGCGCATGGACGGCCGCAGTGAAGCTGAGCGTCGTCAAGAGCGTGAGAGCGATCGTGACCCGCATGATGTATTCTCCTGCTTCGGTTGAGGGAGGCGCGACTGCCGTGACGACCGAACCTGGACGCGAGATCTACGTGAGCTCGAACGGCGACCACTGGCATCTGCTGTGCGACCCTGCGACCGGGCACGGCTTCATCCGGCACAGGGGCAACGCTGCCTCCGGAGGTCACGTCGCCGAGATCGGCTTGTCCGCCTACCTGGCTGCCGATCTGGCAGCCCCGAACCCCGCGCCCTCTGGTTGCTGATTGCGACGCCGTCCGACGGCGGACTTAGGCCAGCACTTGCCGCCGTGTAGACCGGACCGGCACCGCCTCTAGCAGCTGTGCCTTGTCGACGATCAAGGCCACGGCGATCTCGCCGAGCGCCGCGAGCTCGATGTCGGCGATGCCGTCGTGATCGGCCACATCTGCTGCGACCAGGAACACGCTCTCGCGCTGCTCTGCGGGCCGACCGGCGATCGCGGCAACGCGACGCAGGTTGTCCGCTCGACCGGCCCGGGTGCGCGCGCGGCCGATCGCCTCGTACAGCGCCTCCTCCAGCATCAGGACGTCGAAGCCCTTCTCTATGATGGGGCTGGCGAGCACGCCGGCGAGCGCGGTCTCGAACTCAGCACCCGCGACCTCGCCATCGGCCACGATGACGTTGGCCGCCGCTGACACGCCGGCCTGCATCAGCGCCTCGTCGCCGGCGTAGGCGGTCACCGTCTGACGGAAGTGGGTGAGGAGCTCATGTATGAGGGACATGCTGAGGTGCTGCCGAGCGAGGTGGAGCCGCTAGACGAAGGCGTGAGCCGCGACGTGCGATCCGCCGAGGCTGACCTGTCGACGGGTGCCGCCAGCATGAACTCCATAGCTTGAAGCCGTGCGTGGCCGGCGAGACAGCTCATGGAGCCGATCGCCGACGAGACCCGCAGCTTGGTGAAGGGTCGTCCCGTCACAGGTGGCCGCGATCCGGACGCCGATCTCGTGCGTGTGGCTGCGGCCGTAGAGCCAGACGGCGAGCCGCGCCCGCGTCGCTTCGGGGATACCATCGAGCAGGTCAAAGAGCGCGTCAGGCTCGGCGCGCGTGAGGCGCACCACGCGTTCGAATGGTACTGGGCAGTCGCTGGAGAAGTCCGCAGCGGTGATCGAACGAACTTGGTTCATGGGAAACACCCGCGAGATGACGCTCGCAGGTTGAGTGGTCGATGGTTAACGAAGTCTGTCGATAGCGCTTTGACGTGAGGCAGGCTGGAAGTCGCTCGAGCGCCATGAGGCGCTGCAGCGCCTATCGCTCAGAGGCGCAGTCCAGCGGGTTCGGTTCACAACCCCTGTCGCGCAGCCGCGACAACCTTCGAGTTCCAGCGGCAGACGAAACGTGCTGGTCGACGCGGATGTCGGTCTCGAGACCATTCCCGACCCGGATATCTGGTCCATTCGTGGACAAACGGGCCGACAAAGGCTTGCTATCAGGCCCTCCGTACGCACGCCTGAGCGATCTCTTCATCCATGCCGACCTCGACTTCACCATCGCTGCAGGGCAATCTCCTGCTCGACGCTCTGAACGCGCGTGACCGCGCGCTGATCGCGCCCCACTTGGAACCTGCCGAGTACCGGCGCGGAGACGTGCTGTTCCATGCGCGCGATGAGGTCTCGTACGTCACCTTCCCGCTGCACCGCGCGATCGTCACCCTCGTGGTCCCGCTGCGCGACGGCAAGTCGGTGGAGACCGCCACAGTTGGTCATGAGGGCGCGATCGGCGGTGTCGTCAGCCACGGCTACCTGCCGGCTTTCAGCCAGGCCGTCATCCAGGTGGGTGGCCCCATGTTGCGGATCAGCGCCGAGCGGCTGAACGCGGCAAAGCTCGCCTCGCCGGCCGTGCGCGACCTGTTCGTGCGCTACGCCGACTGCCTGTTGGCGCAACTGCTTCAGTCGGTCGCCTGCAACGCCGTCCACCCGATCGAGCAGCGGTGCCTGCGCTGGCTGCTGACGCTCCAGGATCGCCTGGGCGTGCCGGAACTGCCGGTGACGCACGAGGTGCTGAGCGAGATGCTGGGGGTACGCCGCGCCTACCTCACGAAGATCCTCGGCAGGATGCAGGACGATGGCCTGATCCGCACGGGCCACGGCAGGCTCACCGTGCTCGACCGCGGCCGCGTCGAGCGTGCGGCGTGCGAGTGTCACGCCAGTGTACAGCTGCACTTCCGTGAGGTGTTGGGCGCGGTCTACGGCCGCGACGGCGAGATGCTCGCGGTAGACGTTACGGAGCCTGAGGCCCTGAAGCCACCTTCGCCCGCGGTGACCCTGCGGGAGACGGCGCGATGATCGACAGGATTTCCATTCCGCCGATGATCGAGGACCCCGGTCGCCTTGCGGCGTTAGACAGTTTTGCCAGCCTCGATCCGGCGACCGAGCAGGGCTTCGAGGACATCCTCCACCTCGCTACCCAGCTATGCGCGGTGCCGGTGGCGCTCGTCAGCCTCGCCGACCGCGACCGGCAGTGGTTCAAGGCCCGGGTCGGCTTCCCGACTTGCGAGACCGACCTCGATCGGTCCGTGTGCAAGTTCGTGCTGGACGAACCAGACATCCTGGTCATCGCGGACCTGACCGCAGATCCGCGCACGCGCGCCAACCCCCTGGTCACCGGCGAGCCACACATTCGGTTCTACGCCGGAGCGCCGCTGCGTACCGCTTCCGGACAGGTGCTCGGCAGCTTGTGCGTGATCGATACCGAGCCGCGGCCAGAAGGCCTGACGGGAGCACAGGCTGAAGCTCTGCGGCGATTGGCCCGCCAGACGATGGCGCAGATGGAGCTGCGCCGCGCCGTCTCTGAGAAGGATGCGGCCCTGGTCAGCCTACAGAGCCGTGAGGAGCACTACCGTGCGATCTTCGAGAGTGCGACGGACTACGCCATCATCGTGATGAACCTCGAGGGCAAGGTGACCAAGTGGAACGCGGGAGCCACCCGCATCCTCGGGTGGTCGCCCGACGACATCTGCGGCAAGCCCGCGGACGTGTTCTTCACGGACGAGGACCGTGCCGACGGGATCCCGGCCCGGGAGATGCACAGCGCTCTGACCGAGGGACGCGGCATCGACGAGCGGTGGCATCAGCGTAAGAACGGCGAACGATTCTGGGCCAACGGCGAGATGCAGGCCCTGCGCACGGACGATGGCTCGCCGATCGGCTTCGTGAAGATCCTACGCGACCGCACCGAGCAGCGCCTGTCGGCAGAGAGGCTGCGTGAGGTTGATCGACGCTTGGCTCAGGCCCAGGAAGTCGGCGGCGTCGGCCTGTTCTCGGTCGGCATCGCCGATGGCGTGCTCCATCCCACCCCGGAGTTCTGCCGTCTCTATGGTCTGCCGGAACAGGAGAGTTACCCGTCGACCGCCTTCGAGCAACTCGTCATCCCGGAGGATGCGCACCTCGTCTCCACCGCCGCCTCACGCCTGAGCGGGGAAGCGCCGCGCGATGTGGAGTACCGCATTCGCCGCGCCGACACGGGCGCGCTACGCTGGATCGCACGAAAAGGAGAACTTGAGTTCAACGGCGCTGATCAGCCCACCCGCTTCTCCGGTATCGCCCGCGACGTCACCGAGCAGCGCACCGTTCGGGACGCGCTGGCGGAAGGCGAGCGGTATTGGCGGGGTTTGTTCGAGCAGCTGCAGGAGGGCTTTATTCTCGGCCGGGTCATCCGCGACGCGCGAGGCCACATCACCGATTGGCGCTATGAGGAGGTGAACCGAGCCTGGGGCGAGCTGGTGGGCCTTCCCGCTCAGGACGCTGCGGGGCGGACCATCCGCGAGCTGTTCCCCGGCATCGAGGACGCCTGGGTCCAAGAATTCGCTCAAGTCGTGGAGACCGGCCGATCGGTCACGTTCACGCGACAGGTTGGAAATTTGAACCGCTGGTACGAAGGCCGGGCCCATAAGCTCACGGACGAGACCTTCGTGGTGCTATTCCTGGAGGTCACCGAGCGCGTTCTGGCCGAACGCGCCAAGCACGCCGCCGACCAGCGCCGGGCGACATTGCTCGACCTCGGCGACCGTTTGCGCGACCTTGATACAGTCTCGGAGATGACGCGGAGTGCGGCCGAGATCGTCGGCCGAGCCTTGAATGTCAGCCGCGCCGGATTTGGTCGCCTGGATCTGTCGTCCAAGTCCATCACGATCGAGCAGGACTGGACCAGCGGCACCCCGATTAGCATCGCCGGTCAGCATCACCTCGAGGACTACGTCACCCTTCGCGGAGAACTGGACTGGGGCGAGCCGCTCGTCATCGACGACGTCGAGACGGATCCCCGAACGACGGCCGGAAGCGAGCGACTTCGGGCGATCGACGTCGGTACCCTGGTCAACATGCCGGTGCGCGAGCGCGGGCGGTCTGTTGCGCTGTTCTTCGTGCATGACCGGCAGGCCCGGCGCTGGACGACCGACGAGGTCGAGTTCCTGCGCGCGGTCGCTGATCGGGTCGAGCTGTCGGTTGCTCGCGTCCGCGCTGAGGAGCAGCAACGCTTGCTCAATCACGAACTCTCGCATCGCATGAAGAACCTGCTCGCGATGGTGCAGTCCATCGCCACACAGACCATGCGCGGTGCGACGGACGTCGGGACTGCCAAGGAGGTGCTGGCCGGTCGCCTGATCGCGCTGGGCAAAGCCCACGATCTGCTTCTGGGCGGTGCCCTGACGAGCACGCAGATGGAGGCGGTCGTCCGCACTGCGTTGCAGGTCCACGAGGACAAAGCCGGTCGCTTCCGAATCTCAGGGCCGCCCCTGGAGATCAGCGCTGGCCGTGCACTCTCGCTGGCGCTCATGCTGCACGAACTCGCCACCAACGCCGCCAAGTATGGAGCCCTCTCGACCGAGAACGGGCACGTCGATCTGCACTGGGAGATCCTGACGGACCGTGAACCGTCGATGTTGCGCTTGTCCTGGATCGAGCTGGGCGGCCCCCCGGTGCTGCCGCCGACGCGCAAGGGGTTCGGCTCACGGTTTATCGAGCGCGGCTTGGCCTCGCAGGTCGGCGGCGATCTGGCTCTCGACTACCGACCATCGGGCGTCACCTGCATCGTGACGGCTCCGCTTACCGCCTTCTGAGACAGCTCGTGAGTGGCCACGTGAAGTCGCCCGCTCACCCGCTCTCGCGTTGTCGTCACTCCACAGATTCTCGAAGAGGGTACGCGCGGGAGTCTTGTGCGGTGATTGGCAACTCCGGCTTCAACCGCGTCACGGAGAGCCGGTCCCGAGTTGCTGAATGAGTGCACGATTTGCGCGACTGATCGAGAGCGTCTGCTCCATCACGCGCAGGACGTGCTCGGCATAGTCTCGTGGAGAGGTGCCCGCGCCAAGTTCGAAGACGAAACGGCCCTGACGTTCGCAACGCTCCTCGGCTTCGGCCACCTGCCGATCGAGATCGGCGCGCGGATCCGCGAGGTGCGATTGTGTGATCGCGAATATGACACTCATAAGTGCTGGTCCGGACGGTTCTCGAGGACGATCAGGTGATCGCACAGGCCGACGTGCCGCCGATCAACTTGGCGCGGCTGGGTTTCGGGAGCGTTGACGTTACGCTATCGGCCCTTCTCTGCGCGACGGCTGCCTGTCGCCTCCTGCACCGCTCCGCGGCCCCGATGGGGTACATCGTGATGCGGCGGATCTCCTCGATGAGGGTCATGTTCGCTGTCTCACGTTCATCTTCCGCTGGGGCTTACCGTCTCACGCGCGAGAAACATCGCCGCACGTCAAGGCGACGCCTGGGCACGCCTTGACGTTTAAGAACGCCGGGGTACGACGCGCAGCCCTAGACTGCTCGCGCATCGCCGCGCGATTGCGATGTCTGTGACCCGAGACGTCTCTCCAGCACCCAACGGATGAGGCGCACAGGCGATGTCTCAACACGAGCTCACCAATCGGCAGGATCGCTCGGTCCTCAATCCGCACGAACGCTGCGACGCGACGACCAGCCGGCTCGCGGAAGCCGCCGCTTCCAGCGCTCACCCGCGCGAAAATTAGGGTTCGTCTTCCGCTTGCTCCTGGTCGCGTCGGCTGAGGGAGCAGGGTCCAAGACCTCCAGGACCGGCTCGGCGCAAGCTTTGATCGTCGTGTCGCCGCGCCGAGCTTCTGTGACAACGGGCGCACGCTGCACGCCCTGTTCGTCGCGACTTTGCCCGACAGAAGTTTCGGCGACACTGGGGTTTACCGCGTCTACGTGAGCGGTCGGACTGTGAGGTTTCGCGACGTTCGAAGGTGCCAACGTGGGCAGGACGCCTGGTAGGATCCGGCGACCGTTGCCCTTGGAGGCCGGCCGCTCTTCCGCCGAAACCGCGGGCACAGGCAACACGGGTAGCTCTTTTAAGCGTTCCATCTCCTGATGCAGATTGGTCCCGCTCCAGAGGTCGCGGACCGGGGATGAGGTGGGAACGCGCGTCTCCGGCGCGGCTGAATTTCGGCGCTGGCGAGACTTGATCTCAACGACGAACGGCCGCGGCCCTCGATGACGGTTCATGGCTGACCTAGTGGCGAACGGTCTTGGCACCTACACGAAGCCCCCCAAAATTAAAAAGGATTTGCGTTGTCCAACCACGAGCCGCTCACATTCATGCTGGTGCGACTTCATATCGCTCAGGATGCGGGTTCGACAGTGAAATCGCCGATGCTCTCCGTCAACGAACGGTCCAAGCTATTGTCGGTCTGATACCGCGTCTGCGGCATGCCTTCGCGTGGGAGCTCGATCCGATGCTGGACGATGGCCCTGTCACTTGAGTTGAGCACATGTCCATGCCGAACCATGCCCGAGCGCGCTCGCGAATGGTCGAGGTGCAAATCGCCCGACGTGGCGTGCGCGACAGGGCTGTGTTGAAGGCCATGCAACAGGTGCCGCGCGAAGCCTTCCTTGAACCGGGATCCGCGAGGTTCGCCTACAGAGATACAGCATTGCCCATCGGCGCGGGCCAGACGATCTCGCAACCGTACATCGTCGCCGTGATGATCGAGGCCGCTGAGGTCAGACCGAGCGACTGCGTGCTGGAGGTCGGAGCGGGCTCTGGCTACGCCGCCTGTGTCCTGAGCCGGATCGCCAGGAAGGTCTACGCACTCGAGCGCCGCGCCGTCTTGGTGAACGCCGCGCGGCACCGTTTCGAGACACTCGGCTATGGCAATGTCGCGTTGCGCTTCGACGACGGCACCTGCGGCTGGCCCGAGGTCGCACCTTTCGACGCGATCCTGGTCTCGGCCGGTGCCCCTGAGGTGCCGGTGGCGCTCAAGCGGCAGCTTGCTGTTGGCGGGCGCTTGGTCATCCCGGTGGGTACACGACGCGTTCAGACGCTCATGAAACTCGTCCGCACGAGCGAGAACACCTACCAAGAGGAGGCATGTGGGGCCGTTGCGTTCGTCGCACTTGTCGGCGCACAGGGCTGGCCTGAAGACGACGGGCACTCATAGCCGAGCCGAGCCCCTAATCAGTCCTCCGAACGAGCACGGCCGGTCCGCTCGTCGCTTTATGTGAAGCTTCAGCCGAGAAGGACAATCGCCTGCTCGAAGAGATCATCGGGCGTGCTGCTCTCAAAGTATGTCTTTGTTCACGGCTTCGATCGTTCCGACGCGGCCCTTCAGGCCCGCCCTACGCGAAGAAAATTCTGAACGCCGACCCCACCGCGAAGCCGCCACGTTTCTGCACTTGAGCAAGGTTCCGCGCGCAACTGACAACGTGCTTTAACAAAGCTCAGCGAGAACAGATTGCGCATTGCTGAAGCTCTCGTTTGGTAACGCTGTGCCTGCGCTTCCATTAGGCCGACATCATTTCGCAACCTTGAGAGCAGGCGCGGCAGGGCGGCGAAGCTTGTTCGCCCCCATGCAAGATTTCACGACGGGCTCTGGTCCAGCGGCTGGAACCACAGGCCGCCTCTGAGCTTCTCCTCGGATGCTGACGCTCGCCGATTTGCCACGACGCAACGGCCACGAGGCAATGTCAAGATCTCTGGAGGAAGTGATGGGCCTATTCACAAGCGACATCAAATCGCTCGACGATCTGTTCGTCCATACGCTGCAGGACATCTACTACGCGGAGAACCAGATCACCAAGGCTCTGCCGAAGATGATCGACAAGGCCACGGACCCGCAGCTCAAGCAGGGCTTCGAGATGCACCTGCGCGAGACTGAAAACCAGATCAAGCGTCTTGAGCAGGTGTTCCAGATGCACGGTCAACAAGCGAAAGCCGTAGACTGTCCGGCTATCGATGGCATCATCAAGGAGGCGAACGAGACGGCGGGCGAGATCGCCGACAAGGAGGTGCTCGACGCGGCGCTGCTCGCGTCTGCGCAGGCGGTGGAGCACTACGAGATCACCCGTTACGGCACGCTCATCGCGTGGGCGAAACGACTGGGCCGCAACGACTGCGCCAGCGTGCTGCAGCAAACGCTCGACGAGGAGAAGGCCACCGACCAGAAGCTCACGGCCATGGCTGAGAGCAAGGTGAACCAGAAGGCTGCTTGACCTGCAGGTGACAACGCATCGGCTCTCGGGCCGGTGCGTTGTCACTGGTCTGCTCAGCGCCGGTTGGCATCGAACATACGACCGCTTCGGCGACGGGATCAGGCCGGGATACGTGCGCGAGAGACGAGCGTGAGGATTTCATCATTCGGAACGGGCTTGCTGATCAGGTAGCCCTGGACGTCGGTGCAGCCCTCCAGGCGGATGCGCTGCATCTGCTCGGAGGTCTCGACGCCCTCGGCGACCGTGGTCGTCCCGAGGCTCTTGCCGAGGCCCGCGATCGCCCGGATGATCGCCTCGCCGTCGGGCTTGCTCGTCAGGTCCTTCACGAAGGAGCGGTCGATCTTGATCTTGTCGAACGGGAAGGAGCGCAGGTAGCTCAGCGACGAGTAGCCGGTGCCGAAATCGTCCATGGAGACGCGCACCCCGAGCTCCCGGAGCCGGTGCAGGGTCTGGAGCGTCCGCTCGTTCTCCTGCAGCAGCACGCCCTCGGTGATCTCCACCTCCAAGCGCCGGGCCGGCAGGCCCGAGCTGGCCAGGGCCGAGATGATGGTCTCGACGAGCCGGTCGCTCTTGAACTGCGCGGGCGACACGTTCACCGCCACCGACATGTGCCCCGGCGAGGTCATGGCATCTCGGCAGGCCTGGCGGATGACCCATTCGCCGATCGGCACGATCAGGCCGATCTCCTCGGCCAGCGGGATGAAATCGAGGGGCGAGACCAGCCCGCGCTCGGGATGGTACCAGCGGATCAGGGCTTCGCAGCCGGAGAGCGCGCCGCTCTGGCGCTGCAATTGCGGCTGATAATGCAGCTGGAACTCGCGGCGGGCGAGCGCCTGGCGCATGTCGAGCTCGAGCTTCCGCCGCGCCTGCATGCGCGCATCCATCTCGGGCTCGAAGAACCGGTGGGTGCCGCGGCCGTCGAGCTTGGCCCGGTAGAGGGCGAGATCGGCGTTCTTCAGGAGCTTGCCGGCATCGGTGCCATCAGCCGGCACGAGCGCCACGCCGATGCTGGCTCCGATCGTCAAGAGGTGGCCCTCGATAATGTACGAGCGGCCAATCAGGTCGACGATGCGTCGCGCCAAGGCGTGGGCAGCGTCAGCCGCACTCACATCCGCCTGCACGATCGCGAACTCGTCGCCGCCGATGCGGGCGACGGTGTCGGTCGGCCGGAGCGTCGAGCGCAGGCGGTCAGCGACGATCTGCAGGAGTGCGTCGCCGATCGGGTGGCCGAAGGTGTCGTTGACCGGCTTGAACCGGTCGAGGTCTACCAGCAGCACGGCGCAGCCGTCGCCAGTGTGGTGGAACCGCGCCAAAGCGTCGTCCAAGCGCTCGCGCAAAAGCAGCCGGTTCGGCAGACCGGTGAGAGGGTCGAGACGCGCCAACTCGGCCGCGCTGACCTCGGCGGCACGACGCGCGCTCACGTCCTCAAGGGTTATGGCCCAGCCGTACCCGCTCACCGCGTAGAGGCCGAGTTCGATGAGGTCGTCCCGACATGGTAGCGTGAAAGCGCCGGACGCTCCGAGTTCAAAGGCGTGACGCACGTGTTCGAGCAATTCCGGCCAGGCAGATCCGGCCAGTGCTCGAAACGCTCTCAGGACTTTCCGAAACGACGCGCCTTCCCAGGTTGAGGCGTGCGGAGCGTTCAACAGGCATGAGGCGGACGCGGAGCAGAGGAGGACGCACCCGCGGCAGTCCAGCAGGAGCAGACCTTGGTGCGTGGCATCGACAAAAGGAAGCAGCGCCGAAGCCGCTTGCCGTGAGGTGAGGGACGGTTCGGCTGGACGGTGCTCTGCCTCGGGTACGACGCGCAGGCCCCTAGGCATGGTAGACGACCTTGGCGACAAGTCCTGCTCACGGGACCGATCAAACGGATGAGCAAACAAAGCACCTATCAGCCAGGTCCTAATTTTGCACTACGATTCAAGGATCGTACGACCCGGGGCGCGATTAAAGAGAGCGCGACAAATTTAGATCTGCGCGACTATCAAACATGTGCTCTTTCAAACAAATTCTGGACGGGCTTCAAGAATGCTTTGGGTCGCCGCGGCTATCGCGGCTATTTCGACGTGTGTTAATGCCTCTGTTGTCAATCCGTAATCCGTGAGTTTTGTATGCCAGATAACGAGTCCGAAGCACACCAGCAGCGTTATGCGTTTGTTGTGTACGACCCACCTGTACCAAGCCTTCCTTGGTTGGTGGTTTGTATCGGGCCAGACGGTAAGGTTCACGCTGTGGAGGCCTTCGCTACTCTTGAAGATGCACAGGCAAAAACATCCGAGTGCGCGGAAGATTTTATCCGGCATGTCGGGAAAGCCGGTGTGGGACAATTCCCACCTCGTACGTCACGCAAGCTGAATTAGGCAGCCAAGTGATGCGGCTGCTGGCAGTTCGCTGGCGAAGCACAGTGACCCGGACCGGACTCCAGCCATCGAGCGTGCACCTCCAGCGTGGTTACACAATCGGCGTGAGTGTGGAACCGTGCTCTCGCGCTCGTCTTGTCGGAGCACGCTCAAGTCTGTTGTACCATTCGCTATGGGCTGACGGGTTGGAATAAAAGATCTCGGCGGTTTCGCCCGTTCGATGCGGCGTGGCGAGTAAGGAAGGCGCTGATGTCCAATCCGCTTGTTATGAAGCTGGAACACGGCGCATGCCTGACCGACGCAGATCGCGCCTTCCTACACGATCTCTCCAGTCGGCCCCGCCGCGTCGCTGCCCATCGCGACATCATCCCCGAAGGTGAGCGGCCAGAGGACGTGCATCTCGTCATGGAAGGCGTCGCCTGCCGCTACAAGATTCTGCCCAATGGCCGACGCCAGATCATGGCCTTCCTGGTACCCGGCGACTTCTGCGACCTGCATGTGGCCCTCCTGGGCTTGATGGACCACAGCATCGGCACGTCCTGGGGTTGCACCGTCGTAGATATCCCGCGCGCCACTATCGACAACCTGACGGCTCACCATCCACGCATCACGCGCGCCCTGTGGTGGGCGACCCTTGTCGATGAGGCAACGCTGCGGGAATGGCTGGTCAACATGGGCCAGCGTGACGCTGACCGGCAGATGGCGCACCTGTTCTGCGAGTCGCTCGTGCGATTGCAGACGGTCGGCCGCGCGAGCGAGGACAGCTTTGAGTTCCCAATCTCGCAGGCGGATCTCGCCGACGTGCTGGGCATCACCAGCGTCCATGCGAACCGGGCGCTCCAGGATCTACGGGCCAAGGGATTAGTCGAGTGGAGGAGCAAGAGAGTGCAAGTTCCGAACGTGCCGCGCTTGAGGGCTTTTGCCGAGTTCGACCCAAAGTACCTGCACCTCAAGGGGCGCGAGAGCGGCGACAAGCAGGCTTGACGCTTCTGCTATCCGGCACCTCGAGCGGGATGTATCCCAGAGATGCACATCTGCAACCAAGGTAAGTTATGTTGTTGCTGGGCGTCTGAATTGCAGGCCGTCGCCGATGATCGTTGGCGCGAATCCCCGAGTGCCAGCGGCTGAGGGATGCATAGGCTCTCGCTTTCACGCGGTGGAGATTTCTGATGCCGCGCGACCACATCGACACCGACGACAGCCGCTCTTCGTTCCTGATGTCGAGAGGCGGGCGTATGAAAGCGTTGAGGTCGCCCGTCGCGTGGCGCACAGGACATTGGCCGAGACGGCGCGTCAGCGGATCCCAGCCGGCGAGCGATGCGTTCTTACGGCCTCACTCCGAGATGAGAACGGAACCGTCCTCTACGTCGCGGCCTTGACGCTCGTCGCCGAATGGAATGTTTCGCTGCCCGTTGCCTAAACGTTCCGAAAACAAGAGAACTGCGCTGCCGGTAGTGGCCAAGAAAACGCAAGTGCTTCGATTGCTCGCGCATGAGTTGTAGGCGGTCTCATCACCGGCCGTTGGACACAGGTACCAGTGGCTGGGTGAGCCGTGCGCTTCCACCTGTAGTACGAGGTGGAGCGACGTGCCGTCAGCCATGGTATCAGCCCTGTGCTGGAAACGATCAGGGGACCGCGAGGAAGTCGGCTCCGATACAGGGGTCCGCTTGGCGAACGCGCAGAGCGCTTCACGCGTTACGCGGTCAGTGGCGACACGAAGGTTCGTCGCTCGTGGTCCCGCGGAGTTCCTGATGCCGTCTACGCCCACACCGTCTCAACCCGCTCGCATTCCGCCGCCCGGTACGCCGGGTTTGTCCGGCCTGGCGACGCTCGCGGTGGCGGTCGTCGTGGTCGCGGCGCTCTATCTCGGGCGCGAGGTGTTCATCCCGCTCGTCCTCGCGGTTCTACTGAGCTTCGTCCTCGCGCCCGTCGTGGGCTTCCTGCGCCGCATCCATCTCGGGCGCGTCCCCTCCGTGATCGCCGCCGTCCTTCTGGCGCTCGGCATCATCGCGGGCATCGGCAGCGTCATCGGCCTGCAGGTCGCGGACTTGGCCAAGAACCTCCCCCAGTACCAAGTCACCGTGCAGAACAAGGTCGAAGGTTTGCAGCAGGGCGTGCTCGGGCGCGTCAACGAACTTATCCGCCGGTTCAATCACCAGGTCAGCGAGGCACAGAACAAAGCTGATACCGCGTCCGGTGCAGCCGCGGGCGCGCAGAGCGGGGGAGAGGCTCCGAAGCCGGTCTTGGTCAAGGTGCAGGAACCCGACCCGTCGCCGATCACCCTCGCCGAAAAGGTGCTCGGCCCCATCGTTTCTCCGCTCACCAACATCGGCATCATCCTCGTGGTGGTGGTGTTCATCCTGATGCAACAGGAGGACCTGCGCGACCGCATCATCCGCCTGTTCGGGTCGAGCGACCTGCACCGCACGACGGTGGCCATGGACGAGGCCGCGAGCCGGCTCGGCAGCTATTTCCTGGCGCAACTCGGCATCAACGCCGCTTTCGGAGTGCTGATCGGCATCGGCCTCTGGTTCATCGGGGTGCCGAGCCCGATCCTCTGGGGCGTGTTCTCGGCGCTGATGCGCTTCGTCCCCTACATCGGAGCGTTCATCTCCGGACTGTTCCCGGTCGCCCTGGCGGCCGCCGTCGACCCCGGCTGGTCGATGGCCATCTGGACGGCGGCGCTGTTCCTTGTTGCTGAGCCGCTGACCGGCCAAGTGGTCGAGCCGCTGCTCTACGGCCATTCCACTGGCCTCTCGCCCTTCGCGGTGATCGTCTCGACCCTGTTCTGGGGCTTCCTGTGGGGGCCAATTGGGCTGATCCTGGCCACCCCGTTCACCGTCTGCCTCGTCGTGCTCGGCCGCCACGTGGAGCGGCTGGAATTCCTCGACGTCCTGCTCGGTGACCGGCCGCCGCTGACGCCGGTCGAGAACTTCTACCAACGCATGCTGGCCGGCGACCCGGACGAGGCGCAAGAGCAGGCCGAGCTCCTGCTGAAGGAGCGCTCCTTGTCCTCGTACTACGACGAGGTCGCGCTGAAGGCGCTGCAGCTCGCCGCTAACGACTACCAACGCGGCGTGCTGAAGCCGGAGCAGCTCGACACGATCAAGGCGCTCACCCAGTCCCTGGTCGAGGAGTTCGCGTCACGTCCCGATGAGGAGCCGGAGGCGGCCGGCAAAGCTTCCACGGATGCCTCGGCTGAAACCTCGTTAGCCGAGAAGGCGCACCCGAAGAACGAGGCCGTCCCTCCTCAGGCACCCCCGCCCGAGCAGCGCCCACCGATCTGGCGTAGCGAGGCCCCGGTGCTGTGCATCGCAGGGCGTGGTCCGCTGGACGAAGCCGCCTCCACGATGCTGGCGCAACTCCTGGGCAAGCATGGTATCGGCGCGCGCGTCGTGCCGCACGAGGCGGTCGCAAGGACCGGGATCCGCACGCTCGACGTCACCGGTGTGGCGATGGTGTGCATCTCTTATCTCGACATAAGCGGCAACCCAGCTCACCTGCGCTTCCTGCTCGACCGGTTGAAGCGCAAGCTTCCGGGTAAGCCGATCTTGGTTGGATTGTGGCCGGCCGAAGACATGATCCTGACCGACCAAGCCCTTCGCCGCCAAGTTGGGGCGGATTACTACGTCGCCTCGCTACGTCAGGCTGTCGAGGCGTGCCTCGATGTCGTGCGACAGGAGTGTGAACAGATGACGCGGAACCCAAATCTTACTGTCGTGCGACAGAACGATCAGGAGAGAGAGCCGGTCTGAGTACTGGCTTTCGCGTACCCGTCCAAGCTTCTGCTCATGAGCTCTCGTGGACTGAGACTCTATCGGATTCAGTACCGGACGCTGGAACGACTTTGATCTATCACAACGTGCGCACGCGCAGCAGATCGAGCGCGGGCCTGGCATTGAGATGCAATCTGCTGCCCACGAGACGGAGCTGCGACAGGCAGGTTATCGCCCACTGAGTAGACAAACCATCGAGGCAATCAAAAGGCTTCCGAAGCAGCGCAACACGGCGGCGGAGAAGACAATTCCGATCGCCGAGCAAACGCCGGGCGCTCGAGGACAGAAACGGCATAGCTTACCCTTGACAATCGGAGTGTTTGGCTCGTGCGGTTAAGCAAATGGCGGCAGCATCGGCTCAGGACGGAAAATAACTGGTATCGACCAATCCAAGCGAGATGTCGGGAAGCACACCGATGAAGCCTTTGCCCCGGTTGCCACGCAAATCTCGAGCTGCTCTGGAATGAGCTCGTTGATTTTTCTGTGACTCTGAGCCGTCTAGCCGGGAAGAGCGCGTATAGGTGCTGTAGGCGGACGTCACAGCCGCAGACAACAGGTGAGCACCGCCGCAAGGTGCCGAACTGAGAGCCGATCCAGCGCTCATCTCGGTCGTCGCGATTGGCGGTCGCGCAACACCTATCTCGCAGTATGCGGCACGGCCTATCTTCGAAATGATCAAGGAACTTGCGACCGCCATAGGCGGCTCCTGACCGCGAAAGGTTTAGCGTGTGTTCCGCCAACTCGCACAGGGCAAAGCCACGCGGACCTGCTCGCCAAGTCCGGCACAGCCGTGTTCAGATTCGTTGAATTGCGGACTTCATCGAGCAGTGACCACTGGCTCCACGGATGGCGAGTGCTGCTCCGGCAATCAGGGCTGCGAGGCTCAAGAGCTTGTTGGGACGCGGCTGCGCCGCAACAGCCGCCAGACCCAAGCCCAGCGCAACTGAGACGGCTCGCTCTGTCGTGGTGAGATTGGTCTGCAGGCTGAAGATATCGCGCACCATCTGGTTCGTCACAGGATGTTCTCCCCGGTGGGTGTGTCAGGCCAACCCAGGGGAGTCTGCTCCGTTCCTCGTCTCGCCTCACACCTGCACGTGCGTGATCGTCGCGGGGTTCGGCCGGATGCGTCCGACGCGCGTTTTCTCCAGGAGCCACACGCAGTGGTGTGTTCCTTTTTTCGAGAGGTAAGAGCATGAGACAGTTCGCAATGGCGGCTCTAGCCGCCGCCCTCGCGGCCGGAGCGATCCTCGGCAGCGCCCCCGCTCAGGCGGGAGGGTATGGCTACGACGCCTACGATGCGCCTGAAACAGTCGTGACCCGCCGCACCGTGGTGGAGCGCCGCGTCGTGGTCCCGCCGCGCGAGGTGGTGCGCGAGGTGGTCGCCGAGCGTCCCGTGGTGCGCCCGCGCCGGATCGTGCGCGAGGTTGTCGAGGAACGGCCTGTCGTGTACCGGCCGCGACCTGTGGTCCGCGAGGTCGTGGTGGAGCGCGACGGCTACTACGGTCCGCGCCGGTTCGGGCCGCGTCCGGTCGGCTACGGGTACGGGCCTGCCTTTGGTCTCTACGACTGACGCAACGGAGTGGGCCGGCCTGTTCTGCAGGCCGGCCCCTTAACCCACGTCCTCTCCGCGTTGGCGATCCGCGACTTGACGGCGATCTTCACAAAGGTGTGCCGCGATTTTGAGGCTGAGCTTGTTGAGTGCTCGGGCGAGGACGATCACGTCCACCTGCTCGTGACCTATACGCCCAAGGTCAGCCTGTCGAAGCTCGTCAACAGCCTCAAGGACGTATCGAGCCGAAAGCTCCGCGACATGCGCCCTGAAATCACAGGCCGCCACCACCGTGGCGTGCTCTGGACACCTTCGTACTTCGTCGCCTCGTGCGGCGGTGCCCCTTGTCGGCCGTAGCCGAGTACGTCCGTTCACAGCGCGCAGACGCGCGCTCTCCCCGGCCTGAAGACCGAGGTTTCAAGGATTTCCGATGAGAATGCCCCGCCGCTCCTGAGGCGGCGAGGCGCACCGCGCTACCTGCCGCTAGGCGCAGCACCGCTGCCGGTCACGCCATTGCCCATGCTGCTGCCAGCCGGAGCGCCGAGCGTGCTCGTGGGAGGCCCGCCGCTGGTGCCTGGAGTCATGCCCGTGCTCATGGAGCCAGTCTGCTCCATCGACTTTTGAGAATTGCTCTTCACGCTGCCGGGGTTGTTCATGTTGCCCTCGGCGCTGCCGCCGCCGGCCGGAGTCTGAGCGAGAGCCGATCCCGAGAGCATGACCGTGAACAGGGTCGCGAGGGTGAGTGTTCGTGCCTGCATAAGCGTTCCTCCTAGGGTCGTGTTGTCTAGCCAGATCAACGTCACGATGCATGCGATCGTTCAATCCTCGTCTCGACCTGCGCTTGGCCGATCTCGCCTCAAGACCAGTTTGCCAACAACCGTTCAGCGCAGTGGCCGGTGGACCGGTGTGGAGGCACGCCACGTCTTGGAGTCCGCAACATGAGCAGCTCGGACGTGCGCAGGGCGATGCTGAAGCTGATCGACGCACTCACCAATGAGGCCTTCAGAACCGAAGCGATCGCAGACGAACTCGTCCGAGTTGCGGAGGCTTTTTCCGGCCAGCCCGGTGCTGACGCGATACGCGACACTGCGCGAAGGCAGCGCGTGAGGGCACTTGAGTTGCGCGGTCAGCTCGCCGCCCTACGTACGGAATACGCCGTACGGTTTCTTCCGGAATCGTAGGAATTGGCTCGGACACGGAAGAGATGCAGAACGCCCCGATCCCCGCGCTGTCACACTCGTTCCTGCAGAAGCGTCGCGACACAAGGCGCATCACAGGATCGACTTTCTACTCCTACGTCCCCCCGGCCGCCACGACGCTTCAGCGACGAGCTCCCACATGATGTCTCCTTGTTGAGCGGAAGGCGCTGATGCACAGCTGTAGCAGCCGAGAAAACTACACAGGCCGAAGCGCGCGCTTCGAGTCCCACGTCGCTTGTCAGCCGCACTCAGGCTGGGTGCCAATGTGAACACACAGCGTGAGCCGCGCCTCGGCACTGACGGACGATGCGGCTGTGACTACCACATGCGGGCGGCGATCTCGCGTTCCTCGGCCCCCAAGACATCAGCATAGATCGAGGTGGTCGCGATATCAGCGTGACCCAGCCAGCGCTGCAGCAGGTTGAGCGGCACGCCCGAGCGCACGGCGTGCACGCCGAAGCCGTGGCGCAGACCCTTGGGCGAGGCGGCGGTCGCGCCGACTTCGGCATCCTGCATCACCGCTTTGATGTGCCGCCAGGCTGTCGTGCGCGCGATCGACCAGAGAGGCATCTCGGGTGGCCTTCGGCCGTGCACACGCTCGATCGCGATCATGACCGCAGCCGGTACGGGCACCTCGCGCACGATGCCGGGCCGACGCTTTTTGAGGGAGCGGATCGCGATAATCCCGCTCTCGCGGTCAAGGTCGGCGTGCGTGAGGTTGAGAGCTTCGGTAATCCGGCACCCTGTCCAGACGAGGACAAGGCAGAGCGTTCCGATCTCGGGCCTAGAGACCGTCGCCGCGCCGATGAAGCGCAGCCGCTCGCTGGGCGTGAGGTACTTGCGCCGTCCGCGAGCGGTGTGGAGCGATAGCGGCGCATCCGACGTCATGCGAGGCATGGGAGCGGATCCTGAGAACGTCCGTCGGTTGATGGCGGAACGGTGCGGAACGGTTTTTCCAATTCTGTTTACTTGTTTGAAATCACTGCGCTTCTACGCTTGCGAAACTGAGGCGGGACGGGGTACGATTTTGGCCATCCTCACTCTTGCCGGAGCGGTGCACGCACGGGCAGCGGTGTGGAACAGAATTGGAAATTCTGTTCCACGAATCGCTTCCAAGTATAGCGTTCCATGCACGCATTGTGAATCGCGCAAAGCTGAGTCAGATCAACCCTTTGCTGCTTGCGAATCGCGTTTGCGCTGTGCCGGCCTGCCGATCGAAGCGGCGATCGTCCAGTCGTGCCCGCCTCGACCGTCATCCAGTCGCAGAGAACGCTCCTGCGAACTCACAAGGTTTCGAATCGTGCGCCGCGCGTCCCTCTCGCTGCTCGTCGCCGGCACAATCGGCGCGACGGCAGCAACAGCCGCCCCGACGACCATGCCCGATTGGGTCGAGGCCTACACCCGGGAGGCGCTCACGGCTCCGGTCACGGTGGAGAATGCGCTGAAGTACCGGTGGTACCAGATCGGCGTCGCCATCCGATCCGAGCACCCGTTCGTATACGACATCGATATCGCGCCAGCGACGGCGCAGTTGCGGCGGCACGGCAACGCGGTCTCAAGCGAACTGAAGCAGCAGCTCGACGCCCGCTTCTCTGTTGTGCCCTCGTTGGAACAGGCGGGCCCCTTCACTGCCCAGTGCGGTTGGATCATGGCACGTGAGCGCGGGGAGGGGCCGACACAAGTCCAACTCGATCTCGACGCCTACTGCCGCGATCGGGCGATACCGGCCCTCTACGTGCGCCTCGTGCGCGAGCGAGCCCGGGCGTTCGACGTACGCCTGCCGACGCTGCGTACGCTCGACGTCAGCTATCCAAGCCGTCTGATCGGAACCTCGGGCTCAGTGGGGCGCGAGGATGTCCCGGCTGCTTTCGCGAAGGCACTTGAGGAGAGGCTCAACACCGCTCAGCCAAGCGTCGTCGGGGAACTGGCTGCGCACTTCCGGGCTGCGGCCATCGGCGACGCACCCTTGCAGACCGACGCCGCCGTGTGCCGCGACCTGCTCGGCCCCTGGTACCCGCGGCACGATCCGGTTCGTGACATGGCGCTGAGCGATCCTCTGCGCAGCGCTGAAGCCGGCGGGGATGCGGCACTGCGCTTCGGCCAGGCCATCAGCGACGCATGCCGTCGCGAGGCGAAGGCGTGGCTGATGCGCCAACAACCCGCGATCGACACCGCCATTCGCGCCGGGTTTGCCGCCATCGATCCAAACCAGGGGCCAATTCTGTCGGTTCGCGCACGTTGCACGGCCGTGCTTGGTCGCTGGTTCGCGTCGCTCGAGGGTTTCGAGCTCACGCTGACCGGCCCCCTCCAGCAGACCTGCCAGCGAGAAGCACGCGCGCTCAACGAGCGGGCCGTCGACATCCACGCCAAGGCTGTGACCGCACGCTTCGTGACCGCCGCCCGGTCGGTCGCCGGGCTCGAGCAGAATGGCTGGTTCGAACCCTCTGCGGACGATCTGCAGACCGTGCACGATCCAAGAGATCCGGACTGGGGTGAGGTCGACCGCCTGATGCGGGCGCGCACGCAAGCCATGATCCAGCCGTCGCGTGACGCTGCCCGGAACGCCGCGGTGTCCGAAATTGCCGATCTCTACGGGCAGGCCCACCTGACGGATGCGGAACTGCAGCCGGCCCGCCGCGTCTGTGAGCCTTATCTCGCCAAGCCGACGCGGACGCTGCCATCCGGCGGCGGAAGCGTGCGTGACACGATCCGCGAGGCCTGTCGCGAACAGGAGAACCGGGTTGGTCTCCGGCGCGCCGAGAAGGCCGTCGCGGTCGCGGGTATCGAGACGGTGCTGGGGAAGGGCCGGCTCGTCCTGACCGCGCCTGACGGCGGCCTGTCCTACGTGGATCCTCGCGCCTTGGTGATCGCGGCGGCTGCCAATGGCTTGCAGGTCACCTTTGAGCGTACGTCCTCGTGGTTCTTCTGGACGCGTGAGCGCGTCCGTATCACGTCCCTCGGCCGTGACAATCCGGTCCTGAGCGGGGATCTCACAGCGGACCGGCATCCGACTCTGGGACCTGTCTGGCGCGTCACCGAGCTTCAGGAGCTCCCAGGTCTCGCGGGTCCGCTCGCGACACTCGCCTGCGTTGCGCAGGGACAGCAGGCGGTCGACACGCTCTTGACCCTGGGGCTGGCCGGAGCGGCAAGTCTTTTCATCTTCGACGCTCCCCGCACCGGCGCTGAACTGATCGGCATCGCCCTCGATGGCGTGGCGGGTGCGACCCGGTGCGAGACCGCGCGGCGAGGCTACTTCGCAGCGCCATCCGCCTCTGCGTCGTGATGGATCATCGATCTCGCCCCTCTCGCGCCTGACGGTCACGCCCGATGCCCCTTCAACTCCCGAAGCAGAGCGCCAGCGGGCTGCAGCACTACGACGACGTCCTGCAGCTGACAGGACGGCAGTATCGCTTGACGGCCGACGGCGTGACCATTGGCGTGGTGCTCGGGCGGCTCGACGCGCGGACCGGGTGGCTGCCCATCGGTCTCGCCGACCCCCGGAACGCCTACTGGGCTGAGACCCTGTACTACGACGCCAATCGGCGCAGGATTGACGTCTACGATCTGGATCGCTGGACCGCCTTCGTCGGTACCTACGCGGGAGGCGGCTGGCTGCTCGACCTCGTCACCGGTCTCGGACGCTTCACACTCATGGTCATCGGCGGCAGCATGTCGGCGCTGATGAGAGGTTTCGCCGTCGCATTCCTGCCAGCGATGCTGTTCGGAGTGTTCGGCCTCTTTCTCTACGGCTTCTTCGGCTACGTTCTATACCTGTGGGCCATGCAGTGGCTGCCGCACCTGATCGGCGGCATCCTCGCCTGGATCGGCCTGTGCGCCGTAATCGCTCTGGAGCGCCGCGCGCGCTGCCAACGGATCGGCCGAACCTTGGAAGTCCTGATCGAGCACCAGCTGATGCCGGTCTTCGTCTGACAGCGGTCTGGCTCGTCGCACCCACGCACCACCTTCAATCGAACCAAGTAGGGTTGAAATGATTTTGCGCCTCGTCGCATCGATGACGCTCGCCTGCTGCGCCAGCATCAGCACGGCCCAGGCCGAGACAGCCTGGCAGAAGCTGACCTATTCGGATCCGCGGCACCCGTCCGCGTTCTCGCCGATCGTCACGCCGCTCTGGCGGCGCGAACTGGCCGATAAGCCGTTCTACCAGATCCACGCCGCGCGCTTCGAGGCGGCGGGTACGACCTACCTCGTGAGCGTCGCCTTCGCCGGAGGCATTTGCGCTATGGGAGCCAACGACCGCAACGCGGTGGCGGAGCCCGCGATCTGCCCGGCGCGGTTCGATGTTCTGCGAGACGGAGCGGTGGTGCACACGGTCCGCGGCCGGGCGTGCTCTGTCGCGCCACTGCCTGAGGACGCCATGGCGAACCCGACCGATACCACCGAGGTGCGGTTCGACGCCGCTTCGATAACGGTCAACTTTCGATCGCGGTTGAGCGGCAAGTGGGTCCGCACGTGCCAGAGGCGGATGCGGGTACGATGAGGCGCAAACGCTGATCGATCACCACCCTTGTCAGGGCGCGAACGTCGGTGGTTGGTTCATACTACAGAGATATCCAACGCAGCGGCATCTCGTTGAAAAGGCGGCAGCTTTGGCATCGCAGTGTTGTCCAACGGGTTCCGCCCCGGCGCTGACCACAAGCCCTGCAGCTAGAATGTCCCGGAACGCACTCTCAACGCGGTCGTACTCAATGCTAGAGGCGTTCCAGGTCTATGCCCACACACGCCCCACCCTCTTGGGACCGACCCTATCGCATTCCAGAACACGAGGGCGTTAACCACCTCGCAACAAAGGTTAACTTTGAGTTGACGCAAAGCTTGGCCTTGTGTGCATCTACGCAGGCGGACACTCACTCCGCTGCGTAGTCACGAGGTCACCATGGTTCGGCGAACGGCATCCTTGGCTTTGTCGCGCCGTGGTGCCGGTGTTCTACCCGCCCTGGCTGCCTCGGTGCTGCTGCTCGCCGGGACCGGCTCTGCCAGCGCCCACGTGAAGTGGTTCTGCGCCTACGATGTCGCCGGGCAGCCACGCGGTCTCGAACAGGTGCTCTGCGCCGACTTCGAGTGGCTCTGCGCCCTGGCCATCGGCTGCCTGATGTTCGGTTGCCTCGCCGAGGGCACGCCGCTCGGCACCGCGCTGCTCAACGCGCTCGACCGCGTCACCAGCCGCATCCGCACCGACACCGAACTCTTGGTCCGCTGTACGCTCGGCTTCTTCCTGGTCTCGCTCTGGGGGCTCGGCGGCATCATCCTCACCCCGGAACTCAAGACCGACGCCGCCTGGATCTCGTGGCTGCAACTCGCCATGGCCGCCTGCCTGATCTGGCGCAGAGCCATGCCGCTCACCGGCCTCGGCATCGTGTTCCTGTTCGCTTACGCGACCAGCCAGTACGGCGTGTTCCACCTCGCCGACTATCCCGTCTTCCTCGGCGTGGCCGCCTACCTGATCCTGCGCGGCCTCGACATCGAGCCCTATGGCGTTCGCCCGCTTGACATCGTGCGCTGGGCCGCGGCCGTGACGCTGATGTGGGCGTCGGTCGAGAAGTGGGCCTACCCGCAATGGACCCACCCGCTGCTGGCCGCCAAGCCGGGGATGACCATGGGCGCGAGCCCCGAGTTGTTTATGCAGGCGGCGGGCGTGATCGAGTTCACCTTGGCCTTCGCGCTGATCTGGACGCCCCTGGTGCGCCGCGCCGCAGCCATCATCCTGGCGGCGATCTTCATCTCGGCGGTGTTCGAGTTTGGCAAGGTGGACGCGGTCGGCCACTCCGGCATCATCGTCGTGCTGCTGGGCATCGCCGCAGACGATGCGCGCCGGGCTGTCCGGGTTCGGGATGTAGTCGCCGCACCCGCTTGGTACGGCGGCGCGCTCGCGAGCTTCCTGGCGCTGTACTACCTCGGGCACGAGGTCCTGTTCGGTACTCTCAGCAGCTTGCCGGTGATCTGAGGCAAGCTCCGCACCGAAGCGCTTATGGGCTCGCCTACCGCACGTGGACGGCGAGCTTCATCTTGGGGTGCACGCCGCACAGGACAAAGAAGTCACCTTCCTTGGGGAAGGTGATGACCGCCCTTCCGCCGGGCTCGATGTCGCCGGAGTCGTAGGCGAGATCGGGAGCCTCCACGTAGGCATGGTGGACGAAGTTGCTGTCGTCGTTGACGATGGTCACGCGCTCGCCAGGACGCAGGTTCACCGCCTCGGGGCCGAAGCGCTTGCCCTTCTGCGAAACGATGTGCTCCGCGCCCGGCAGACTGGCGACAGCTGCCCCTGCAAGGGCCAGTACGGTCGCCGCGCCGAGAGCGGGGGGGCCAAACAAGCCGAGATGATTGTTCAGGCGCATAGCGACACCACCGATCTGCAATCGCTCAGGTTTGCAGAACTGACCTGGCATTTTCTAATGGGTGATTAACGCGACGGCTGCCGAGCCGTCATCCGGCCAGAGCGCGAAGCGCGAGAGAGGGCCTCGATCTTGGCACAAGGCCTCGCATGAGGTTCAGCCACAGAATCCGTGATCGCCGCGGGTGCAGTACGCCGACCGCTGAGCAGGGTACCGTGTGGCCTTTGCGGGCGGCTGACGGCCAGTGCGACCCGCGGCCGGCGCTCCCGAGATGCTCGTGTACTCGCTCACCGTATTCTGCGGAGGGTTCAGGCAGCTCCGCTGCCTTGTGCATTGGAGAAGCCGTCTCTGGACGGCTCCGCGCGTGGACAGAGCTCGTGCGGGTCCAAACCGGCGTCGACGGCCAGTGAGCATGGTGAGCATGAAGCTGACCTTGCCCGAGCAGGTCTACCGCCGATCACAGACGGGAAACCAAGTCGCGGCACGGGGGTTGGGGGGCGGATGGAAGAGTATTTCAAGGCCCTCACACTCTGGCTCGCTGCTGGCACCGAAGCTGCTGCTGCCCTTATCATCGGCCTCGCGACGATCGAGGCCGTCTTCTCCGCGCTGCTTCTCTTTCTGCCCGGGACTTCACGCCACGCTGGCTCGCGTGAGCCGCAGGACGCCAAGGAGCAGGTCCGGCTCAAGCTTGGTCGCTGGTTGGCCGTGGCCCTGGAGTTCGAACTCGGGGCAGACATCCTGCGCACCGCCGTCGCGCCGACCTGGTCCGAGATCGGTCAGCTCGCCGCCATCGCCACGATTCGGACCCTTCTCAATTACTTCCTCCAGAAGGAGATCGATACGGCCGAGGCCCGTGAGGGCCAAGCTTCAAACCGCTCAGCCGATAATCCAGCGTCATCGTCCGCAGGGCTGACGAAGGTGCCTTAAGCCGATGATCGCTTCCGCTCTCGATCATACTGTCCTCGACCTTGCGCTCCTGATCGAGTTCGGCGGCTCGCTGCTCGTCGTCGCCGGATGCGCTCACGGGCTCTTCGTGCTCTTCAGAAACCGCGGCAGCCGGGAGAGCATCGTGCGCGCCCGATTGCTCGTGGCCGACAGCATCATCGCGGCGCTGGGCTTCAAGACCGCTGCCACCCTGCTCAAGACCATCGAGCTGCGGACCTGGGACGCGATCCTGATGTTCGCGGCAATCTTCGCCCTGCGCACGCTGATCAAACGCGTGCTCGCCTGGGAAGAGGAGCGGCTGCGCGCAAGAGCAGCACTGAGGGCTTCGGAGTACTGAACGGACTGCCCCTTCCGTTCCTGCTCGGCATCTTCGCGATGGCCGCCGGTGCGATCAGATACGCGGGCATCAGACTGTCCGACATAACCGATGTGCTCTCAACCCGGCTCCGTCTCGATGAGGCTCTGGCCGAGAAGGCGACGAGCTGAGTTCGGCAATGTTGACCGTTGGCGTTCGTGAGACGGCACTCCGCGCCGCTCATAGATTTGTTCCTCGCCCCGGATGCTTCCACCACGACGGCAGTGGTGAGGCAGTTGAAGCCATCGGGCTTCACCCTGATCGAGACCGACCCGTTCGTTGCGCCAGCCGCTAGCCCTGACGCGCAGCCTGGCCCGGACGCATCAGTCGGATGGCTCGCTCGCGGCGAGGGCGGTTGCGTTGCTCAGCCGCCCGACTTCGGCGGCGACCTCCTGCAGGCTGGTGTCACCCTTGCGCAGCACGCGGTCAGCTCCGGCAAGCTGCCGTCGCTCCTCGACTGACACATCTCGCGCGCTCAACACCACCACTGGCACCGCGGCGCAGTCGGGCATCGCGCGCATCTGGCGCAGGAAGGTGAAGCCGTCCACCACCGGCATGGTTAAGTCGAGGAGCACCAAGCGCGGAACCGCAGCCCGCACACGTTCCAGCGCCTCGGCCCCGTCGCCAGCCTCGCGCACGGCAAAGCCGCGACGCTCCAGCATCGTGCGGAGTTGCCTGCGCATCTCCGCGTCATCGCCGACCACCAACACATCGCCGGCTCCCGCGCCGATCCGGTCGAGCACCCCTCGTAGCCGCGCCCAGTCCACCGGCTTCGGCACCGCGCCGACCGCGCCGAGAGAGGTGCTGAGCGCCGCGTCGGCCATGAAGCTGACCATGACAACGGGAATGTCCCGGGTTGCGGGGTCGTCCTTCAAGGTGGCGAGCACCGCCCAGCCGTCGATCTCCGGCAACATAACATCGAGCAGCACCGCCGCGGGTCGGAGCCGTCGGGTAAGGTCGAGGGCGACATGGCCATTCGCCGCCGTGCGTACCGAGAAGCCCTGTCGGGTCAGGAATCGGCACATCAAGTCGCGCTGGCTCGCCTCGTCATCCACGACGAGGACGAGGCCGCGACCGGTGTGCTCCGCCGACGATGCCGTGGCGTCAGCCTCCGCCTCAGCGCCCGCCACTTCGGTCCCTGGTCTTGGAAGGTTTGCGGGGACGACGAGCGTGAACGTGGTCCCCGTCCCTTCAACGCTCTCCACCGTGACATCGCCGCCCATCAGATTGGCGAAAGCCTTTGTCAGGGCGAGCCCGAGGCCGGTGCCGCCGTACTTGCGTGTCGTGGTCTCGTCCGCTTGGCTAAAGCGCTCGAACAGCCCCGCTACCTGCTCGGGCGTCATCCCGATGCCAGTGTCAGAGACTGCAAAGATCAGTCGATCGCTGCCGGAGCCTGGCTCGCGGCGGAGGCGCAGGGTAATGGCTCCGCCCTCCGTGAACTTGGCGGCATTGCCGAGAAGGTTGAACAGGCACTGACGCAGCTTGACCGCGTCGGTCCGAGCGGACCCTAGGTCGGGTGCAAGGTCGAGGGAGAGGCGGTTGCTCCTTTTGGTGATCAGCGCTTCCACGGTCGCCGCCACCTCGCGGGCGAACGGTTCGAGCACGATGTCTTCCGGGTGGACATCCATTCTCTCGGCCTCGACCTTGGACAGATCGAGGACGTCGTTGATCAGCCCGAGCAGGTGCTGGGCGTTCGTGCGGATCTTGCCGAGATCATCCAGGAAGACGTCCTGCCCGAGGTCCTCCGCCTCTTCCTGCAGCATCTCCGCGTAGCCGATGACCGCCGTGAGCGGCGTGCGAAGCTCGTGGCTCATGTTGGCCAGAAACCGGCTCTTGGCCCGGCTCGCCTCTTCTGCGGCATCTCGCGCCTCGCGAAGAGCCTCTTCATAGGCGTGGCGCGCCGTGACGTCCTCATGAACCCCGACCCACTCGCGTACCGCTCCGTCGGCGTCGCGGACCGGTACGGCGCGCACGAGATAGTACCGCCAACTGCCGTCCGACGTTCGCACCCTGTGCTCGGCGGTGTAGGGACGCTGGGCCCGTACGGCGTCGTCCCAGGCGGCAAGGGTCGCCGCCGCGTCCTCCGGATGGATCGCCGTCGCCCAACCCCTGCCGTGGTACTCGGCGTAGCTCTGCCCAGTCATGCCGGACCAACCGGGCTGCTCCTCGACAAACTGTCCGTCTGAACTGGCCGTCCACATGATGCCGCGCACGGCCTGAACGGCGGAGCGGAACCGCGCCTCGCTGACGTGCAAGCGTTTCTGGACCCTCCGCTGGTCAAGGGAACTCGCCAGCATCGCCAGGAACAGGATGACGAAGGTCGCGCCCGCTACCCCGAGCGCGAGGTTCTGCTGGCTCGTTCCCAGGGGTGCGACGTGGGGATCATGTGCGCCGGTTGCCTCGGCGGTGAACGTCGCCGCGGCCATGCCGGTGTAGTGCATACCCGCCACGGCCAAGCCCATGACGCAGGCGGCGGCGAGCTTCTGCCAGGGCTGGTTGCGGCGGAAGGTCAGCCACAAGGCCGCGGTTGCGGCGGTGACCGCGATCGCTACCGACAGGACGACGATCCCGGGATCGTAGGCGAGATTGCCGGGCACCCGCATCGCGGCCATGCCGGTGTAGTGCATCGCCGCCACACCGACGCCCATGACGGGCCCGGCGACGAGGAGGGCGCGCGGTCCTGTGCCGCGCAGCGCCACCCAGGCGAACGCACCGGCTGTGACGCCGACCGCGATCAGGAGCGACAGGAGTGTCAGGCCGAAGTCATACGCAGCGGGCAGGCCCATCTCGAACGCGAGCATGCCGACGAAGTGCATCGCCCAGATGCCGCCGCCCATCGCGACCGCCGCGCCTGCACCCCAAGCCCACCGACGGCCGGCTTCATGCGAGCGCACCCGCGCCCCGAGATCGAGTGCGGCGTAGGCTGCGAACACCGCGATGGCAACGGACAGAGCGACGAGGGCCGGGTTGTAGCCGGTGTGAACCATCTGTGCGCTTCGCTCGTGTGGATCGTGTCGTCCGAGGACGTCTTTGCAGCCGCCGCGGAGCCCGCGTCGAGGCGCTCATCTAGGTCGGCGCTTGGCGCGCATCTACGATCAGGGGCAGGAGGACACGCAGCAGGTGAAATCGAAAGTTGGGACCGAAGCGGAAAGCTTGGCAGCCATTCCTGGGATTGAGCGGTGTTGCTCAGTCCGAAAGCGTTGTCGCGGGCCGTCAATAGAGACACCAACTCCTACATTTTCGGTCGAGAGCCGAGCAACCCTCTTGACCCTGTCGGAGTTAATGCAAATTAGAGTCCTAGAAAAAAGAGCCGCCCCGGAGAGAGGCGGCTCAGTCTAGGGAGGAAACGCCCAGTGATGGGCCGCAGCAGGGTGACGCCGTCACCCTGCTGCGGTGCGTCAACCTGCATTGCGTAGCAAGGTTCCGTATTCAGAGTACAAGTCCGAGCCGAAGCGCCTTGGCGTCTAAAATCAGGCTGTCGTCGTCGCTCCCTCGCAGCTTGGTCCAGCGGCCTCAATCTGACGCTTGGTACCCGCAGCGAGGGGCTGCTCCCGTCCCCGGGCAGACGTTCACGAAGGCTCCCGCTCCAACATCGCGACCACACCGCGAGGCGCGCTCTCGCCGAAGAACCACGCGAGGTTCCGCGCGGACTCGCGGGCGACCGCGGTGCTGCGGGCAAACAGATCCTCTTCGTAAGCTGCGAGTGCGGCACCCGTGTTGTCAGGCGCGGCGATGATCGCTCTCGCAAGGTCGGCTCCGTCGTAGAGGGCGAGGTTTGCTCCCTCACCCGCAAACGGTGACATCAGGTGCGCCGCGTCGCCGAGGAGGGTCAGGCCGGGCGCGCGTTCCCAGCGGTGATCAACCGGCAGCGTGTGGATGGGACGAAGAATGGGATCGGTGTCGCTGTTCGTGATGAGGGCGGTGAGGTGCGGTGCCCACCCTCTCGAATTCCGCGGCAATGCGGGCCAGGGCTGCCTCCGCATTGCCGAAGTCGATGGCGTCGAACCAGGACATCGACCTGTTCAGGGTCGTGTAGGTGTGCAGCCGACCGTCCGAATACCGGTGGGCCAGGATACCCATACCCGGAGCCACGGCCATGAGCGTGCCGCCGCCGATTGCGTCCGCGCTTGCCCTGAGGCGCGCGTCACCGTCGAGAACGACCGTCTCGACGAATGAGGTGCCCGCGTAGGCGGGCGCTGCCCGCGAGAGCAGGGGGCGAACCTTCGACCACGCGCCGTCCGCGCCCACGAGCAGATCGGTCGTGATCGTCGCGCCGTTTGCGAAGGTGACCGCGTGCCGCCCGTCACCGCGTGCGGCGATCGCGATCGCTCTATGGCCCCACCGGATCGTCCCTGCGGGGAGGGAGGCGATCAGCATCCGCCGGAGGTCGCCGCGATCGACCTCGGGCCGATGGCCCATTGGGCTACCGGGCCTGTCGAACAGGATGGTGCCGTCCTGATCGGCGACACGCTTGGCGTCTTCGCCGGGGCGCACGAGGCGGAGGAAGGTTTCGTGGAGTCCCGCGGCTCTCAGGGCGATCTGGCCGGTGCGTTCGTGGATGTCGAGCAAGCCGCCCTGGGCTCTGGCGTCGGCTGATGGCTCGGCCTCGTAGATCGCTGCAGCGATCCCGTGGAGGTGGAGGACGCGGGCCAGCACGAGCCCGCCGAGACCTGCGCCAAGGATCGTGATCGACTGTCGCATGGATGCGCTCCTGAGACCGCAGGCGTGCAGCACGCGTCGGTGCTGATCGCTGCGGCTGCCCAAGGTCGTTGGGCATTTGCTTCGGAGACGCTGACCGACCCGCGCGAGGCGCGCGGGGGCGTATGCTCGACAGCCCGGTTCCGGACGGTCGTTTTTCGCGACACCACCGAGGTTACCTCCGGTCACGCGGTTAGGCAATCCTCCCGATCCTACAGCGAGCCCGAAGGAAAACTTTTGATCTGCCTTTCGCCAAAGCTTGAGGGTTACCGGAGATCTCTCGTTTTCGATCGCCCCGTGAAAACCCCTGAGCGATCCGCACCGATGCCCAGTACTCGCCTGAAAAGTCTGCAAGACCTGAAATGCTATGATTGCCGCGCCGCGCGCAAGCAGACATGGTGAGCGGCATTAGAAAATGAACGACCGGTTTATGTCAGAGCGGCTTGACGGAAATGGCGAGATGGCCGTGCGCATCCGCGGCCACGACTGGGCAGCGACACCACTCGGTCCCATCGAGGCATGGCCGGCGAGTCTGCGCACGGCCGTCGATCTGACGCTTGGCAGTCCGGTCGCCACGATCTTGTTGTGGGGACCCACCCACATCCAGATCTACAATGATCCTTGGCGAACCCTGATGAGTGGCAAGCACCCCGCCGCGTTCGGTCAGCCGACGCATGCATGCTTCCCGGAGATCGCTGACATCATGGCACCGCTCTACGAGCGCGTGCAGCGGGGGGAAGCCGTCATCCTTCAGGACGCGTTGTTGCCAATCAACCGAGACGGCGCGGTGAAGGAGGCGTGGTGGAACGTCCACTACCTGCCGGTGCGCAACGGCGGCAACACGGTTGTTGGCATCTTCTGCACGGTCATCGAGACCACGAAGGCGGTTATGGCGGAACGGGAGCGGACGGCCGCAGTCGCCGCCCTGCACGAGAGTGAGGCGAAGTACCGAACACTCTTCACGGCCATTGATGAAGGTCTGGCGGTCTTCGATATGATCTTCGATGAGGGCGGGAAGGCCGTCGATTTCCGTTACGTCGAGACGAACGACGGGTTCGCCAAGCAAACCGGGCGCAGGCCCGAGCCGGGCCAGACCATGCGGGAGGTGTTTCCGGAAGCCGAGGACATGTGGCTCGATCTCTACGCGACGGTCACCCGAACCGGGCAAGCGGAGCGGTTCGCCGACTTCGTCGCTGGGCTGGACCGTTGGTACAGCGTCTATGTATTTCCGGCTGGTGCGCCAGGGCAGAACCGGCTTGCCGCCCTGTTTACCGACGTCACGGATCGCAGGCGGGCCGAGGACGCACTACGTGAGAGCGAGGAGCTCCGCCGCATCGCGCTCGAGGGCGGGCGCATGGGCACGTGGCGCTTGGACCTGCGCGACGAGCTGATCTGGGGCGACGCCGCATTCCTGGAGCTGTGGGGCCTACCACCGTCGGACGGGCCTCATGCGCTTTCCGTCTTCACCGACCGCATGTCCTCGGAGGGCCGTACCGAAATCGGCGCTGTGGTGTCACGCGCCACCGCGGCTGGCGATGCGTTCGACGGCCAGATTGAAGTCATGAGCGGGCCGGGCAGGGGGCGCTGGGCGCAGTTGCGCGGCCGCCCCGAGCGCGACCGACCGTGGATCGTCAACGGCGTGAGCTTCGACATGACGGAGCAGCGCCTACACGATGAGCGGCTTGCCGCCGACCTCGCCGACACGCTGCTCCTGCGCGACCTCGCGGCGCGCCTTGTGACCGAGGACGATGTCGAGACGATCTATGACGAGATCGTCTCTGCCGCCATCGGCCTCGCAGAGGCGGATGCGGGAACGCTTCAGATCTACGACCCAAAAACGCACTCGCTCGCGCTACTCGCGACCCGGAACTTCTCGCGAGCGATCATCGAGCGCTTCCGCAACGTCCACGCGAGCAGCCGCACGGGGCGTGGTCTGGCGCTCCGCACGGGTCGGCCAGCCTTTGTCGACTTCACCGAAGAGGTCGCAGATCCTGGCTGTGCCCTCCTCGTCGGGGCTGGCTTTCAGTCGGCGCAGGCCATTCCGCTCGTGTCACGCGCAGGCCGACTGCTCGGCATGCTCAACACGCATTGGCGACAGACCGGCCATCGCCCGAGCGAACGACAGTCGCGCTTCCTCGACCTGCTCGCCCGTCAGGCCGCTGATTTGATCGAGCGCTCCCAGGCCGGGGAGGCGCTGCGCGAGAGTGAGGAACGGCTGCGGCTCGCGTTGTCGATCAGCACCGTCGGCGTGGCGTTCTGGAGCGGGGACGGCTGCCTCACGGACATGAACGACGCGTTCCTGCGGATGACCGGCTTCTCGCGCGCGGAGGCGTTGAGGAAAAGCTGGAATGATCTGACACCGCCCGACTTCCGTCAGCGCTCTGCAGAGTTCGTGGAGGAGGTCCGGGACACAGGCGAGGGTGCGCCGTACGAGAAGCAGTACTTCCGCAAGGACGGCTCGCACTGGTGGGGCTTGTTCACGGCACGCAAGCTCGGCCCCGGCTTCGTGGAGTTCGTGCTCGACATATCAACGCGTAAACACGCTGAGGCAGCATTGCGCGATAGCGAGGAGCGCTTTCGCGCCTTGGTCACCGCCGGCACCTACTCGATCTATCGCATGAGCCCCGACTGGCGGATCATGTACCAGCTCGATAGCGCAAATCTCACTCATACAGCCGAGCCCATCGAGGACTGGGCGTCCAAGTACATTTTGGACGATGACTGCCCGATCGTGTTCGCCGCGATTGAGCAGGCGATCCGCACCAAGTCTCTGTTCGAGCTGGAGCATCGTGTTCGGCTCGCCGACGGCCGTGTCGGCTGGGTGATCTCGCGAGCGGTTCCGCTGCTCGACGGCCAGGGCGAGATCACCGAGTGGTTTGGGGCGGGTACCGACATCACCGAGAGACGGGAGGCCACCGAAAGATTGCGCGAGAGCGAGGGACGCTTCCAGCAGTTCGCAGCCTCATCGGCTGACGCGCTCTGGATCCGGGACGCTGCAACGTTTGCGATGGAGTACGCCAGCCCAGCGATGCACTCCGTCTACGGTGTGCCACCCGAGAGACTATGTTGGGAGGCGTGGAGCATTGGACAAACCTTGTCCTGCCCGAAGACCGTGACGGGGCACTTCGCCATCTCGAACAGGCCCGAGGCGGCGAGGCCACCATACATGAGTTCCGCATCTGCCGGCCACCTGAGGGCGAGGAGCGTTGGATCCGCAACACCGATTTTCCACTCCGCGACGGGATGGGACGCGTCCAGCGCATCGGCGGCATCGCCGAGGACGTGACTGACGCCAAGCGGGCCACCCAGCGCCTGGAGGTGCTGGTGAACGAGCTGCAACACCGCTCGCGCAACCTACTCGGCGTCGTCTCGGCGGTTGCGGACCGGACAGTGAAGCAGGGTGGCCCCGTGGAGGCCTTCGAGGAACGGCTGCAGGCGCTCAGCCGGGCTCTTGGGCTGCTCAGCCAGAATGGGAGCGACACCGTCGAAGTCGGAGCCTTAGTCCGCGCCGAGTTGGCCGCACACACCGAGGCGGCCTCCGAACAGGTTGAGATCTCGGGTCCAGAGGTGCGCCTCAGGGCCCGTCAGGTGCAGAACTTCGCGCTGGCGCTGCATGAGCTAACCACCAACGCGGTGAAGTATGGAGCCCTGAAGGGCAGCCCTGGTCATCTCGCCGTGACCTGGGAGGCAGTGCTGGATCGGCACGGACATCGCCGATTGGCCCTGAGCTGGAGCGAGAGCGGTGTTGCTATCAATCCGGAGACGATCACGCGCCGCGGCTGCGGTACTGAATTGATCCAGGAGGCCTTGGCCTACGCGATGCAAGCCCAGGTCGACTACATCCTCGGGTCCGACGGGGTGCGCTGCCGGATCGAGATGCCGATCTCCTGAACGCCGAACATCAGCTCGGCGGCCCTATCGCTGATCACGATATTGCCTTTGGGAGTGGCGTATCGCTGGGATCCCAAGCGCGCTGCACCGCGTTGAGGCGCGCTAGCGAGCCGGCTCCGGCCTTCCTCACCGCTGGCGATGAGCGCCACTGAGAGCCGTCTGATTGCACTTGTCGACAGAAGCCATGATGGACGAGGCGCTCGACCTGCCTGTGGCAGGAGCGGCTGAGCGACTGCTGCGCTGGCTCACCGCGGCAGCCCTGGCGTTACCAATCCTGATCTTCACGACCGCTTCATGGATCGCCTACGGCAACGCCTTCAGCGAGGCGCACGAACGGCTGCATCGCACCCTCGATCTCATGCACGAGCACGCCGCGAAGGTGCTTGAGACCCACGACCTGGTCGTGGAGCAAATCGACCAACTGACCCGCGGTCTCAGCGACGCCGACGTCCGGGCTCGGGAACCCGATCTGCACGCCCGTCTCGCCAAGATCGTCCGCCGTCTGCCGCAGGTGAGCAACATCTGGGTGCTGGATGCGATCGGTCACCCCCTCGTCGGCTCAATTGCTTCTCCACCGCCACAGGCGCTCGACCTATCCGACCGCGACTACGTCCGTGCCCACCGCGACGGCACGACCCCTCGTGGGCAGGCCTATATCGGTGAGGTGCTCGTCGGTCGCGTGTTCGGCAGGCGCAACTTCCAGATCAGCACGGCGCGCGAGGAAGGGCAGGGCGGCTTTGCGGGCGTGGTGGCGGTGTCGGCCAGCCCCTCGTACTTCCATGATTTTTACGGAGACGTCGTACAGGGCGGTGGCATCACGACGGCATCGTTGATGCGCGCCGACGGCACCGTCCTCGCCCGCTATCCAGCACTGCCCGATGACGTGACCCGGCGTTCGGCGCACGGACCGATGATGCGCGCCATCGCACAAAGCCCTGGGCGCGGTCTGGTCAAGGGCCGTTCCGACCTCGATGGCGTCGAGAGGATCAATGCCTATCGGCGGCTGCCGGGGTACCCAATCTACGTGACTGTTGGTATCGATCGCGCCGTCGTGATCCACGGCTGGCTGATGCTGATGGCCAGTCACTTGATCTTCGGCATCCCCGCGACACTCGGGCTCGTCGCCCTGAGCCTTGTCGCCTTGCGGCGTACACGCCGCGAGGCGATGGCCATGGCAGCCCTGCATGCCGAGGCCGCCCGGCGTCAGGACATGGAAGCGCAGCTTCGGCAGGCGCAGAAGATGGAGGCGATTGGCCGCTTGACGGGTGGCATTGCGCATGACTTCAACAACTTGCTTCAGATCATCCTCGGTTCGCTCGATCTTCTCGGTCGTCGCATGGCGAACGGCGACGAGCGCCAGCGCCGCCTGATCGAGAACGCACGCGAGGGTGCGACGCGCGCGGCCAACCTGACGCAGCGCCTGCTCGCCTTCTCGCGACGACAGCCTCTCGAACCCAAGCCGCTCGACGCCAACAAGATCGTGTCCGGCCTGTCCGAACTGCTGCGGCGCACGCTCCCGGAGACGATTCAGATCGAGACGGTGCTCGGCGGCGGCCTGTGGCGGACCCACGTGGATGCAGGCCAGCTGGAGAACGCGTTGCTCAACCTCGCCGTGAACGCGCGCGACGCCATGCCTGAAGGTGGGCGGCTCACCATCGAGACGGCGAACGCTCACCTCGACGAGGCTTACGCGGCGTCCCGTGTGGAGGTCACAGCGGGGCAGTACGTCCTTGTGGCGGTGACTGACACCGGCACCGGCATGAGCCCGGAGGTGATGAGGAACGCCTTCGAGCCGTTCTTCACCACAAAGGAGCAAGGTAAGGGTACGGGTCTCGGCCTGAGCCAGGTTTACGGCTTCATCAAGCAATCCGGCGGACACATCGCCTTGTACTCCGAGGCTGGGCAGGGGACCACGGTCAAGCTGTACCTACCACGCTATACCGGCACCGAGGAGATCACCGAGCCGCACGCCGCCGCGCCAGTGCAGGCGGATGGCAAAACGGCGGTTCTCGTCGTTGAGGACGAAGAGGGCGTGCGCCGCTTCGCCGTCGAGGCGCTGCGCGAGATCGGCTATCGTGTGCTCGAAGCGAGCGGCGCGGCCGTGGCCCTGCGCCTGCTGGCGGATCATCCGGAGGTTGCACTGCTTCTGTCGGATGTGGTCATGCCCGAGATGGATGGGCGCAGGCTGGCGGATGCTGCGCTGAAACTGCGCCCGGACCTGAAGGTCGTGTTCATGACCGGGTACACACGCAACGCCATCGTTCACAATGGCGTGCTGGACGCCGGCACGCATCTGATCGGCAAGCCGTTCACGCTCCCGCAATTAGCCACCAAGCTCGACGCGGTGCTCAAAGGGTCTGGAGCGTGAGCTTCGGGCGTCTCTGCTGGAAAGCGGGCCAAATAGCCACGCTTTTCCACGCGAATCATGACCGAGGTGGGTCGATGAGGACGCCGTCACCGTTCGTCATCGCACCTTGAGCTGCTCCGCACTCCACCTCATATGGCGGTGCGCCATCGGTCGTCATGGTCGAGCAGGGGCGTTGACAGGGCGCGGATGCGCATTCTCCTCGGTGTGAAACCCGACGTTCCAAACCCATCCAATGAGGCGTGGGCCGGGATGGGCCGACCGTCGGCGAAAGGCTGGCCGCAGACGCGAAAACCGTCGGCTGCCCGGACTCGACTCCTCCAAGCCGCCTCCAGTCCAAAGTAACGCAACCTCACTGTCAAAAGCTGAATCATGGACAATCAGAGCCATCACAAGCTCTATAATATCTTCATGCACCGTCATAAGCCCGCCCTTCACTGCGCAGTGCGCCAGGACTGGCCTGTGCCCAAGTTCATCGGGCCGGAGATGTGGATGTATAGCGGCACGATGTCAGAATCGGAACCGCTGCCAGGCTTCGACGTTCAGGCGGCGCAGCAGGCCGGTCGAATGTTGAGCTATTATGTGTTCACGTCGCTGGCGCGGCGGTAAGAAACAGCCGTGACCGGCACAAGCAGCCTTGAGGAAGGCCTCACCATTGCAAATTGAAGAGTTTACAAAAAGGAGCTGCCTCAGCGAGAGGCGGCTCAGTCGAAGGGAGGAAACGCCAGATTGGGCTACCGCACGAGGCTACAGTGTCGCCTGTGCTGGCGTCCGTACTTGAATGACAAGCTTCGACGTAGGCCTCCGGTGCGCCTGGAATTGCACGATCATCGAACTTGCTTCGCAGTTGGGTAGAGCTATCCCGAGCTGAGACTTACGCTCGGAGGCGAAAGTCGGCATCACGTGAGCAAGAGCAGCACGCGTGCGCCTTGGATCGCAGCCAGGGTGGTTTCCGGAGCCCCACTCCAGCGAGCCTCGTACTCGAGTTCATCTAACCGCTCCGACATCCGTTCTTGACGCCAGTCACGTCCGACCGGGAACTCACCGAGTAGCTCGGTCAATGCTGCCATGTAGGTGCAGGGCGGCGACACGGGCACGGAGGATTGCATCGGGCTCAACTCCAGCGCGACTCGTGAGGCATCTTGCCCGATTGGCTCGTCATCCACCATGATCAATCGGAGAACACGCGGATGCGAAGCCGGCTGAGATATCGAGCGACCGTTGTCCGTGCAGCAGCGCTTCTGGAATGCCGGGAACACGGATCTCGAAAAGGAAACTTACACACGCGCTACTTTTCTCAAACCTCAGTGTGAACTCGAAACCGATAAGTGCTCGGAGCGAGCATGACGCCTGCTACATCTCACATGGCTTCTACCCGCCGATACAACGCGCTTTCAGCACCAGCTATCATGCGCAGAGTTGTTCTGATTGTGCCGCAAGGGCCGGGGGCGCTCCCTTAGCTTTCCCTGGAACACCGCTCCTTAGCTGCATGCACTTGCAGCTCCACTCATATCTAGAGTCTGTGGCGGCGATGTACGCGCTGATCTTAAACGATCAGCGCGTGCATCACTCAAGTACCGAAAAGCTTAGGCGATGAAATCAAGGTCCAAACCAAAATGGTCAACCAATCTTACCTGTTCTTCGACCAAGCCGCATCCGCTGGAGTGACCTCTAGTTCAGATCGGATGATCGTAGATTCGAACGCGTCGGGCACCGGGTAGGCGGGTGTCGCTCTCGGCCAGCGATCCGCGACCCGCATCGCCCCTGTGAGTGGCCGAGCCCACGGCTGGATCCGGGTCGCCTAACGTCGTCTCGCCACCCGCCGTGCTCGGCTCTACGCCACTCCAACCCTCGCGTCGCCAGCCTTCGGCGCTCGCGTCGAGGTCGAGCGCCCCGTGCTCCTCCAGTATGCGTACGGCGGAGTCGGAATAGCCCTCAGCCACGCGGACCGTCAGCAGCGTACCGCCGCGCCGGACGCCCTCGGCATAGGCCCGGGCATCCTGCTCGCTGACGCCGGCACCGGTCAGCGAGCCCGTCAACCCACCTGCGGCCGCACCGACGCCCGCTCCCGTCAAGGTGGCCACGAGCCAGCCCGCGGCCACGACGGGGCCGACGCCGGGAATGGCCATCAGCCCGAGGCCGGCCAGCAACCCCGCGCCCCCCCGATCAAGGTCCCGATCGTCGCGCCCGTCCCGGCACCGCTCGCGGCGTGATCGGATGCGGTACCCGCCCCGGTGCCGCCGTCGGCGTTGTTGCCGACCAGGCTTATATCGCCGTGCGGTACGCCTGCCGCTTCCAGCTTCGACACGGCCTGAGCCGCCTCGTCGTATCGATCAAACAATGCGGTGAGCGTGCGCGCCGTCATGAAAAGCTCCAAAATTGGGAGAAAACTGCTTCGAACTGCGAGGGTTATTCGGCGGCGACGTTGCCCTTGAAGTCGAGGCCGATGTTGGCCGGTTTGCCGTCCATCGTCGCGCTGCCGCGCCAGATGCCGTCCGCATCCTCTTTGAGATCTCTCACGTCGCGGAAGCCGGCTTTCTCAAGCCGCCGCCTTGCCTCGCCCTCGGTGAAGCTGTTGGCTCCTTTCTCCAGCTTGACGTTCGCGGGCGCGACAGTGCCGCCGGGCTTGCCGTCCTGGACGTGATCCGTGTTGGGTCGTGTCACGGCGTTCTGTCCACCCGACGTCGCGCTCGAGGCACCCCCGGTCGCGGGCCTACCTGTGGTCGTGGTCTGGGCAAGCACAGGCGTCGTGGCGAAGAGCGGCAACAGAACGAGGAGCGTACGAATCAGGAACATGCGAGGTCTCTGGCATTGCGTGTGATGTGAAGCCGTGTGCCGCCAAGCTTGCGGCACACGGCGCACTCGAACGCTCGCCCAATCCGTTAAGTATTAGGCGGCACGATAAATGGCATTAGACAGGCTTGCGCGGCGTAGTGCCGGTGTTCGTGCCAGTCGTGCTGGTGCGACTGACATTGCCGCGCTCATCCTCGACCTCGACCTCGGTGTGCCGCACCTTGTCAGCGATGGTCTCGACATGCTGCGTCGCGTCCTTGCGGATGCCAACTTCCTCAACGACGCGGGCCTCCTTCGCCACCACCGCCTCCTCGCGGATCTCGGTCGCCTCGATGACCCGGTTCTCGAACAGGGCCTCGTCAGCCGCCGTCACCGGCCGGTCGACCGGACGGCGCTCGACATGAACGGTCTCGTCGCGCAGGGTGACCTGCTCCTCGACCGGCCTCTCGGCGACGTACGAGCGCACCCGCACGCGGCCGGCCTCAGCCACGCGCTTGCCGACGTTCAGCCGTTCCTCGGCGACCGGGATGTAGTCCTTTTCGCCCGCGGTCGTGGCTGTCGCGGAGCGCTCACCGGAGGCGTAGGCCGCTGCACCCGCAGTCCCTGCCGTTGCACCAGTCGCCGCGGTCGTGCCGCCCGTCGCCGAGTACCCGCTCCAGCCCTCCTTGCGCCAGGAGGCCTCGCGCTGGTCGAGATCGACCGAGCCGCTCTGCTCCAGGATGTCGTAGGCGGTCTCGATCTGGGCTTGATCTGACTGCACCGTCAGCAACGTACCGCCGCGGCTCAGACCCTCGCTGTAGGCGTAACGGTCCTCCTCGGGCATGAAGAACTCCTTGAGCGAGCCCCAGAACCCGCCCTCGTCGCGCTGGTAGTCATACGAGCCGCTTGTACGCGCCGTCTGCGCACCCTGGACCAGCCGGATCGCCGATTGCGGGATGCCGGCAGCCACGAGCTTGGCCTGTGCGGCCTGCGCCTCGGCGGGCTTGTCGAATAGCGCAGTGATCGTCTGCGTCATGATGAGGTCTCCTCGGATCTCGTTGAAGCTGTTGTGTTGGTGACATGCCCGTCGGCGGACAGGCGTTCGGCGACGGCGCGCTGCTTGCGCAGCGTCACCGGAACCTCGACGTCCTCACCCGACGTTGTCCGACGGATGTGCACCTCTTCCTTCAGGACGAGCCGCTTCTCGGCGACGAGGATCTCCTCGAGGACGGGGATGATCGTCACCCCGCCTTCGGTACGTGCGACCGGGACGGCTTCGCCCTCGGCCAGCGTGCGGTTCACAGACACCCGGGTGACGCCCACCGCATCGCTGCGCAGGCTCTCGCGCAGGACCTGCTCGGTGGTCTCGGTGTGCGTGCTGACACGAACGCGGCCGGTCTCCACGACGCGCTTGTCGATCCGGGCGCGTTCCTCGGCGACCGGGATGACGAGCTCAGACCCGGGGCCAGGGTCGACGGTATGGGGCTCGGCCGCAGGACCACTCCGGTCGGACTTCCCGCGGACCGAGGCAACGCCCTCGGCGTTGTCCGGCGGACCGCTCATTGGCTGCACCACGCCAGGTCGAAGTGACCGGGCGCACTCGGCGAGGTGTCTTCACTGATCATGGCAACCTCGTGGGCGTATCCGATTGGACGGCTGGCTGCAGAACGTTCCCGCAAGCGAGACGAAGCGGACCAGGCCCGGCCAGCCGGTGGAGTAAATCGATGTGATAATGCGGGGCGGACGCTCTAGGCTAAACGGGCTGCCGGCCTGTCCTCGCAGCCCGCCCGGGGACTTTTGCGGGCTCGGGAGCGCCGCGCACGCCATGCTTCTCGGCCCGGCCCTGCGCCTCAACCTCGGGGTCACCGGTGATCTTGCCGAGCGCTTCCTTCAGCGACCCGCGCGCATGCGGAGGCGGTTGCTTAGCGGACATGGTGCATCGACGCCCTGGAGTGCTGCGCCTCCGGCAATGCGTGCCGGAGGCGCATTTGTCCCGTCAAGTCGGTTGTAGCGAACCGGTTCCTCGATCTTTTTTTGGTTGTTTCTAACCGGGTATGTAGGTCTTTTTGTACCGGTTCCGCAGATCTCTTCGGGAAAGTTACAGCGCCGTATGGATTGATGCCGAGTCACGGGCGTGCTGCCGAGCCAATAAGCGCTCTGATCGTACATACGTTGACCAAGCGAAACTCGCCGCTTCTCGCATCCGGCGTCGAACCGAACTCTTGTCGAACCTTCCGATCTCGACGTGGAGCAGATATTTTCTTTGACTGCAGCGAACCGGCACCCAATACCCCGGTTATCGTTTCGGCATTGTGCCATCTTGCCTGCTCAAGCATCGCTTTCCGGAAACTCTCATGACTGACAATTTACGCCCCGAAACACCGCGCGACTTGGGTGACCATGACGCGCCTCATACCAGCCCCATCACGCCGGGCGAGGACGCGCGCTCGATCATGCTGAACCGGATATCCTGGGGCGCGGTGCTCGCAGGCGTCGTGGTCGCCCTGGTCGTACAGCTGCTCCTCAACCTCCTGGGGCTTGGCATCGGGGCAGCTTCACTTTCCGCGGCAGGTGGCGACAATCCCTCCGCGCAAACCTTCTCCATCGGTGCCGGCCTCTGGTGGACGCTCTCCGGCGTGATCGCCTCCTTCGCCGGTGCCTACGCGGCAGGCCGCCTCTCGGGCAAGCCGAAGGAGAACACCGCCGCCTGGCATGGGCTGACGGCCTGGGCCTTCACCACGCTGGTCATCTTCTACCTGCTGTCCTCCACGGTCGGCGGTGTGCTCGGCGGTGCCTTCAACTCGCTCAGCAGTGTGGCCGGCGGTCTGGCCCACACGGCCGGCGGCGCGGTTCAGACCGCCGCGCAAACGGCCGCGCCATCCCTCTCGAAGGTGAGCGACCCGTTCTCCTCCATTGAGCAGTCGGTTCGCGGGGCTTCCGCTGGCCAGGATCCGGCGGCCGCGAAGGATGCGGCCGTGGCCGCGGTGCGCGCCGCCGTCACCGGTGACCAAGCTCAGGCTGAGGCGGCGCGCAACCGTGCGGCGGAGGCTCTGGCCAAGGCGCAGAACATCCCGGTCGATCAGGCGAAGGGTCAAGTGCAGCAGTACGAGCAGCAGTACCGTCAAGCGGCCGACAGCGCCAAGGAGCAGGCGAAGCAGGCGGCCGAGTTGACGCGCAAGGCCGTCTCGCGCGGTGCCCTGTTCGGGTTCTTCGCGCTGGTGCTCGGCGCTGTAGCCTCGTGGTTCGGCGGGCGCATGGGTGCCGTCCACCCGACCATCACCGGTCTGAACCTCACGCCCATGCAACGCCGGTTGTGACCGACTCCCCTGCGTGAACGCAGGGGCATCTCCCGGCCATGATCGCCTGGTTCGCGATCATGGCCGCCTCGAGAGTTCCCGCTTCGGGCCGCAGGTGCGGCTCGATTCACGCGCCGTCATCGCCGGCCCGACAGCCATAAATGGTTTAGCAGGGGACCGTCGCCTTTAGGCGACGGGGGAACGCGGCTCGGCGATTGCTCCTGAGAACAGATCGGGTACGATCTCCCTGTGGCGTTGAGATCGTACAAATATCGGCTCCGGCCCAATCGCGCGCAGGTCGTGGCGCTCGACGCCATGCTGCGGGACTTCTGTGGCCTGTACAACGCAGGGCTCCAGCAGCACATTGAGGCGTTCCGCCGTCGACGTGTCAGCCTGGGCTACGCCCAGCAGGCAAATGAACTTAGAGCCGGTCCCGGGCGGATTGCGACGGGTTAGCGGCTGGCGCGTTGACGGGTGAAGGAGCATGCCGATGCCTTCACCTCTGTCGGTCGACTTACGCGAGCGTGTCGTGGCTGCCGTGGCGGCAGGGGCCTCGTGCCACCGAGCCGCAGCTCGCTTTGGGGTCAGCGTGTCCAGCGCCAGCCGCTGGTCGCAGCGCTCGCACCAAGAGGGCCATGTCGCGCCCAAGCCGATGGGCGGCGATCACACCTCGCAGCGCATCGAGGCGCATGCCGCACTGATCCTGGCGACTTCCGAACAGGAGCCGCGTCTCTTCCTGCGCGAGCTGCGCGACCGACTGGCTGAGCAGGGCGTCCAGACCAGCACAAGCGGCCTGTCGCGCTTCTTCCAGCGACACGCGATCACCTGGAAAAGGGGGCGACGTATGCAGCTGAGCAGGAGCGTGACGACGTAAGAGCGGCCCGCGCGGCTTGGTTCGAGGCCCAGCCCGAGCTCGATCCGGACCGGCTGGTGTTCCTGGACGAAACAGCGGCTGCCACCAACATGGCGCGCCGCTACGGCTGGGCCCGACGCGGCGAGCGCTGCCGGCTTGCAGCCCCACTCGGCCACTACAAAACCACGACCATCACGGCCGCCCTGCGCACGAGCGGGCTGTGTGCCACCGCGCTGCTGGACGGCCCCACGAACGGCAGGTGCTTCTGCAGCTATGTCACCGACACCTTGGTCCCGGTGCTGCAGCCGGGCGACATCGTTGTCATGGACAACCTGCCAGCCCACAAGGTCGCCGGCGTGCAGGATGCGATCGAGGCCGCAGGAGCGCGGCTGCTCTACCTTCCGTCCTACAGCCCTGATTTCAACCCGATCGAGCAGGCCTTCGCAAAGCTGAAGGCTCTGCTACGCAGCACGGCAGCCCGCACGATCCCGGATCTCTGGGCGGCGATCCGTCAGGCCTTCACCCGCTTCACGCCGCAGGAGTGCCGCAACTACCTCGCCGCAGCCGGCTACGAGAATGACTTGGCCGTCGCTACCTGACCGGGAACAGCTCTAAAGCCTGCCGCGCTGACGATCCCGAGGGGCTGGGACGCTGGTCGTTCACTGCCTTGCAGCAGGTGCTACGCCGCCTCCAGCAGGCCTACGCTGCCTTCTTCAAGCGCGGATACGGGTTTCCTCGCTTTCGCGCTGCGGCCCGCTACCACGCCGCCACGTTCCGCTTCGGCGACGGGCTGAGCCTGAGGAAAGATGGTCGCCTCGGCATCGTCGGTGTGCCGGGCGGGATCAAAGCCGTCTGGCACCGCAAACTGCCGAAAGACGCGACGATCGCCACCGCGATCGTGACGCGCCAGCAGGGCAAATGGTACGTCGTGTTCTCGGTCGAAGCCGCCTTTGCCGACGCTTGCGGTACCGGCACCGTCGGCATCGATCTTGGGCTGAACAGCTTAGTCGCAACCAGCGACGGAGAGATCATCCCGGCTCCGCGCTATGCTCGCCGGGCGCACACGGCTCAGCGACGCCGCCAACGCGCGCTCGCACGCTGCCAGCGCGGCAGTCGCCGCCGCCTAAAGGCCAAGGCCCGATTGGCGGCGGCGTCTGCGAAGATCGCGCGACAGCGGCGCGATCACCTGCACAAGCTCTCGCGGTCCCTGGTGTCACGGTACCAAGGCATCGCGTTTGAAGATCTCAATCTGACTGGGCTCAAGAAAGGTATGCTGGCCCGGTCCGTTCATGACGCCGCGTGGAGCACGCTCGTTCAGTTCGTCCGGTTCAAGGCTGCAAGTGCCGGAGCCGAAGTCGTGCTGGTCGATCCGCGCGGCACATCGCAGACGTGCCCGTCCTGTGGCGCGATCAAGCCGAAGGCGCTCAAGGAACGCCAGCACCGCTGCACCTGTGGCTGTGTGCTGGACCGTGACGTTGCCGCGGCCAAGATCGTGCATCGACGGGCCTTCGGATAGGGCCGGGATATCGTGCCTTCAGGACTTAAGCGGGCGGGTTGCCGCGGAGCTGTCCTGAGAAGCCGCCTGCTTCAGCAGGCGGAGTTGTCACGTTTGAGAACCGCGCGTTCGCGGAGGTCGGTCGTGTCCCTGGAGGTGGTGTAGCTCGCCGGTAGCGGGAGAGCCCGCCTGCGCGCCCTTGACAGCGCTGTAGCAGGCGGGATCTCTCGCGGGGTGGTCATCGGCGGTTGCCGGGTAGGGTCGGGTTGCGAGCACCAACCTCGAACCCGAGAGACCCTCGATGACCGACGAGATGATGGCCCTGCGCGGGCTGATGGAGAAGAGCGCCGACGCCGATCTGCTGCGCGAGATGATCGGCTTTGCGGCCAAACGCCTGATGGAGCTGGAGGTCGGTGGCCTGACCGGCGCGGCCCACGGCGAAAAGAGCGCCGAGCGGCTGGTCCAGCGCAACGGTGACCCGTGACCGGGATTGGCAGACGCGGGCCGGCACGGTCGAACTGCGCATTCCGAAGCTGCGTAAGGGCAGCTACTTCCCAGGCTTCCTAGAGCCGCGCCGGATGGCCGAGAAGGCGCTCACGGCTGTGATCCAGGAGGCCTACATCCAGGGCATCTCGACCCGCTCGGTCGATGACCTCGTCCAAGCCATGGGCGGCACAGGCGCGTCGAAGAGCCAAGTCAGCCGGCTCTGCCAGGAGATCGACGAGCGCGTGGGCGCGTTCCTCGCCCGGCCCATCGAGGGCGAGTGGCCCTACCTCTGGATCGATGCGACCTACGTGAAGGTGCGCCAGGACGGCCGTATCGTCTCTGTCGCCGTAATCGTGGCGGTGGGCGTCAACGTTGACGGCCGTCGCGAGGTGCTCGGCATGGATGTCGGCCCGTCCGAGGCCGAGACGTTCTGGACGGACTTTCTCCGCAAGCTGGCGCGGCGCGGCCTGCGCGGGGTCAAGCTGGTGATCTCGGACGCCCACGAGGGCATCAAGGCGTCGGTGGCCAAGGTGATGAACGCGACCTGGCAGCGTTGCCGCGTCCACTTCATGCGCAACGTGCTCGCCCATGCCGGACGCAGCGGGCGGCGTGTCGTCTCCGCCTTCATCGCCACGGCATTTGCTCGAGGCACGATGCCGAGGCGGCCCGTCAGCAGTGGCGGCGCGTGGCTGATCAGCTCCGGCCGAAGGTCCCCAAGCTCGCCGCGCTGATGGACGAGGCTGAGCCGGACGTGCTGGCCTACATGGGCTTCCCCACCCAGCATCGGGTCAAGCTGCACTCCACGAACCCGCTGGAACGCCTCAACGGCGAGATCAAGCGCCGGACCGAGGTGGTCGGCATCTTCCCCAACGAGGCGGCCATCACACGCCTCGTCGGCGCGATCCTGCTGGAACAGAACGACGAGTGGGCCGTCCAGCGCTCCCGCTACATCACCCTGGAAAGCATCGCCCCGATCGGCGATGATCCCCTCGTCAGCCTGCCGACCCTGGCAGCCTGATCAATCCGGCCCAAGCCGGTGATCGTGGTGGCCACGCCGAAGCTACACCACGCCAGGGGACACAGCCCGGAGGTCGATCGCGGCATTGGTGTCGCGGTCGATCTCCGCGCCAAAAGCATCGCTTGGGTGCGACGAGTTCGACGCAGGACAAGGCCAGTGGATCGCGATTGCGATTTCCCAGCCTCAGCAATGGAAGATTGAGAAACCGAGCCAGCACAACCTCGGGTTTTAGGCGCTCTGCCGCAATGTAACCTATGTTGTGTACTCAACATGGTTAGGAAAAATTTAGGCTTTGGCCGGCAGCTTGATCTTAGTCGACTGCCATGCTGCTCGGCGAGCGGCCAGTCTCTGCAATATTCGGACCCGAAGCGCCATGCTGAAGCTGTTTGCGAGCGCCCGCCCTTCAGGCTTACGCCTGAACAAGAAGTCGGAAGCAGCTCCCAAGCTCAGCCGCGCCACGCTGGAGGCCAAGCTCGCGGCGCTCAGCAAGTCGCTGGCCACGATCGAGTTCGCGATGGACGGCACGATCCTCCAAGCCAACGCCAACTTCCTCGCCGCCATGGGCTACGAGTTGGACGAGGTCGTGGGCAAGCACCACGCCATGTTCATGGACAAGGGCGAGGCCGAGAGCAAAGCCTACGCCGAGTTCTGGGCCACGCTGCGTCGCGGCCAGTTCCAGTCCGCCGAGTACCGGCGCTTGGCCAAGGGCGGCCGGGAGGTCTGGATACAGGCGACCTACAACCCGATCCTCGATGAGGCGGGCAAGCCCATCCGGGTGATGAAGTGCGCCACCGACGTGACCGCGCAGAAGATGCAGGCCGCCGACTTCTCCGGCCAGATCGACGCGATCAACAAGGCGCAGGCCGTGATCCACTTCGCCATGGACGGCACGATCCTGGACGCCAACGACAACTTCCTCAAAGCGGTCGGCTATGACCGGGCCGAGGTCGTCGGCCAGCATCACGCGATGTTCGTCGCTCCTGAAGAGGCCAAAGGCTGGGAGTACGCCAGTTTCTGGCAGAAGCTCGGTCGCGGCCTACACCAGAACGCGGAGTTCCGCCGCTTCGCCAAGGGCGGGCGGGAGATCTGGTTGCAGGCCAGCTACAACCCGATCTTCGACATGAATGGTCGCCCGTTCAAGGTCGTCAAATACGCCACCGACGTCACGGCCGAGAAGCTCAAGAATGCCGACTTCTCCGGCCAGATCGACGCGATCAACAAGGCGCAGGCCGTGATCCACTTCGCCATGGACGGCACGATCCTGGACGCCAACGACAACTTTCTCGACGCGATGGGCTACCGGTTCAATGAGATTCAGGGCCAGCACCATCAGATATTCGTCGAGCGAGCCTACGCGGCTAGCCGCGAGTACCAGGAGTTCTGGCAGAAGCTGCGGCGGGGCGAGTTCCACTCGGCCGCATTCTCGCGGGTCGGCAAGAACGGGCGTGAGGTCTGGATCCAAGCGACCTACAATCCAATCTGCGACATGTCCGGTCGCCCATTCAAGGTGGTCAAGTACGCCACCGACATCACCGAGAATGTCCGCGCCCGCGCGGCAGCCTTGGAGGCGGCCCAGAAGACGGCGGCGAACGTACAGGCGGTGGCGGCTGCGGCCGAGGAGATGACCGCGTCGGTGGCCGAGATCACGGTATCGATGAGCCGCTCTAAGCAGGCGGTGGACGTGATCCACGGCCATGCCCTGAGTGCGGACCGCTCGACCGTGCAGTTGCACAAGGCCACGGAAGCGATGGATGGGGTGGTGCAATTGATCAGCAAGACGGCCGAGCAGATCAATCTGCTGGCGCTGAACGCGACCATCGAGTCGGCGCGGGCAGGTGAGGCGGGCAAGGGGTTCGCGATCGTGGCCAACGAGGTCAAGGCGTTGGCCACACAGACCACGACCGCCACGGTTCGCATCTCGGAGGAGATCGCGGCGATGCAGGACGTGTCGGCGGAGGTGGTGCAGACTCTGGCGGCGATCAGCGAGGCGGTCGGATCGGTGCAGGACTTCGTCTCGGGAGCAGCCGCGGCGATCGAGCAGCAGAGCGCGGCAACGGGCGAAATCTCGGCGAACATGCAAGTCGCATCAGCCGGTATGGCTGATATCAGCCGGAGCCTCAGCGCCTTGGTTTAGCGTGTCTCAGACCGCTGACGACACGCCCATTCTTCAGTCGCCTGGGGTGGCAGAGCGCCTTTGTAGCGCCTGATACTACCGTGGTGTGATGTGCCCGTCTTGCGCCCGAGTTCCCGAGGAGGGAAAAATGGCCGAACTCCGAGTGCTTCCTGTCGATCTAAGTGCCGCGGGCACAAGCCACATCAGCAATTTGCTGGCAGCTGCGGCGACAGAAGGGCGGGATCTCGGCTCGCGCATTCCGCACATGCGAATGCTCGCGCATTCCCTCGATCGGCTCGCGCAGACGTTGAGTGAAAATGTCCGCGTTCTGAGTGTTGACCTTGAGTCGAACCACCCAGAAATCTCCGAGGCGCGCGTTGCCATGGCAAAGCTCGACCGACTTGTCCAGGAAGTCCGTAAGCTGGTTGAGATGTTGGACGCGTTGCCGGTCAAAACGCCCGAGTCGTAGAGGGCTGTCCGGCTCTGAAACCAGACCGATCGTGACATGCAGATGAGACCAGACAAGCCGCAGAGCGACAAGGGTCGCGACCACATCTGCCATCAGGGCAAGTATCAGTTTCGCAACATCAATTGCTCATGGTGGACAGTCCTATGTGCTGACCAATGTATGGGATGAGGGAAATTGCGAGGCTCCTGCGTAACGGATGCCCCTGGTGGTTGAAAGCGTAAGCGTGGGAGGGCGACGGGCATGCGCGGCCGCTAGCTCCAGGACGCGTGCAGCCTCAAGCAGTCGTAGGTGCCCTGCCAGAGGCCAGCCACGGGCCGCGCTTCGTATTGAACAGACGGCCTTCAAAGCCTTTTCTAAGGTGACGCTGCCCCCAACCGAAGCAATGACACCCTACACGCGCTCGAGCTCGAGGTAGCCGATGACGCCCGCAGCATCTTCCGTGTAGGTCGTCTTTCGGACCGCCGAGGGCTCAAGATCCTGGGCGAAGCGCTCGATCTCGTCGCGGGAGCGGTACAGAAGGTACCAATCCATGTACACTTCCATGTAGGCCTCCTCGGGAACACCCCAGAGGAAGTTCGGGATGACGAGTCGGCCGCCGTCGTTGAGCTGGTCGAAGAGGATCCGCGTCAGGCGCGCGGCCACCCTGGCATCGAGGTAATCGTAGAGGCCGGCAGCGTAGATGAGGTCGAAGCGCCCCAGGTCTGCCTTGCCCGCGAGGATGTTGCGGACGGTTACCTGCCTAGTCTCGATCGCATCGGAAATCGACGCCCGGTAGCCGTCGACGGTCGACAGGCTGACCGGGTCTTGGTCGGTCGCGAGCAGACGTCCGACACGCCCCTCCCTCAAGGCCACGCTCAGTTCCGCCTCGCGGAGGTGGCCGCTGGCGACCGCCAGGATCGCCGGCATGTCGCAGCGGGCTGCGGTCTCGTCAATCTTCGCGGCCAGGATGGACCGGCGATGGCGCACCGCCTCGCAGGCCGTCACGTCGACGGTGAAGGTCATGACCGTCCGCCCGGCATCGGTCGCTGCCTCTTGCGCGAGCCGCGCGGCGGGATGGCGGTAGACGAAGTCCAGCAGCCCGGCATCCCCGGGGTATCCGCGCGGCTGCATGAAGGAGTGCCGCGTGAACGGACATTCGTGCACGAGGCCGGCGAGGGCGTGTGCACGGGCGGCCGGCAGGACTGCCTCCCGCCACGCCCGATCGCCGAACGCCTCCTTCAAGGCTCCGAGTAGATCGATGACGGCGCTCGTCAGCCTCGCGTAGTTCCCCGGCTGCGCAAGTCCGAGAAGGTTGGTTAGGGCTCGCCCGACGTCGTCCGCTACGACCGGGTAGAGTTCCTCGGGAATCTCCGCCGGGATCTGGCTGACATCGCCGCGCGATCGCTCGAACTCCCTGAGCGACACAAAACCATGCAAGCGATCGCGCTCGCGGGATAGTGAAAGTTGCCCACCCGACATGCTTAACCACCCCTGAGTCCCGACGCCGGAACGCATCCACGGCTTATGGTTAAGCTTAACGAATGGTTAAGCTTTGTCTAGGGGGTTGCTGAAGCGTGCGGAGCGCGAAGGATCCCATGCCTATGTATGACCCTACCGGACCAGAGCGCCCGTTTGTTCATCCTTGATCGCATCATCGGCTGCACACATCCGACGATGCGCCATCAGGGCTTGCCGGCCGCCCTCGCAGGGCTTGCCCGATCACCGGCCTGACCCGTCGTGCTGAGCGTCGGACGCGCAGCTATCGGTCGATGCGCCACAGGCGGCATTAAGAATTTCGGGACGTGCCGCTGGTATCGATGCCGCGTGAGGCATGTCCGAGATGAGTACCGCAACGCTCGACCAACTCGACTGCGAAATCGGCAAGCGTTGGTTCCAACGCCGTTCGTCGATCCTGCACGAGGCATTCAAGGCGCAACACGCGCACTCTACGCGCGAGGAGATGGGCCGGGCGTGTCAGCTCGTAGGCATGCTCTACATCGCGTTCGGCGCGATGGACGCGCTCCTCATCAGCGACATGCTCCCGTACCTCATGGCGTTGCGCGTCCTGATTGGTGGTGCCTACGTCATCGGGATCGTGGCGCAGGTCCGTCGTGGCGTCGCCACGCGCATTCTGGAGCTTCAGTGCTGCCTCGGTATCTACGTTGGCTTCGTGGCATGGCTGCTCCTCGCGGCACAGAGCTCCGACGCGAACGCGATCCTCTACTATGCAGGGTACGGCCTGATCTTCATGCTGGTCGCCAACCTGTTTTTCAATCTCAGCTCCGAATTTGCTCTAATTTCGTCCGGCTTGATTACAACTACCTTCCTAATCTGGGCCACGATATTTTCTGATAGCACAATTTACGTCATTTGCTTCGGTTCGCTTTACGTTTTGAGCTTCCTGCTCACGATGTTTTTGAACTTCAAGTACAATCGCGAGCGCTATCGCGTATATCTGAACGCCTGCCGCGCGGAGTTGCGGCAACGAGAGATCGTGTTACGCGGGGAGGAGCTTTTCCGGCTGTCCACGACCGACGTCTTGACCGGATTGTCGAACCGACGTGCCATCGACGGCGTCCTGCAGGAACTCTGGCTCGCCAAGACGACTTCGGGTCAGACGTTCGGCATGCTCCTGATCGACGTCGATTTCTTCAAGCTTTACAACGACCGCTATGGGCATCAGCAGGGCGACCGGTGCCTCGCCGCGCTGGGTGAGGTCATGCGGAGCGCGGCCGACCGGAGACGGTACGCCCTGGGTCGATTCGGCGGCGAGGAGTTCGCCGCCCTTTTCCCGGCCACCTCGACCGAACAGGTCCTCGCTTTCGCCGAGGAGGTCCGTCAGGCCGTCGAGGCGTTGCAGATCCCACATGCCGCGCGGCGCGATGCCCTTTCGACCGTGACGGTGAGCATTGGGGCGGCGTTCTCGGCGGATGCCGCGGGCGACAAGCCCGAGCGCACGGTGACCGCAGCCGATCTCGCCCTCTACGTCGCTAAGGAGGAAGGCCGTAACCGCGCGCGGGTCTTCAACGCGCGAATGCTCCATGGCGCTGAAGGTGACGATCTCGGTGCCGAGACGCTTCGATCGGCGGTCGCCGACGGGCGTATCTCCGCGGTCTTCCAGCCCATCGTCGACGTATCGACCGGTCGCATCTGGGCCGCGGAGGCGCTCATGCGGCTCAAGGATGCCGAAGGTCGCGCGATCTCGCCGGAGGCGTTCATTCCCGTCGCCGAGCGCACGGGAGTCATTCTCGAGATGGGCGCATGGATACTGCGCGAGGCTTGCGACCTGCTCGCGAGCGAGCCTGCCCTCCCGATCGTCAGCGTGAACGTGTCCGCGCGACAGATCGGCGACCCGGACTTCGTCGGCACCGTCGAGGCGGTCGTCCGGGCGGCCGGCATCGCACCGTCGCGTCTTGCCCTGGAGATCACCGAAAGCGGGCAGATCAGCGGCAACCCGGAGGTCGCCAGGTTGATGGATCGGCTCTCCGAGAGTGGGATCCGCGTCTGGCTGGACGACTTCGGGACGGGATTCGCGGGCCTTACGTGCCTGAGCGAGCTTCGCTTCGATATGGTCAAGATCGACCGTTTCTTCGTACAGAGCTGCGACACGCCCCGCGGTGCGAAATTGCTTAAGAACATCATCGATCTGGTCGGGAACTGTTCCCAGAGGCCCATCGTCCGAAGGCGTGGAAGAGGCGCGGCAGATCGAACTCGTATCATCCTTTGGCGTGGATCTATTTCAAGGCTACCATCTCGGCAGACCTATGTCGCGGCACGAGTTGAAGCGGAGACTCGCCGATCAACCAAATCCCGAAGAACCGTTCGACCTCACTGCGGCCTTTGGGGACTGCGTCGTTCATAGTACAGCGTAAAACTCACACCGGCTCGGTAGCGTGCGTTCCAGATTGATGTCCTCCGGGCACTCGAGCTTATAAGGCAAATCAAGTCGGCGAGCTCGGGTAAGATTACGCCAGATCATCGAATGGTACGCTGGCCGCGTTGACCGGAACCTAGTAGCCCAAATCAGGTGCTGATCACCTGCGGCGAGAGGCGACTTGTGGCAGGTTTCGTTGAAAGTTCGGAGCCGGGCCGAAGGAGCACTGTGGGCCGCCCCAGACGGAGACGTTCCTGCTACCGCTCTTTGAAAATCGACTAACGGGTCGCAGCTGTATCGACCTCTGACATGACCGACGCCTCCGATATGGCTGCGTCGAACTAGAGGGCTACTCCGAAGCACCACACTAGACGCTTCGCCAAAGTCCGCTTGCGGCCGAGCAAGCCGCTCCAATCGGCCCACCGCTGGCAGAAAGGCAACCAGCTACCGTCGCCATCTTTCGAAGAGCCGCCCGAGGACGCCGGCTTTGGCGGCGTAGCGGTCGGGCAGGGGCCGATCGAGCGCGAACTGGGCCGAGCCCCCTACGGTTTCCGTACCCCGGTAGCTGCAGCCAAGCGAGCGAGCCAGGGACGCGATCTCCTTCAGCACCGCCAGGAAGCCGGGTCCATCGATTGGCACTGGCTTGGCCATCCGCATTTCCCTCATGCCCGGATCGAACCCGATGTACTGGTAGCCGCGCTGCTCAAGCTCGGACCGGAGCTTCGCCAAAGAGGCGTCCGCGCCCCAGAACTCGAACCGTGTCGGTCGGATGCGGGCGTCGTCTGAGACATCGAGGTCAAGTTCACCGATTACCTCTGTCGGAACAATGATCGGAGCGACCTCGGCCAAGCACCGCCGCTCGATCGCCAGCGGGAAGAACAATGCTTCCGCCGCAGCGTAGGCGATGCGCTCCACACCGGCCACGTCCTCCGTAACGAAGTAGAAGTCGCGCCGGTTTGCGCCGTGCTGCTCAGCCAGGTAGCAGGCGGGCACGGACGCCTTCGTCAGATCCTCACAGATGCGTTCCAAAAGCCTCCAGTTCCGCCGTGATCCTTCAGGGGTCAGCAGATCCCAGCCGCCCGCTGCCCTCAGCGCAGGATTGCTGGGTCTGAGCACCTCGTCCTCGCGGGAGGAGGGCATGAGAAGCAGGACGGGACGAGAAGCTGCAGTCTTCAGGAGCGGGAGGCTGATCCTGGCACTGACGAATAGCTCGCCGCCGTTAGGTTGATATCGAACCAGGGAGCGGCGGGGGTCGCCCTTCTTGAGGATCTCGCCGGTTTCTTCGTCGCTGACCTCCTCGCCGAGGACATCAAACTCGCTCAGCGCCATCGGTCACCCCCATGGTTAGTTCCCCTCCCTAAAGGGAGGGGCTTTCAGGAGCCCTGCACGGTCCCTTTTGGAAGGGGACAACACGGACCTCGATAATGCGTTACGGACATCCCCATCAGACGCAGATTGTCGGCCACGTTCCGATCGGCGTCGGCCCCGGTGGCCGCACGCATTACAGCGGAAGACCTTGCGCTCGCGGTCGCCGAGACAGCCACAACGCGAGCACGATTGGCTCGTCCAGGCGGGATCGACTGCAAGGAGCGGAACGCCCGCGATCGCCGCCTTGTACGTGAGGAACGCGCGCAGCTGGTAGAAACTCCAGCCGGCGTGATCCCAGCGCAAGGCGCGGGACACCTGCGTGCGCAGGCGAATGCCCGCGAGGTCTTCGATGCAGATCCCCGCGCGTCGCGTGATCGCGTCGTGGATGACGCTCCGCGAGATCGTGTGGTTCTCCGCCGCGTGAAAGCGCCTCTCCCTGCTCGACAGCCGTTGCAGGACGGCGCGGCAGCGACGCCGCGTCGACCCCGTGTGCCCTTCGAGGCTTTCCTCTGGAGTGAACGCCGAACGCGTTGATGGCGCTCGCGCACTGCCTTGCGGTGCCCGCCTCGCGCTCATGCGCGAGAGCAGGAACTGGCAGCGGGCTCGTTCCATGACGAAGCTCCTCAGCAAGAGCACAGACGGCAAGCTGATCCCTAACGGGATCAGCGCCGAACTCTTCAACGTCGCGCAGGCCCCTCGACTTCACCTCCGCCTCCCTCCAGAAGTTTGCAGAGGGCTGCCGGCGACGCCTGCTGGATCGGCGATCACGCCGCTAGCCACGATACCCAGACCACCTCGCTGCGCGCCTTCAGGGCCGTGCAGATGTACGCGTTCGGAAAGCGCGGCAGGCCACGGTTCAAGCCCACCGGTCGGTTCGCCAGTGTCGAGGGCAAGGGCGAAGCCATCATCCGCTCCGAACCGGTGCCGGCCGTGCATTGGAACGGGTTGGTGCTGCTGTTGCGCCCTGACCGCAAAGACAAACCCGCGAGCGCGAAGGACCTTGTCCGACCCCACGTCCGTCAGGGCGTCGGAGTAGGTCGCCCGTTGAAAGGGGAGTACCAGCTCCGCGAGGCCGTGGCCGTGTCGCGAAAGCGAGGACCACGAAAGGCGGGATCAGAGCACACCTGGCCCCCCAGCTTTAGCCGGGGGTGGTTCAGATTAACTTTGGCGGATGCTGAAAGTGAGGTTGTGGCCGAGACCAAGAAACCGTCCTCCCCCCGTGAGCACACGAGAGCGAGCCGTCCAACATGCAGGAAGCGGCGGATGAGCCGCCGCTCACTGGTCTTTAGGCCGCCCGAACGGAGGCGAGAAAACGCACGACCTCGGCCGTGAGATGTTCGGACTGCTGCGACAACTCCGAAGCTGCTCCCAGAACTTGGCTAGCTGCCGTGCCTGTCTGTTCGGCCGCGCCCGCGACGCCGGCGATGTTGTTCGTCACCTCACCTGTGCCTGCAGCCGCCTGAGACACGTTGCGCACGATCTCTTGGGTCGCCGCGCCCTGCTGCTCGACGGCGGCCGCGATGCTCGTGGCTACGGCGTTGATCTCGCGGATCCGGCTGCTGATCCCGCTGATGGCGCTGACCGCTTGGTCGGTCACGCCCTGGATCTCGCCGATTTGTCCGGCGATCTCGTTGGCGGCCTTCGCGGTCTGGGCCGCCAGCGCCTTGACCTCGGTGGCCACCACCGCGAAGCCCCGACCAGCCTCACCGGCCCGGGCCGCCTCAATCGTGGCGTTGAGCGCCAGGAGGTTGGTTTGAGACGCGACAGAGGTGATCAGCCCGACCATGTCGCCGATCTTGGCGGAGGTGGCCCTCAGCGCCTGCACAAGCCCGGCGGTCTGATCGGCCTCTGCCACGGCAGTGTGGGCGAGTTCGGCCGAGCCCTGAACCTGTCGACCGATCTCCTGAACGGACGAGCCGAGTTCCTCGGCGGCAGCGGCCACGGTGTTGACGTTCGAGGCCGCCTCTTCGGCGGCGGCCGCGACCGTCGCCGACTGGCTGGCGGTCTGTGTGGCGGTTGCGGTCATCGCCTGGGCCGTGGACTGCAACTCGGTCGCCGACGATGAGACCAGGCCGACGATGCCACCGACCGACCGCTCGAAGGCTTGGGCCATCTGGCGCATGCCCAGCTTGCGCTGCTCCTCGGCCGAGGCGCGGGCGAGCGCCGTCTCCTCTTCCAGGCGGCGTGCCTGGATCAAGTTGTCCTTGAACACCTGAACGGCCCCCGCCATCGCGCCGATCTCGTCACGCCGGTCCGTGCCGGGGATGGCCGCCGAGGCATCGCCCTCGGCCAGACGGCCCATGACCGCGTGTAGCTGCTTCAGCGGCGACAGGGCCCGCCGCAGTGAGAGCCAGAGCACGCCAACCGCGACAGCGGTGACGAGCAGCCCGATCATGATCGCTTCCTGGACGAGAGCGTCGATGCTCGCGAGGAAGTCGGCGCGCTTCACGCCGACGTAGAGGACACCGATGACGCTGCCTGATGCGTCGCGGATCGCGCTCGTAGCGCGCGAAGTGGGGCGTGCCGAGCACGTCGACCTCGCCCTGGTACGACACGCCCTGGCGCAGGACGGCATCGTAGGCTGCGCCCTGCGCGAGCTTGGTCCCGACCGCGCGAGTGCCGTCGGCCTTCGTCACGTTGGTGGCGATCCGGGTATCGCCCAGGAAGATGGTCGCGCTGCCACCGATGATCGCGCGCACGCGATCGACAGCGGCATCGGCGGCGTCGATGGCGTGGGTGCCCACGTACAGGCGATCACCTTGGACGCTGAAGGTCGCGCTCCCGCCTACGTCGGCGAGACCCTGCTGGAGCAGGCGCAGGTTGCTGGCGAGACTGTTCTGGGCGCGCGTCTCCAAAGCGGCGCGCATCTGCACGAGCAGCAGACCGGCGAGGATCGACGTCGCGAGGACGAGCAGCACCGTGCTGAGCAGGCTGACGCGCGCGGGCAACGAGAGTGCCGGCAGTCGCGAAACGCGGGCGCGCGTCGCCGATCCGGTGCGGTCGAGGTGCATGGCAGAGTTCCCTATTCGGGCGCGTACACTGCACACCCGTTGCGTTCGGACCAGCGCCGAAACTTGAACTCACCCTAGGCTTTCAAGGTTGTGCCTTCGTTAAAGGCACGACCATCCCGAGAACAGGCTCTGCTGGGCTTCTGCGAATAGCAATAGATCGGTGCATGGGCACCTTGGTGGACGCGCGTACATATTGATCTAAGTTGTTTCAATCTGCGGTTGTCTTGCGCCTCAGCATCACGATGACGTGATCAAGCCTTCGAGAGGAGCCGCAGTTTCCTGCCTTGTCGCGCCGGTCCACGTCGTACGTTGCGCAGCGTCGCCGCAGCTGATTGACATGAACACGAGAGCGACGGCACTTCGCGCGCGCATCTGCCCGCGCTTGCCTCTGCCCCGGTCTATCTCTGAAGCTCTTGACGTGCCCAACACCTTCTTCGCAGGCGGTGGCCAATGCGGCGACCGGGTTCGAGCCTACGATTGGGCCGCGACGTCGCTGGGCCCGATCACGGCTTGGCCCCAAAGCCTGAGAACTACCGTCGGCCTCGTGCTGCTCTCGCACGTGCCGATGGCGCTGCTCTGGGGTGGGGACGGCGTCATGATCTACAACGACGCCTACGCGGTCTTCGCCGGCGACCGGCACCCGCAGTTGCTGGGCTCCAAGGTGCGAGAGGGCTGGCCCGAGGTCGCCGACTTCAATGATCACGTCATGCGCGTCGGCTTGGCTGGCGAGACGCTGTCCTACAAGGATCAGGAACTGACCCTGTATCGGCACGGGCGGCCCGAGCAGGTCTGGATGAACCTGGACTCCTCGCCGGTTCTCGGCGAGAGCGGCCGCCCGGCGGGCGTGCTCTGCATTCTTGCCGATACCACCGATCGCGTCGCCGCCGAAATGCAGCCGGACGATGAGAGCGAAATCCGCGACAGTGAGGCTCGGTTCGCCAGCGACGAGCGCCTGCGCGCCGCACTGGACGCCAGCGACACAGGCACCTTCCGCTGGAACATCCGGACCAACGCGCTCGATTGGGACGAGGCCCTCGACCGGCTGTTCGGCCTGACGCCCGGCGAGACGGCGCGCAGCCTCGATCAGTTCATCGCCCTGGTCCACCCGGACGACCGCGCTGGCGTGATCGCGCGCTGCGAGGATTGTGCGGCGAGCGGTGCGGATTTCGAGATGGCGTTCCGCGTCGTGCGCCCCGACGGCAGCCTTCGCTGGCTCTACGATCGCGGCAAGACGTTCCGCGATCCAGACGGCACCCCCTCGTACATGACAGGAGCGTGCGTCGACATCACAGAGCGGCGGGAGGCCGAGGAGCGCCTGCGCACGAGTGAGGAGCGGCTGCGGCTCATCATCGAGACCGCGACCGATTACGCCATCCTGACCATGGATCCGGATCGCCGGATCACGAGCTGGTCGGCCGGGGCGGAGGCCACGTTCGGCTACACCGCCGAAGAGATCATCGGTCAGCTCGGCGACGTGCTGTTCACGCCGGAGGACCGGGCCGCCGCTGTGCCGCAGGCGGAGGCTGGGACCGCGATGACGGACGGCGTCGCACCGGACGTCCGTTGGCATCTCAGGAAGGACGGCAGCCGCGTCTTCATCCGCGGTGCCGCTCGCGCTCTGCGCGACGGGCAAGCTCGTGGAATCGGGCTTCTGAAGATTGGACGCGACGAGACCGAGCGCAGCACCGCTGAGGAGCGCCTGCGCGCGAGTGAGGAGTTCAACCGCCGAGTCCTCGCCAGTTCTGCAGATTGCATCAAGGTGCTCAGCCTCGACGGCCGCCTGGAGTTCATGTCCGAAGGCGGCCTATGCGTGATGGAAGTCGACGATTTCAGCGCGATCGAGGGGGCGTGCTGGCTCGACTTCTGGCAGGGCGACGATCACGCCAAGGCGCTTACGGCCGTGGAGGCGGCCAAGCGCGGCGACACGGGTCGCTTCCAAGGGGCCGCTCCGACGCTGAAGGGTTCGCCGCGCTGGTGGGACGTGGTCGTCACGCCGATCCAGGGCGCGTCGGGCCGCCCTGAGAAGTTGCTGTCCGTGTCGCGCGATATCACGGCGACCGCGCGAGCCTCCGAGAAACTGCGCGCGAGCGAGGCGCAGTTGGTGCACTCCAACGCGCTGCTCGCCGCGGTGATGGAGGCGGTGCCTGGGGTGGTCTACGCGAAGGATCTTCAGGGCCGCATGCTCGCGGCCAACCGCGGCACGGCCGAGCTCGTCGGCAAGTCGATCGCGGAGATCCTCGGGCGCACGGATCTGGAGTTCCTGGACGACCCGGTCCAGGCCGAGTCCGTGATGGCCAACGATCGGCGCATCATCGAGCGAAGGCAGCCTGAGATCGTCGAGGAGACGGTGACCAGCCCCGACGGCATCCCTCGGGTCTGGCTGTCGACGAAAGCCCCGTTCACCGATGCGACGGGCACTGTCAGCGGGCTTGTCGGCACCTCTGTCGACATCACGCACCGGAAGCTCGCCGAGGAGCGCCTGCGCGCGCTCAACGAGACCCTGGAACAGCAAGTCGAGGAGCGCACGCGCGACCGCGACCGCATGTGGCGGCTCTCGACCGACGTCATGCTGGTGGCAGACTTCCAGGCCCGCATCGAGGCCGTCAACCCGGCCTGGACGACCCTGTTCGGCTGGCCGGAGGAGGAACTCGTCGGGCGCTCGTTCATGGGCCTCGTCCACCCGGACGACGTGGCGGCGACGCTCGCCGAGGTCGGCCGGCTCTCGGAAGGCATCACCACGCTGCGCTTCGAGAACCGCTACCGCGCCAAGGATGGCAGCTACCGCTGGCTGTCCTGGACGGCGGTGCCGGACGCGCGCTTCATCCACGCGGTCGGACGCGACATCCAGGCCGAGAAGGAGGCCGCTGAGGCGCTGGCCGCGACCGAGGAGGCGCTGCGGCAATCGCAGAAGATGGAGGCGGTCGGCCAGCTCACGGGCGGGCTGGCGCACGACTTCAACAACCTGCTCACCGGCATCTCGGGCTCGCTGGAGCTGATGCAGGCCCGGATGAGCCAGGGCCGGATGACGGATCTCGACCGCTACATGAGCGCGGCGCAAGGGGCGGCCAAGCGGGCCGCCGCGCTCACGCACCGCCTGCTCGCGTTCTCGCGCCGACAGACGCTCGACCCCAAGCCGACCGACGTCAACGCCCTGATCCACGGCATGGAAGACCTGATCCGCCGCACCGTGGGTCCGTCTGTGCACATCGAAGTGGTCGGGGCTGGCGGACTCTGGCCGGCCTTGGTCGACCCGCCGCAGCTCGAGAACGCGCTGCTGAACCTGTGCATCAACGCCCGCGACGCGATGCCGGACGGTGGCCGCATCACCATCGAGACCGCCAATCGCTGGCTCGACGACCGGGCAGCCCGGGAGCGGGATCTGCCGCCTGGACAGTACCTGTCGCTGTGCGTCAGCGACAGCGGCACCGGTATGACGCCGGACATCATCGCGAAGGCGTTCGACCCGTTCTTCACGACGAAGCCGATCGGTCAAGGTACCGGGCTCGGGCTGTCGATGATCTACGGCTTTGCCCGGCAATCCGGCGGACAGGTTCGGATCTACTCGGAGGTCGAGCAGGGGACGACGGTGTGCCTGTACCTGCCGCGCCATCACGGCGACGTGGGTGAGGCCGAAGCCGCTCCGGACCTCGCCGATGCGCCCCGCGCCGAGCAGGGTGAGACCGTGCTCATCGCCGATGACGAGCCGAGCGTGCGCATGCTGGTCACCGAGGTTCTGGAGGATCTCGGCTACACGGCGATCGAGGCAGCAGATGCGCAGTCCGGTCTCAAGGTCTTGCAGTCGGACGTCAGGGTCGACCTGCTGGTCACCGATGTCGGACTGCCTGGCGGCATGAACGGCCGCCAGATGGCGGATGCAGCTCGCGTGAAGCGACCGGATCTCAAGGTGCTGTTCATCACCGGCTACGCCGAGAACGCGGCGGTGGGCAATGGCCACCTGGAGCCGGGCATGGCCGTGCTGACCAAGCCGTTCGTCATGGAGACGCTTGCGAGCCGGATCCGCGAGATGATCGAGGCTTGAGGGCGGCGCGGTCTTTTGTCAGAACTGTCGGTTCTGTCAGCGCCGTTCATGCAGAGCGGGGTACGACAGGGCGTCTGTGGGGCGCGATCTCGGAGGTGCCCTGACGATAGGGACAATTGCGACGAAAGGTCGACGGCCGGCTCTCAAGGTGGGCTGTCAGCGCAGCTCCGCGCCTTTCCGAGAAGGGCGTCCCGGTGGGTTCGCAGCAGGACGAGGCTCGTCATGTATGACGTGAGCAGCATCTCGTCCCGTGCCGCGACCTGTGCGTGCTCGGCCACGTTGGCGACGCGCATGCACTGGTCGTGAAAGCGCCGCTCGCACGCGACGATATCTTCGTTCACGGCGATCAGCGCCTCGATCCATCTCTGCGTCACCAAACCGGCTCTCCCGCTATGCTCGACACAATCTAGGGCGTAGCCAGCTATCGGGAGAGGAGGTGAGACGATCTACACCGTAGGATCGCCCGGATTGTCCGCCTGCTCAGACGTGATCGTCTCGGCTGCCTGACCGAGGCCGCCCTGGATCACGCGCAGCACCACTTGTGGCGAGATTTCCGCGGGCTCGCCGCCGAAGAGGCTCGTGATCAGCTTAGCGACCTCCGCGCCGGATCCGGGCGGCTCAAGCGTTCCAGTGGCCGCGAGCGCCTCCTGCTTGAGCGTTTCGGGCTCGATCAGGCCGGCTTTGGTCATCTCGCGCAGCAGGAACGCGCACACGATCGAGTTGGCACGCGCCTGATCGAACAGGGCCTCAAAGGCCGGCCCAGAGCCCTCGAAAAACCGGCTGAGTGCCTTAAGCAGCGGTTCCAGTTCGCCCTCGGTGATCGGCCGATCCGGGTCCGACATGGGCTGATCCTTGTGCCTCGACTGGGCTCTAGCGCTCAAAGGCCATAGCGTTCGGCCAGCGCTGTCAGCGCCTGGGCCAGCTCCGTGAGGTTCGCCGAGGCGGTCTCGACCTGCCGCGTGCCGGCCGCGGTCTGCTGGCTCGCCTGCCGGATGTTCTGCAACGCCGCCATGACCTGCTCGATCGCCAACTGCTGCTGGTTGGTCGAGGCGACGATCTGCTGAAAGGTCTGGACATTCTCCTCCACGCGCCGCCATCTCTGCGATGGTCTGCTGGGTCGTGTCGGAGCGCGTCTTGCCGGCGGCGGCGCGCTTGACCGCCTCCTCGGTCAGCATCACCGACGTGTTGATGCCCCGCTGGATCTCCCCCAGGATCGCGCGGACCTGAACGGTCGCCGCCTTGGCCTGATCAGCCAGGAGCTTCATCTCCGAGGCTACCACCGCGAAGCTGCGGCCGCTCTCGCCGGCCGCCGCCGCCTCGATCGCGGCGTTGAGCGCCAAGAGGTGCGTGCGTTCGGAGATGTCGTTGACGCTCTCGATGATGTCGCCGACGGCTTGCGTCTTCGCCGACAGGCTGACGATGTTGCTGGCCACCGCCTCGCCTTGCTCGCGGATCGCGTCCATGGCCCTGGCCGTGTCGGTGGCCGCGCGTGAGCCCTGACGGACCGTCTGCGCCGTGGCCTGGGCGGTGGCGATCACCTCGCCGGCGCGCTTGGTGACCAGAGCGCCCGAGCGGGTGATCTCATCGACCGTCGCCACCGTCTGCTGCACGGCGGCGAACTGTTGCTCCACCGAGGCCGCCTGCTCCTGCGCCGAGGCGCGGATCTCGGTCGCGGCCGCGGTCAGGTCCGCGGTCGCCGAACGATTGGTGCGCGCGAGGTCCGACAACCCCGCCACCATCGCGTTCAGCGTCGCCGCCAGCCGTCCGACCTCGCCACCGATACCGGCTTCGAGCCGGCCCGAGAGGTCGCCCGCGCCGATCCGCTCGACAAAGCTCATCACGCGACGAGCGGCTGGACGATCAGGCGACGGATCGCGATGCCGATTGCGAGGCAGATCAGCAGCGTGATCAGGGTCCCACCCCAGAGCGCCATGCTTTCGCGGCGCTCGGCGCGCGCGACCTCGGCGTTGCGTCGGGCTCGGGCACTCTCCACCAAGCTCTCGATGCCGGAGAGCCGCGCGCGCAGGGTATCGAAGAACTGCTTGCCGCGGCCTTCGACCTCGATGCGGACCCCGTCCCGCCGCGTCGCTGGATCGGCCGCCAACCGTATGGCCGCCTCGCCGATGTTCGTCTGCCAATCCCGTGCAGCGCTCTCGGCTTCGTTCAGCAGGCGCGTCCGCTCGGGGCCGTTGCCGATCACGGACCGCAACCGGCTGATGGCTTCGTCGAGGGCCGGACGACCATCCCTGTAGGGCTCCAGGCTGCTCTCGCGCCCGGTGATCAGGTAGCCGCGCAAGCCGATCTCCTGATTGAGCATGGCGGCGCGAAAGCTCTCGAGGCCGCGGATCACCTGATTCGAGCGCTCGAGGGCATCGGTCGCCTCACGCCGCTCGTTGCCGGTGAGCAGGACCGCGCCGCTGCTGAGCAGCGAGACCAGCGCGATGATGCCGATCGCCCCGCCGATCGTGCGGTTGAGGCCGAGCGTGTTTGGCATGCCCGCTCTCTCCGATCCGGTCCTCGCGCGCCCTGAGCGCTCTTGGCCGGGCTCTATCGGCTCGAAGGATCCGGAGGCAATCGCGAGTGGGTTAACGAGCACACCGGCTTGGCATTGCACAACCACTCGACCTAGTGTCGTTCCGGTTCGGACACGACAGAGTGAACTTAAAGCATCGATGCAGTCGCTTTGTGGTGAGCATGACCTGAACCGCGTTGACAGCACCGCTCGCTCTTGCGGACCGGCCGGCACGCATCGGACCACCCTCGACCTCGGCGAGCCTCTGGCGCGCGAACTCGTACGAGGACTTGTGCGATCGGCCGTCACACGCGGAATCGATCCGGCGACACGTCTCAAGGCGTTTCGCACGCTCAAGGAGAGTGTGATCGCGATGTCTCAGGATCCGGCGACGATCACGTCTGCCGAGCAACTGGTCCAGGCTGTCGATCTCTGCCTACGCGATCTGTCCACCTTGACATCGTGAGGTCGGAGGCGATCGTCACGCCGTCGTGCGGGCGCGTTCGACTGGCTTCAGCGCGATTGACGGCACGTCTGAGCGGAGGGGTGAACCAGTCTCAATCGGGCAGCGGTGATGTGCGCCCGACTTCCTCGCTCATCGTTCCGACAATCGGTATGCTCTCCACGAGAAGCCGGATCATGTCAGACCGGCTGTCGAGCATCGCCGCAGGCGGCTCACCGACGAGGGCCTTCCAGGCCGCAACGAATTCCGGTTGAGGCAGGCCGTCCAGTTTGCCGTGCGGCCGAGACGTCGATCGAACCAAGGGGTCGCGTTCGTTGGTCATGAGGAAGTACGCCGAGGCTCCGCAATGTGTTGCGTTGCAGCGCGATCGTGGTCAACGGCAACTTAACACGGCTGTCGAAACAGCGGTTTGACCCCGCGCAATCTCCTGGTGATCTGCCGTTTCCGGCGTGGACGAACAGTATCGCTGCCGAAGCACCGGTTTGGTCCGACCAGTCGTCCAACGACCAAGCCGGCCGACGAAATGCTCCGTGCGGCTGCGGACGAACGCGTCCCGAGCGTTGACTTCGGACGGTGGTGGTGCCGATGACAGGATCATGTCCAAGAACCTTCCACAGGGTCAGGCGACCTTCCGTGGTCGCGGTCTCGCATTCGTTCACGGCACCCGTATCGTCGTGAAGGTTTGCCCGCACTGCTCGCAGTGGAACGCGCCGAAGGCGGCCGACAGGGGCGTATGTGGCTGGTGCGCCTACGTGCCTTCGTACGAAGACTTGGTGCCTGTGACGCCGCGCGACGATCCTCGAGAAATGTTTGCGTTTCGCGGTCACTTAACGCTCGATTAATCGTATCGCTTCACGAACGTCTTGCGATCAGCCAAGCGGCTGAGCGCCAAAAGAGCAGCACCGGGATCGTTTTTGACGGTCGATCGCGGCGCGGCCTCGTCGGCGCAGTCGCATGAGGGGCCGCTCGGCGTACCGGGCTAGCACCGGAATTGACCGATGCGGCTTCGGCTTGCACCATGGCGTGTCCTCGCAAGGGACAGCCGTCGGCCCGGCCTGGTCGAACTCCCCCGGGTGAGAGGGTCGGGCCGGCGGCCCTGGGCGTACAGCTCTGGAGGCAGGCTGCCCTGTGATCGCGGAGGGCAGCCTGTCCTCCGAGGCTGAGGCGACTACGCCGCCTTGCGGCCGCCGGTATCAGCCTGCTCGCGTTCGGCCATCGCACCGGGACGACCGAGCCCGATCGCCTTGGCGAGCGCCGAGCGCTGGGCGGCGTAACTCGGGGCGACCATCGGGTAGTCGGCCGGTAGGCCATAACGCTCGCGGTAGCTCTTCGGGTCAAGCCCGTGACCGGTCAGGTGGCGCTTGAGCGTCTTATAGGTCTTGCCGTCGATGAAGCTGATGAGACCGTCGTCCCGGACCGACTTGCGGATCTGAGCCGCGCTCGGGCGTTCTACGGCCGGCGCAGCCGCAGATGCAGACGCAACGGTCGTACTGCCACCTCGACTGAGGCCGACGATTGCCGCGTGGACGCTTCCGATCAGCTCGGGCAGGTCTGCGGCGCGGACGGCGTTGTTGGAGACGTAAGCGGCGACGATCCCGTCGGCGAGTTTAATGGCGTCGAGCGAACCGCTCGCGTTGACGTCTGACATTGTGCGAAGTTCCAAGTTCATGCCCCTCGCCGTACAAGTTGTTCGGCTTGGCCGTTGTTCAAGAGGCGGCATTCGTCCGCGTGACAGCAATGCGCGCATGTCATGCTGTGGTGAGATCCGGCATTGGCATAACTGAACACGAGAAGCGAGCAGCGTTCGTGATTGACGGTGTCGCACCCCCTGGATTGATGACGCCGTCTGATCATCAATCCTGACGGACTGACCAGGATTATATTTCTGCAATCGCCGGAAAGCAGCAATCAATCCTAGAGGCTGTTATGGACCTGGGTGGGTCTGATGCTCAGATGGGCTGGGATGAGCCCTGCCCGCAAGCCGTATCCGTCCGACGTTTCCGATGAGGAGTGGGCGCTGGTCGCGCCCTACCTGACGCTGCTGCGCGAGGATGCCGGTCAGCGCGAGCACGCGTTGCGCGAGGTGTTCAACGGGCTGCGCTACGTCGTCAGGAGCGGCTGCCCGTGGCGGCTGATGCCGCATGATCTGCCGCCTTGGTTTGTCGTGTATCAGCAGGCCCAGCGCTGGCTATCAGCTGGCTGCTTCGAGCAACTGGCCGAGGATCTGCGCGCGGTGCTGCGCATGGCTGCAGGCCGGGCCCCGGAGCCGAGCGCGGCCGTGCTCGACAGCCGGACTTTGCGCTCCTCGCCCGAGAGCGGCGAGCGGGCCGGCTACGATGGGGCCAAGCGCAAGAAGGGCTCGAAGCTGCACATGGCGGTGGACACCCTCGGCCATCTCCTGGCGCTGCACGTCACGCCCGCCGATGCCGATGATCGGGCCCAGGTGGGCCGGCTCGCCAAGGCCGTGCAGGCAGCCACCGGTGAGAGCGTCGAGGTCGCCTTCGCCGATCAGGGCTATACCGGTGAGAAGCCGGCCACGGCAGCCCGCGAGCACGGCATCGAACTGGAGGTGGTGAAGCTGCCAGAGGCCAAGCGCGGCTTCGTGCTGCTCCCACGCCGTTGGGTCGTGGAGCGCTCCTTTGCCTGGGCGACCCGCTTCCGCAGGCTCGTCAAAGATTACGAGCGCTATGCCAGCACCCTGGCAGACCTGCACCTCGTCGCTTTCGTCTGCCTCATGCTCAGACAGGCCGCTCAACTGGCCACAGGTTCATAACAGCCTCTAGAGCACCGGTTCTGCGCCGCTGGCCAGAGAGAATGGCGGTGCTGCCGGCGATCCGGTCGACGCACGATGGGATCGCGCCTGATCTGACGGTCTAGATCGAATGACCACAGCCACGCGCGGACGCTCTGTGTGGTCTGGCTCGGGCGGCAAGGGGAACGGTCGCGCTAAAGGATATCCAACGCAGTCGCAAACACATGTTGAAAAACGTGATTTTGCACATGGAGTGATGTCCAACGCGGCCTTTGACGGGCCGCGCAAACGCCCCATCGGCCTGTGCTCAGGCTGCCGTTTTCAGATCTGCCGTGGCAGCGGCGAGGGCGATCGGCTGGAAAGCGCGGACCGGATCGGGGTCGAGCTTGCCTGCCATGCCGGCCAGGATCCTGTAGGCCTCGGTAGCGTCCAGGGCGGTCTTGTACGGCCGATGCTCGATCAGCGCGCCGTAGATGTCGCAGATCGTGACCAGTCGTACGAGATCCGGGATCGCAGCGCCGTACAGCCGGTCTAGGTACGGCGACGTGGCCTGAGCGCGAACGCGCAAGCGACGGTCAGACCGACTGCGAAGCCAGTTCTGGCCCGGACGGCAGCGGCGCAGACCTGCGCGCGGTGGCGCGGAGGCCCGATGCGATCGGGCGAACGTCTGCCGGTTCCTGCATGTGAAGGTAGGTCGGGTCGAAGTCTGCAACTTTGGCGAGCGCGCCGTGAACAAGGATCGTCGCGACCATGCCGCGGACCCGCACCAAGCCACGACTGCGCAGATCCCGCATCGTGCGAGTGACGTGAACCGAGGTTATGTCGAGCACGTCGGCAAGATCGACCTGGGTGAGGCCGAAGGGGCAGTGCGTCTCATCCGCTAGACCGACGGCGTCCATGCGCGCAAAGAGTTCACAGAACAGATGGGCGGCGGCCTCAAAGGCCGAGCGACGGCCCAAGCTGACGATCCGCTCGGCGGTGATCGCGCTTTCACGACCGAGGATTCGAAAGACGAACTCCGCCCAGTCCGGTTTCAATGCGCCGTCGGCGAACAGGATCTTGCATGGGATCTCACCGAGGATGCAGGTGGTGAGTGCCACGATGTCGTCACTGGCTCGGCCGGTGAGTTGATCGCCGAGGTCGCATAGGTCGCCCAGCAGTTAGAGTTCTGTGACCTGGCGCGATCCGTTGCCGAGCACGCGGTCGCGTGCCGCCATCCCGGTGATCACGAGGTGGAGGCTTGAGGCACGCGTGCCTTGAGTGATCGCTTGACGGGCGGCGACGCCGCGTCGGGGGACGACGCAGGCTTGAAGGCGCTCGAAGGCCTGTGCGCCGCTGCGATCCTGTGGAGCGTCCGTGAGCACCGCATCCTCCAGCCGGGTCGCCTGGCAACGCTTGAATTCTGTATTCGCGCCCCTCAACCGTCGGCTACCTGGCACTGTGCGTGACGAAGTCGAGACTGTGATGGCCTAGAGCCAGAAGATCCCGAGCAGCACGGTCGCCTCGGCGGCGACGGGGCCAAGGATCAGGCCCAGCGAGAGCCGGTTGAGGCGGAGCGACAGATCGGTGACGGCGTGTTCGGCCACGGCTGATCTCCTGATGTGAGAGACGCACGCAACGCGCGTTCCGGTCGTTGCCGGCTTTGCCCGCAATAACTGAGCCGTCGACGGAACGAGTACTGTTCACACGTATAGAGTAACTGATGTTCGGCGTGCGATTACGCCAGTGTTTCTGAATAGTGGTCTGAATGTGGCGGAATTGTGGCACTCGCCTGCGGCAGTTCCGGCGTGCAGGCAGTCTGAACGCAGGCCGGGCAGTCGTTCAGGCCGGGCAGAAACCGCGCGAGCGGCCAGCGTTGCCGGAACATCGGCGTCTGACCCGGTCTGATGTCGATCCAGGTGCGGCCCTGGCAGACGAGGCACAGGGCGGTCGAAGTAACGTCCACGCGGGCATCCTTTCTCGGGCGCGACCGTTTGGCGCAGCCGTCTTCGGGGATTGGGCAGGGTGCATAAGGCGCGCCAGGATGGCGGCACTGGATTGACGGCCCCTCAACCTCTGCCGCTGTTCAAGGTTTCGTGTTGGGCTCGCGTTCGGCGAAATCGGATCTGCGCTGGAGATCGACAATCACGGGAACCGACCCGTTGATCACCAGTTTTCCAGATGCACATTGCGCATGGTGTGCTCCTGTTCAATCCCCGGACGTGGCGCGAGCTGCTCTTCCCTCAAAGAGCAGCTCGTTCCATGTCGGGATGAGGCCAGCGACAGTGAGTATCAGGCCAGCGCCGGCCCGCCCTGGGGTACGAGGTGCCACCGGCGAATTGAGAGAGCTGCGCGCAGATCCCGCAAGGCAGCGTCGGCCTCTGTCACCGAGGTGAAGCCCTCGCGCTGTACGGTGAAGCCGTTGGTGCCAGTTACTTCGATGTCGAAACGGCCGTCCAGCCGCTCCAAGACTCGGTAGGTTACGCACTGCGACTGCATCGGGCTTTGGGAGATCTTCCGGTTTTCACAGGTATGAGCTCAAGGCCGGCGAAGCTCTGCTGGTTCCTGCGCTGTGACCGCGCAGCTGCTAGGCCGCAGCCGGCGCGCGCTTTGGACGATCATCGAGGCACCGCACGATGACGTCGCGCAGCTGGGCGCGGTTGAACGGTTTGCCGATGTAGTCGTCCGCGCCGGCAGTGAGCAGGCGCTCTACCTGATCGGGGAGCACGTGTGCGGTCATCGCGACGATCGGCACGTCGCGCACGGGACCGTATAGGGCGCAGATCTGGCGCATGGCCGTGACGCCATTCATGACTGGCATCTCCACGTCCATGAGCACGAGGTCATCGATCGCCACGAACCCGGCGTGCGGATCCGGTTGTGCTATGCTTCAGCTAGGATCTGCTCCGCGTAGCATGGTCGTTCGGTCCGCGCCTTATAAACGGCGACATGATCATGTCGGCGATCGCAACAGGATTGAGATCGTCCGCTGTTCCATCGCTTCAATGTCGCTCTCGCCGAGCATGATGCGTTGGTGAGAACGCGGTGACGCCTTCGTGTCAGCCGTTTGTTCGAGCGTCACCTGGCGCAGCCGCGCATTGTCTGCCTCAAGTACGGCAATTCGGGCGGTACGACAGACGTCGAAAACGTATTGTCATACCCTCGCTGTCCGCACGGAACGCGCCGTCGATGCGCCAGCCGTACACCTGCGCTTCGATCAGATCGCGGATCGGCTTGTCCGACTTAGGGGCAGCGTACGCGTCTCAAGGTTTGCACGCATGACCGTCCTCGTGGATGTAGAATACTCAGTGCTGGGCTGGAGCCAGAACGAGGTCGCCTCAGCGCGGACCACCTCCTGAACAAGAAATTTGCTCGGAATGCACGACAAATCTCCGGCCAATCTCAGTCCGTCCTAGCCTTTAAGCCAGACGATACCTTCGCGCGCCATACAACCTTCGACACAGGCGCTTTTTCTCGCTCGAACGTAGCCCAGCTTGGGCATGATTTCGGCGACGATGCTGCCCGCAGACATAATCGTTCCGGGGCATCGCGACTCACTGTAGTCTTCCCCAAGGCGGCTCTGAAGCAGCCGGTCGAAGCCGCAGAGCGCAGGCTCTCCCTTGGCAGCCGCCGCCTCCATTGCCGCCTTGCCGGACGACGATTTGCCGATCTGAACCATCTGCCGATAGACTGGGTCTGTATAGGACATCAGCTTCGGCTTGGGTTTCAGTCCCGCGTCATCCATCAGCGCGATGATGTAGTCACCGTCGGCTCGCGTCTTGGCCCTCTCGTACAACGTGCGCTGAGCGCTCTCAGGAAGCTCACGGATCCTGTCCAAGGTCCAAGCCTTGACAACCATCGTTCCAGTCTCCCCAGGACATGCGCAGGAATTCAGCGCGACTGCTTCTGCTCAGCCGTCGACCGGATATAGCTGAGGCAACGCCGTTGCGCCTGCCGATCCTGGATCCGCCGGAAGGCATCGATGAGCTCGGCGACCTCTTCGGGTGTCGCCCCACGATCGCTCAGCCCTTCCCATTGAGGCGAGAACGCTTCAGCGGGGATACCAAGGGCGCTCGCGATACGAGTAAGCAGCTCCGATGTCTCGGACGTGACAACTCCGCCCGCTGAAGCGGGCGGCTTCTCGGCGCAGCTATGCGACAACCCGCTGGCTTATGCACCGAAGGCCGATATCCCGGCCTGAAAAAGCCCGCTGATGCACGATCATTGCCGCCGCCACATCGCGATCAAGAACGCAGCCGCATTCGCAGGCGTGTGTTCGGGTCGAGAGTGTTTTGGCCTTGATCGTCCCGCACGAGGGGCAGGTTTGAGAAGTGCCGCGCGGATCGACCAATACGACTTCAGCACCAGCGTTCGCAGCTTTGTACTGTACGAGTTGGACGAGGAGAGACCACGCGGCGTCGTGAACGGACCGGGCGAGCATCCCGCGCTTAAGCCCAGCCATGTTGAGATCTTCGAACGCGATCCCTTGATAGCGGGAAACCAAGGAGCGCGAGAGCTTGTGCAGGTGGTCGCGACGCTGGCGGGCGATCTTGGCGGACCCTGCGGCGAACCGAGCCTCGGCCTTGAGGCGACGCTTCGACCCTCGTTTGCACCGCGCCAGAGCCCGCTGTCTCCGTCGCTGCGCCTCCTGAGCCTTGTGGGCGTAGCGGAGTGCCTCGACCGTCTCGCCGTCGCTCGTGGCGATCAGGCTGTTGAGCCCGAGATCGATCCCAACCGAGCCCGTGCCGCAGGTCTCGGCGATCCTTTTTCAGGGTCAGTCCGTCACCGACCCGGAGCGTCGTGCTGTGAAAACGGGTCAGAGCTCGGAACCGCGGGAAGCCGTGCCCGCGCTTGAAGAACGCGGAATACGTTTGGTCCAGTCGCCGGAGCACCTGTTGCAGGGCCGAGAACGACCAGCGCCCCAAACCGTCCGGATCGACGAGTCGACACGCTTTCAACTCGCTGGCTTAAGGCCCGTAGCGCAGGGAGAGACCACGCCGCCGGTAGGCTTCGATCCGCTGTTGGAGGCAGGCGTTGTACAGGCCGCAGAAGTCCCGCAGCATTGCGTCAAGAGCGGCGCTCTGCGCCCGGTTCGGCCGGAGCCGATACTTATAGGAGCGCACGGACATCGATCAGGCGAGACCCTGTTCGCGGGCGATCTGAACGAGAGCACGCGCGCGCTCCAGCGCAGCCCGTTCCTCAACGGTCGCGATCCGAAGCCGCATCCCCTCAAAGCCTCCGGCCGCGTAGAAATCGTATTCGCAAATCATTTCGTCCCGGTCCGTCCGGAAGGACGCTTTGAGCCGAACCCAGCCTTCGCACTTACCGCAGCCAATGTGCGTGTAACGTCTATCAATCTTGCTCGGTCGCACGCTCTGCGACTTTCCGCATCCGCCATCGCAGAAAATCTTGATCGGCTGTTCGGAGGATCGGGACATTTACATCCCTTTCTGCGCGGCGATGTAGGCTTCAACCACCTTGGCGCTGACGTGCCCGACGCTGCCCGCGTAATACGAGCGCGACCACAGGGTCGGGAGGCGGGAGCGAAGGGCTGGGAACTCCCGGCGCATCAGCCGGGACGAGCGACCTTTGAAGCGGTTAACGATCCCAGCGACCGCCAGCGTCGGGTCGGCCTCCACGAACAGGTGGACGTGATCCGGCATGACCTCGACGGCGTGGACGATCATCTCGGCTTCCGCGGCCACCTCGGCGATGATCTCCTTGAGCCGCATGTCGTAAGGCGCGACCAGCACCTTGCGCCGGTACTTCGGGCACCACACGAGGTGGTACTTGAGGCTGAAGGTAGCGCCCGCATTACGTCGGTAGCGGCTCATCCGCCGTTATATGAACGTCGCGCATCTATCTGCAAGGGAGCGTCGGATAGCGGCCCCGCATTCTCCCGTCAGCTAAAGCAGACGGTCCCCTGCGGAGAAATTTATGGATATCGACGTCGCTCACAGGGGCGTTCGCCGAGGTGCGGCCCATATTCCCTGCGGTCGGCTGCCCGTCGCGTTGCCATCCGCAGTCACGAGGTTTGTGAGAGCTGCCCCGCATCCTGTCCGGAACGCGCGGGTTCGGAATTGAGCCGCCTGCGCATCGCCTTGCCGGGTTTGAAGGCGATGTGCTTCTTGGCCTCAACCGCCACAAGCGCCCCGGTCCTGGGGTTGCGGCCGGAGCGTGCCGCGATGTCGTGTGTCGAGAAGGTGCCGAAGTCGCGCAGCTCGACCCGGTCGCCCCTAGCGAGCGCGTCGGACATCGTCGTCAGGATCGTGGCAACCACGGCCTCGACCTCCTTGAGGTACAGGTGCGGGTTCTGTGCCGCGACGCGCGCGATGAGTTCGGATCGGATCATGGATGCGACGACGGCTCAGTGCTGCTTCGTCTGCCCGCTGGGCCCCCAGCCATGCGCCTTGATCGCCGCGACGAGCTTGGCTTGCATGTCGGGGGTCATCGCCTGCATCCACTGTTGCATGCCCTGCAACTGCACCTGGGCGAGTTGCGGCTGTGCGGCCGCCAGACGCTTGCCGGCCGGCGTCGCGTAGAACGCCGCCATCGCCTGCAGGTCGTCCTTGCCGAGCACCGTGGCGAAGCCGCGCGCCTGGATGTCGAGCAACTCGTCGTAGTGCGCCGTCAGGGTCGGCAGGACGACCTCCCTGACCAACACCTGTGCCTTGTCGGGCTCCTTGACGCCGATCTGCTGCATCATGCCGACCATCGGTCCCGCCATCGCGTTCAGAACGGCAGTCCGATCGCCCTGCATCGCAGCCACGGCGTCGCGGGCCGCTTTGAGCGTGGTCGAATCCGGAGTTGTCGCCGTCGGCGCAGCCTGTGCCATCGCCGTGCAGGTCGAGGTGGCGACGAGACACAGCCCCAAGAGGGCGGGCAAAAAGCGCATGGTCGCTCCTGGCACTAGGCGAACGAATCAGCAGGTAGCCACTCTGTCCGCTCGAGCACCATACGAGGCGATCTCACGTTGTCGATCTCAGTACCAGAACGGTCGACAATCGTAGGCGCTGGTTCGACGATAGCCTGCCGACGCGTTCAACTCAGCGGCGTGCGGATCCGCTCGCACGGATCACCAATCTCCGAATGCCAGTTCGCTGCCCTCACAGACTCTGCGAGATCATGAGCGTGCTCGGAAGCCGATGATATCCAACGCGTGCGTACGTCACTGGTTTTGTTTCGCTGTTGGGTTGCGGATGATGTCCAACGCAGCTTGATCGGAGCCTTGGCAGCTGGCGCGTCGTTGGCCGGTGAAAGCGCGTCCGATCCAACCTCGGCGCTGACTCCACAGATTGCTCGACCCACGGCAACACGCCGCGACAGTCTGCAAGGGATCTGCACAAAGCTCCTGAAACCGTGCACGGGTCATCCCTCACGGCACCGACTTCTGACGGCGCGTCCGATCTCGTTACGCCGTCCGGACGACCAACACGGACTTGGTTCTCCAACTTGGGTTTGTGCCGATGTGATGTCTCCCCGCCTCGTCGCTTCGGTCAGCCGCGCCAGCAGCGCGGCGAGGTCCGGCGAGATCGTGGGCACCTGTTGACCATGACCGTTCTCGCCCGTCCTACCCCGATCGCTCAAGCACTCACCGGACGAATGCCGGTCCTGGCGAACCGCTTCCGGATCGCGTCCTGCTCGCGCCAGCCTGGGACAGCTCCGACCGCCTCGGGCGCACCGGCCTCCCAAGCTGCGTATTGCGCGATCTCTGAAAGGATCATGCGACGCATGCGCTCGGCGAAGTTTTCTTGGAACGCGATGACGGGCTGCAACTCATCCAGGGTCGCACGGGCGGCGACGGCCGCGTTGCTGAGACCGGTCGCTCGCATCGCCCTTCCGCGTTTGTCCCGGGTGCTGACGTCGATCCGGACCAGGCGCAGGAGGTCGGCGTGTCGGGCTTCCGGCACGAGGCACCAGCGGTCGCGCTGGGCCGCCGTGATCTTCGACGCGGCGAGCAAGGGCCGAAGTAGCTCCTCGAGCATCGCCTCGGCACGCGATGAGGTTCGCGATCATCGCTACCCCTACGCTGCGTCGAAGCTCTTAGGGGTCGCGGCGCGAGCGGTTCCGGGAACGGATCGTCGGGCGTGCCGATCGACGTTAGCCGTCCTCTGCCATGAACCTGCGACAGCCTCCGGGTCGATCAAGTACGCGCCGCTTCCGTACGGGATGACGCCAGGAAGGTCGGCACGGATCCGCTCGGCCCAGCGGGCGGCCATGTCCCGGTGCGGGATCGTCGGCACGAGCCAGTCACCGAACAGGTGACGCTTGAGCAACCGGGCCTTTTCCGCCTCAATGCGCTGGCTGCCGTCGCCGTACAAGGCCAGCGCAGGAGCACCTTGAGCCTTTGGCGACCACGCCGAGATCGGCTAGTTGTCTCGAAGGCTGGCAATCACCTTGAGGAGCACGGCGTCGTCTGCGATGTCAGTATCGGACATCACTGCCGCCTTATATTCGGCGCTCGGACACTTTTTGCGAGACTTACCGGCTGGCTGCGGAGACAAATAGAGCCCCCCCGCCGCCCAGTGGAAGGATTCAACTTCACATTGATCCTTGTATGATGACTCCATACCAGCCAAGCCCATGGTAAGTCTCATAACCCGGCGTGCGGTGGAACGCCTGCACGGTCTCCGTCCGGCTTTCCTGCACCACGCCGCTCGTTTGGCCTTGAAAGTCGAGGCTCAGCGTCTCCGTAAGTATTCCTCGGCGATCCGAGGCGGAGAGTACGCGGCGGCTTGCATCGACCAGCAGAACCCGCGTGCGTGCCTTATCTTCGGGGGCGACGCGCACACCCTCGACGATCGCCCGCGCCTGCGGCTCCCAATCAAAGTGGATCGCCAGCACACCCAGCGGTTCGCCATTCGCTCGTCCGTCTCCGCGTACACTGGCAGCGTAAGTCGCGACCTGCGCACCGCCGAGCCGGTGTTCTTGGCGGACGTTGGCCGCGATATAATCGTCACCGCCCTGCAGCGCTGCAGCCTCCTGAAACCAAGGCTCGCCAGCCACGCTCATGCCGATCACACCAGGATAGCGCTCAGGACGACCGGTCGCCAAGATATGGCCGTTCCGATCACAGAGCCAAAGGTCCAAATAGACGGTATAGGCATTGAGGATGACACCAAGCCGTTCGCTGGCATAACGAACGGCAGCTTGGCTCGGTGCCAGCGCGCAGGCGACAACGGCAGCATCAGTCGCCCACCACCGCACATCGCAAGTTCGCTCATAGAGATTGCGGTCGATCAATTCGATCGCATTCAGAGCGAGATCAACCAGGCGTTCGCTCTGTGCATGAGTCGCCATGGCTGTGACCGAATGGTGCAAGTCGCCGATCCGACCGGAGAGATGCGTTTCCAATTCACGGGCGAGGATTTCCACCTCCGCACCGACTGCCCGGACCTCCTGCGCGACGACCGAGAACCCGCGTCCTTGCTCACCGGCACGCGCGGCTTCGATGAGCGCGTTCAACGCCAACATCTTGGTCTGAGCCGTGATCCGCCGAATGCGGTCGATTTTGTCGCCGGCGATTCGGCTAACCTCGGCTGTCAGCGCGGATATGGCGGCCAGGGTCGGAGCACCTCCATGGACTGGAGCTTGAGTGGGCGGTGCGAGGACTGGGATCTGTGCAGACATGCGGAAAGGGATCTCGGTTTGGCCAATTAGAACACGAAAATACTTAAAAAAATCTGCCGAACAAATATCGAGCAAACCGACTGCAAAGTGTTCGCCAGGCCAACTCTCGGTTGCGTAGACAACAACGAAGTTGTAACAGCGAGGTCGGCGTCGCGAGCATCAGCGCTCCTGAAAGCTCCACCAAGTCATCGACGGAGCAGCACGATCCCGCGGGCTCAAAGGCGCGGCTGACCCGACCACCAAGCTCACATCGGATACCGCCTGTGATCAGAGACGCGTGCCGAACCCAAGCTGACGTGGCGCTGCTACCGGCAGCCCAACGTTGTTCTGTCAACTGAGCTGAAGCCGAGGGTTAACGAGCCTCGTCCCCTACGAACATCTGATCTTCCAATCGGTGTCGCCGAATTCAGGCGCATCGCTGCTGCTCGGCTCGTACCTGCTATCGTCGACGGCGTCGTGCTGGGCGGCCGTGCTCAACTGGCTAGGATTTCGCGAGCCGACGGGGCGTTCGCCGTGCCGCCGACTCACAGTGACGTTCGATCCGGGCGCTCACACGATCTTGGTGGGCCTTCTCCTCGGCGAAGTAGGCCTGCGGAGACACGCCGTACGGGCGGTGATGGACGTCCCACGCCACCCAATGGTGGAAGGCGAGATCGGTGGCCCTGCCGGCGTAGCGTGCCTGCCACCGCATGACCTGGCTCGTGAACGCCATGAGCTCATCCTGGTCGAGAGGCTCAGCCGATCGCGCATCCGCCATCGTGTCCCTGGACAGGCTGACCATGCGAAAGGAATGGCCGTTCTCGCCGACCCTAGTGACGAACGAGGCCACGCTCTCCTCGGGCGCGGGGCAATCGGCCGCCGCGTTCGAGACGTGCCAGCGATCCATCGCGTCCGGGGCGATGCAAGGGACCGGCTCATCGGTCCTGGCGAAACGGATGCCCCGGTTGATCGGCACGGGCACGTCGCGGGTTTGACCGTCCGGTCGAAGGCTGAGGATGTCGCCGTCACGGACGACCGTGACCGTGCATGCGCGGTCGCTCTTCAACCGCCAGTCGGCGCTGCGCACGCGGTCGCCGACACGGAAGTCTTCCATCCTCATGGGATTTGGTCCTTGTACTGGTCTGCCAAGCGAGGCTGTCCCGATGGGGTGTTCTCCCCATCGCGCAGCACGCGGTCCCGTATCTCGTGCGCACCAGTCGGGTGGCATGGACTTGCATGCCTCAGCGTGAGCGCAGCAAGATGTATCTGGTGGCTATGAGGCACGACGGCGAGACCCGGATCTACGCGGTGGTCAAGGGGACCGTGGCGGGGGCTTTTCAAACGGTGGCCGCTCTGTGCCCGCCAGGTTGCGCGCCCGAACTCGTCGGCGGTCTGTCGCGCGACACGGCGCGAGCACGGAAATTCAAGCCCGACGACGTTTGGGAGGTTTGAGGCGTCGACCTCGTGTCGAAATTGTTGGTTTCGTCACGCGAACCAGTCGCAGAAAGTCTGGGTATCGACGCCGTGTGCTGCTCGTACCCGTGGGGCTTGGAGATCAAGCCTTGAACGCGTCGAGGTACTTGTTCGCTCTAGCCGAAGCGTCACCTCACTGCGCCGCTTCGGCGGCCGGCTCGCGATCGGAGTGGATCGCCATGGCGATCTTCCGGCGCATCTGGCTGGCCTCGTCGCGGTTGCAGGGTCCGGCACCGATGATGGCGTTGGCGATCCGGTCGAACCGCTTCCGCGGGAGTTCGAGACGGGGCTGGGCCGCGACGGCTGTGACGATCCGCCGGTCGTGATCTTTCCGCCGGGCGCGCATCGTCTGCGCACCGCTGCGGAGCGACCGCACGAAGGCGTGCAAGATCGCGGCGGTGCCGCATCCGGCGAAGAGGTCGTTCGCGAAACCATCGAGCGTCGGGTTCAGGCTGGAGACGCCGACGACCATGACCATTCCGGCAGCGTCGATGACGCGCGTCGGCGTCTGCGTCAGTCCGTCAAGCGTGCTCTCAAAGTTAGTCATGGCGGATCCTCGCAGGACGATGTGAACGGATGCTTCGCGTCGTAGCGCAGCGCCGAGCGCCTGGCGCGACGATGTTCCCGGTTACAGCAATGATAGGATTTTGATGTCGCTTTGCAGCCTATCGGAAACCGATGTCACTCCTGGGGTTTTCTTCCAGGTAGGGACTACCCCGTTCTCTGGTATCTGTGCCACGGCTCTGTTTTAATCGCTTCTCATGTTACCGTGCTGCAAGTTAATCCGCGGCAATTCATGCCTCAAGGAGGTTTCGCCAGACACGCAATCTGTCCTATGCTCATACGTCGGCAGTGTTCGCCCATTGATTGAGCTGTGTCTCATGGCGCTGATGAAGCGATCAGACGCCATTTCGAGGCGGGCGGGACGAAGCTGGCGGCCAGGGACCCGCCGCAACGCGTGCTGGCTCCGCTCACGTCCCGCCCTCGGCCGCGGAGATAGCAGCTCCCGCAACCGTGCCGCGAACATACCCGGTGTTCGGCATCGGTCCAGCGCCGTAGTCCGCCTGTGCGACGCTAGGGTCTATCGTCAGAACTGTCGGCTATGTCAGGCGCGCCGGTCGAGCAGCTGGGTGCGACACGACGCGAAGGGGTGATGACCCCTTGGTCTGTGACGATAGGGCCAGAAGTGCCGGAGAGCCTCGCTCGTCGGACCGTAAGGAGGGCCACCCCTTCTCGCCTCGTATCAGCGCGATCACCTCATCCTGGGTGATGTCAGCCTGGCCCAAGGAGACCGTCCAGGATCGACAGTTCGGTTTCCGTGACCTCCTTGTAGGTCATAATCCGAGCCTCCGCTCCATTGCTTCGCGGCGACTCTTCGCGCTGGGGCCTTCGGGCTGCACCGGCTTGGGCTTCGGCGGCTGCGGCCTGATCTCGTCCAGCGAGTACCCCGCGGCGATGGCCGCGTAGCGCATCAGCTTGGTCAGCGCGTCATAGTCACCCTTGTGATCGCGGCCGAGGGCTGCTTGCCAAGCCTTTCTGAACTCGCTGAGGGTTGGGATAAGATCGTCGGCCATTTGCCTCATCCTGTTTCTGTAGGTCGGGCTAACCAATTGGAGAACGCCCGGCCTCAACGCAGATGGCGCTCGTAGTGGAATGAGCCAATTATCGCGTCAGTTACGGGGCAAGGCCAAACGCATACATCGAAGGCAAGCCGCGCCGGCTTTTCAGCGATGTCGATTTCGCCCTGTATCATGAATGCCGAGGCGCTGGTCTTCCATGATTGAGCCCACTCTCACCTTACGAGGAAGGCTTCCCATCGTCTGCGGTATGATCCATACGATGGTGCCCTTGACCGAAAGTGGTCTTTGACGCGGTCCCATGATTTGCCTCGTTGAGCCGTTCAGCCTTGCCTTCCGGGTTTTTAGGCAAACTTGGTTCTTCTCTCCCGAGCCTCCGTAAGGCCGCCCTCCAATGGTTTATCCACAGCCGTCCCCAGGCTAAAAATTTGAGCCTTCGGTCGCCTTGCTTCGCGGGGAACTCAGCGGCCATCTGTTCGCGTTCTGTTCCAATTCGGGAAGCGAGCGCGATGGCTGTCGCACGGATCGAGGAACTCAAGCCTGGCGGTTCGGGAACTGTGCGGATCCCGATCATGGGCCCGAGCCTGTGTGCGGGTTTTCCATCGCCGGCCGATGACTTTGTCGAGGACGCGCTCGACCTGCCGCGCTGGCTTGCGCCGAACCCGCCGGCGACCTTCCTATGGCGGATTTCCGGCAACAGCATGCAGGGGGCCGGGATCTACGACCGCGATCTCGCTTGCGTGGATCGCAGCCTGACGCCGAACGACGGAAGCGTTGTCGTCGCAGCGATCGACGGCGAGATGTCGATCAAGCGCTACCGCCAGACCAGCGATCGCGCGTGGCTCGCCTTCGAGAACCCGGACCTGCCGGTCTTCGCCGTCGAAGAGCTTGGTGAGGGGGTGATCTGGGGCGTGGTCCGGTTCACGATCCATTGGCACACGACGAAGGCCGCGCTGAAGCGATGAGCCGCGCGATCGCGCTCATCGATGGCAACAGCTTCTACTGCTCGTGCGAGCGCGTCTTCGATCCGAAGCTCGCTCAGGTCCCGATGATCGTGTTGTCGAACAACGACGGCTGTGCCATCGCGCGGACGGCCGAGGCCAAGGCCCTCGGCATCAAGATGGGCGACCCGTACTTCAAGATCCGGGGGCTGTGCGACGCCCAAGGGGTTCGCGTGTTCTCGTCAAACTACACGCTCTACGGCGACATGTCGGCCCGGGCGAACGCTGTCTACCGCGACTTCGCGCGGGACGTGGAGGTCTACTCGATCGACGAGAGCTTTTTGGACCTCTCAGACGTTCGCGAGCAGGACAGGTTCACGCTCGCCCAGGATCTCCGGGCGACGGTGCGCGCCTGGACGGGGATCCCGACCTGCGTCGGCCTCGGGGCTACGAGGACGCTGGCGAAGCTCGCCAACCACATAGCCAAAACGTTGCCGGCGCTGGGTGGCGTGTGCGACCTGACCAATCCGGTCCAGTACGACCACTGGCTCTGCCGGATCCGTGTCGGCGAGCTCTGGGGCATCGGCCGGGCCTCGCTCGCCAAGCTCGAGGCGATGGGCGTCGACAGCGTCGCGGATCTCCGCGACCTCGATCCCCGGCCAGTGCGCAAGGCGCTGAGCGTGGTCGGCGAGCGCATCATCCACGAGTTGCGCGGCACGGCCTGCCTGCCGCTGGAGCTGGTCCCGGCGCGCCACAAGGGCTGCGCGGTCACCCGCTCGTTCTCGGGACGGGTCAGCGACCGCGAGACCCTCGGCGAAGCGGTGGCAGCCCACGCCTCGCGGCTCGGTGAGAAGCTCCGGCGCGACGGGCTCGGCACGGACCACGTGACGGTCTTCTACCATACGAGCGAGCACGACCGCGGCGAGCCGATGCGCTCGGTCTCAACAGTCGTGAGCCTGCCCGAGGCGACGAACGACAGCCTCGCCCTGATCAAGGCCGCCTGCCTGGGCGTGGCCAAGACATGGCGCGAACCGGGTGCGGTCCCGTGGCGGTACTCGAAGGCCGGGGTGATCACCACCGACCTCATGCCGTTGGCCGAGAGCCCACGAGCGTTGATCGGGCGGCTCGATCGGGAGTGCTCCGGACCGCTGATGGCCGCACTCGACGCGTGCAATGCCCGCTGGGGCCGCGGTTCCGTGATCCCCGCGCGCGCTGGATTGGCGACGAAGCGGGCGTGGAACACCAAGTTCGAGATGCGAACGCCGCGCTACACGACACAGGTCTCGGATCTGCCAGTTGCCCGTGCGTGAGATCGCGGACAGCTTGGCACTAGCCTTCAGCCAAGCTCTCTGGAACTATGCTCGCCTGGGTGCCGATGCTTGCGGTTCGAGCGTTCGATGAGCAGTTCTGGATCATACCACGGCGGCAGCACAGTCCTTCGCATCGGGTTTTGTAGCGCCGGCCTCAGGCGCTCAAGCAAGACCAGCTTGCCGGCTTCGCCAGGCAAGAACCGGCCGCTCTTGACGCCGAAGTACCAATCGCTGTCCGGCCGGCAACGCAACTTCATTCACGCGGCTGCGGCCGCTGTGTTTCACAAGACGCCTTTGAAAATCCCGGACGGATTGAGAGCTGAAATTGAGAAGCACGGCTCGATCGGCAAGTGGATCGCCGCCGACGTCGTGCGGCTGTGCACGTACACCAGCGAGCTCAAACTTCTCGCTGAGGGACCGAAATCGTCCCGGCGCAAGCGGAAGCGCTCAGCGCCTCACCCGTGATCGTCGCTGAACCCGTGCCTTGACCGATGATCTCGCAGATAGGGAGCATGACCGTCGCTCAGGGGCAATGTGATCGTTCGCCCTCCCGTCAACGCGTCAATTGCACGCTCTGAGAGCCTCGAGCTCACGAAGAGCTTGCCCTCGTCGCTGAAGCTGATGAGGCCCTGGTCGAAGGCTGCATCCCAGAGAGCCGAGAGCAGGAGGCCGTTGTAGACGTCGACTCGCTCATAGGCGTTGGAGTCTGCCCACGGCTTGATGTGCGAAGCCCGGAGTAGGTCCCGGTCGCGCATCCCCGTGATCGCACAGGCCTGGTTCCAGTACCTGTCCAGGTGCCGTCGAAAGATGCCCTGCGCTGTACGGACGATGGCCAGCCTTTCGACCTCGGTCGTCGCGGGCATGGTATGGGTCGCGTCCAGGAACTCCTGGTAGGCAGTCGGTGCTAGTTCCGCAGTAGCCAAATGATAGATCCGCGACAGCGCGTCGCCGAGTTCGGCGAGGCTGCTGACCATGCGGCCAATCTGCCCTGGCATGGGACCGATATAGTTCGTGCCCGGGAGGATGGCTGCATCGATCCGTGGATCGCTGAACGACACGACCCAAGGCCCGCCATCTTCGCAAGCAGCAACGTCAACCTGCAAGGGCGTCTCTGTCGAGCGCAGCAGGTACCATCCTTCACTAAAATCTAGCTTGTCCGAGCCTTTCGGAAACCCGTTTCTGTTCGCCACTTGGCGAATGTCGATCCAAACCGACAGCCGCAAGGGCAGTAGCTTTGCGGGGGCCTGGTACGACATCCTACTCAGCCGCGACACGCGCGCCTATCGCGGCGGCAATGTTTCTATACGCAGCTGTGACCAACCGGGACGTTCGATATTCATCGAGCTCCCGCAATTCGTTGGCTTTCAGGCCGCGAAAGCTTTCGGACGGATACTCCGGTCCCTTCGCATCAGTAGGATCGAGGACGTAGCGTAGATCATCAAAAGTGAGGCCGTATGCATGTGCATACCAGGCATCGAGTTCAGCGCGCAGCAGCGCTCGCCGTTGCTCGTCCCATGTGAATGGGGGTCCTGAGTACCCTAGATCACGAGCGAACGGTGCCATGGAGTGGCTTGTGTAGACGAGTTCGAGAACGCGCGGAATGATGTAGTTCAGGCTCTCAGGCCCATAGTGATCAGGAGGAAGAACTGGAAACTGCTTCACATAGAAGAAATTCATGTGCAAGCCGCCCGCCTTCTGGCGAACAACGAAGTCGAAGATGAGGCTGCTCATGTTGGCTAGGAGGCACGCGATCTTCCTAACGTCAGTAACGCCGGGGAACATGAGGGGAAGATTGTTCCCTACGCCGACACGCGGAACGATCGCGGGAATGAAGGTGCGTTCGTTGGTTGCAGAAGTCAGATCTTTGAAGCCGATGTACCAAGCGTGTGGCCAATGCAGAGAGGCTAACCTCTCTTCCACGTCAGATTTGTCGACCCAGTAGAACGGCGTCAATTCGAAGTTCGGATCGGCATGTTCGTCAGCGCTCGTTTCAGGAAGTACGCGATAGCCACGTTCGTCGCCGCGCTGAGCGTAGCCTCCTGCACGATGATCGTAAAAGTTGATCATCTTTGCTTCATAGAGCGGAATATATCGCACGGGTTCGGTGATATCAGAACCGGACGCAGCTGCATCGGGATCACTGATCCAATCTGTGCCCTCCTGGATTAGGCCCAGATCGATGAGCTGACTGGCGTCTTTGAACAGCGCACTGTCCGAGGTCATGTTATACAATCCTTGGCGAAACGTCACACGCCATGGATTGCCTGTAGCCTTATTGGCTTCTTCGATGAGAACGCGAGAGCGTGAGTAGATATACTTCGTAAGTCTCGCATCTTCTCGTGCCCGGAAGACAGGCACGGTCTTTGTGTTCGGATTGATCTGCAGAATGTCGTCAGCTGAAAGAATGAAGTTTCTTTCGGGTTCATTCATCTGGGAGGTTGCAGTTGAGAAGAACGAGAACGTCGCACTCTCAACGCCTTCTCCGATTGTCAGAAGGCAGAACTTCATCCGCGCATCAGGCGCGGCGAAAAGCTTCATCCTGTTCTCGAAATCGGCAAGACGGATCAGTCGCTTGTTGGCGACCAGATCAGCGAAGAACAGCGAAGTCGTTGCATCAGTTGCGATGCCCGTTGGGACAACGATCCCCGCCCGACCTCGGGATGAGATCAGCTTCGCAAACAGTTCCGAGAAGAGCGCGTAGGAATTGACTTTGCCGCGCGCGGTGAGTGGAAATCGCCCCGATGAACGAGCGAACTCGTTCGCAGCTTCGAAAGCGCGCTTGTCTCGCTCGTAAGTGGCAAAAATTTCAGGGTGATGGAGCTTGAGATCCTGAATGGCCTTTTTGCGCTTAGACCCTGCCAGTAGAGCGATCTCGGGCTTGCGCTGAGCGAAATATTCTTCTTCGCCAAGTTGTATCACGTCCCAGGGCGGATTGCCGACAACGATGTCAAACCCTCCGGCAGCGAATGCGTCAGCAAAGGTCAGCCCCCAATGAAGGACGCGCGCGGTTGCGCAAGCAAGTGAGCCTGAAGCCTCGATCTCCGGCTTGATGCTGACCTGCCGTAGTACGGCAGCAATGTCAGCGGTTGTCGGGATCAGTCTTTCATCGTGGGCGATAGCTTGGCTATCTTTGCCAAGAAGGTAGGCCGCGACGTAGATATCGGCAGCCTGTCTCTTCGCGAGCAAACCTGGATCAGACATGGCCTGTTGCCAGAGCTCCTGGCGTGCTCTGCGTTCGCGAGGCGTGTCTTCCGGCATTTCCCTGAACGTCTCTACAAGTTTCTCGATGTAGGAGTTCTGAAGTTTCCAGGCTTTGTCATCGAAGATGTCGAGCCGGCCCTGCCCGACGCGTTCATCCCGGTTGATCAGGTAGTACTGACGGCATACGGCTTTGTCGTCCCCGGTCATAGGCTTGTAGGCCTCGTCCGGAACACCGCTGTCGAGAAGGCTGTCCAGCTTCTCCCCGAAAGCGAACGTTCCGAGAAGGGCGTCACCGCAGACCAGATTGGCATCCAGAAAGCCGAGTGGCTTGCCAGGTTCGATCGATTCGATCCACAGCGCGACCTTGGCGAGGTCGATAGCCATCGGATTGCGATCTACGCCGTGGACGCAACGTCGGACAACGTCACGCATCGCCTCTCGATATTGGTCCGCTGAAGCGACACCTCCGTTCCGGACCCGCGCAACACGTGTCGCGAGACGTCGGGCTGCTGCGAGCAGGAAATGACCTGAGCCACAGGCAGGGTCGATGATGCGCAAGCTGAGCAGAGCTCGCGTGGGATCCTGCGAGCTGGAGACCACGCGGTCCATGACGGGATCGGCAACTGTGTCGAGGAGCGCCTGAACCAGACTGTCAGGCGTGTAGTAGCTGCCCGTTGTTTTCCTGGCGTTGCCCTTCGTCTCTGCGCCTTCTGCGAAGAGCAGCTCGCGTCCATTCGGGCTGATGCGCGGTGCGAGTTCAAGCAGACTTTCGTAGACAGAACCGAGTTCCTCGGTCTGCATATCACGCCAATTCACCGGAAGCGTACCATCCTGCCCCCTGAGCCAGGCGAGCCGATGGATGGCTCTCATCAAATCCCGGTTGGCTAGAGCGCAGCTCTCGAGATCATCCATACGTCCCGGCTCGAACAGACCGGAGAGTGCGGGAAGGCCGAGTTCTTCCTCGCCATCCCCTAATCCGCGGAAGACAACCTGAAGGGCCTCCCAGCGATCAGCATGAGCATCATACGCACTTCGGCGGATGCTGGCCTGTCGTAGGCTTCCAAGGCTGTAGCCTTGAGCATAGCGCTGGCGCTTGAGCGCCGCCGTTTGCGGCGGATGCAAGAGGTCGCGATCCTCGGCGACGAACAGGAAGATCAGCCGGTAGACGAGGTGCAGGCACTGCTCGAAATATGCCTGGGCCGGGATCACGCCGCTGCCGACAAACTTGCGCAGCTCCCCATTGGCCGGGTGGCTCAGGAAGCCAGTTCCTAGTGCGAGAAGGGCTTCCTCGACCCCGTCGCGGAGACGATCGCGTGCGACTTCGCCCTCTTTCAGTCCGGCAAGCCGCCACCGCTCCAGCGTGCAATCCGTGACCGCGTCAGTAGGCTTGCCGAAGCGCGTCGCGTGCAGGAGCAGCCAGAGCACGGCGAAATCGACCCGGCCCTCGTTCGTGAAGATCGCGTCAAGATCGGCCTCGATGTAGGCGGGCCGGGTCAGGCTTGGGTTGTCGCGCAGCAGGCGCAGGCGCGTGCCGCAGCAGGCGAGCCCCCATAGGGCGGCATCTTCGGCGTTGAGCCAGTCCTGCACGACGCTGGCCGCGGACCCGCGCCGTCCGGCCGCCGTCAGGCTCGCGCTCACGCGGTCGATGCCGTCAGCCGGCGGGACCACGACCACCGGCACGCGTCCACCGAGGCCCTCGAAGGTCACGGGGTAGATGTCGCCATCGCGGTCATGCCGCCCGACCGGGACGAGGTCTCGGAATTCCAGGACGTCGCGCAGCAGGGCCTCGGTGAAGCGCTGCGTAGCAGCGAGCGACGGCTCCGGATGGGCCGTGAGATCGGCGTAGTGCGCCTGGGCAATCCGGTAGGCGCGCGCGATCTCGTCGCGCAGGATGAGCCCGCGCGCGACGCCGTAATCGGCCGCAGTCTGCTCGTCGGCCTCGATGCGGGCGATCTGAGACAGCATCGCCGGCGCGATCAGACCACCCTCTAGGGTGATCGCGTCGAACGCGATCGCCGGGGTGCGCTTCGCGCGACGGGCCCGCCCAGCAGGTCTCGGCTGGCGCGCCATCATAGATCTCCGGGCGTGAGGACGTAGAGGCCGACGATGTCGGCGGGCAGGATCGGCTCGACCGTGACCCGGGGCGTGCCCTGAGCAGCGGCACGGACGCGGCGGTGATCGGCCTCGAGCGCTTCGCCACGCTGGAGGGCGTAAGCGTCGATCGCTGGCATGTACGCGCTCAAGACGCGCTCGCGCGCCCGCTCGATCAGGCGGTGGCGCGCGGTTTCAGCAAGGTCGCCGCTGGCGGGTGCCTCAAGCAGCTGCTGCGCGGTCTCGCCATCCGCGATGGCGGTCGCGCTCGCTCCCACAAAGGCCAGGGTGACGGCTTCCTCAGCGAGCAGCATGCGCTCCGATCGTCCGTGTACGGTGAGCTTGTGGCGCAGGCGGACAAGCACGACCGTCGTCATGGCGTCGACGGCGCTGGTGCTCCACACACCGGTCCGGGCGAGTTCGAAGCCAGTCTCGCTCTTGGGGTCGAGCGCGGTCTCCAGCAGGCTCTCGGCTAGGGTCGCGGCGATCGGATGCGCCCGGCCGACGGTGACGGCACCGGCTGGCGCTTTGGCCTCGAAGCTGATCCGCACGTCGCCCCTGACACCGCTGGCGTCGAGGCGTTCGGTGATGGCGGGCGGTAGCTTGGCGAGATCGGCGCGGAAGGTCGCGTCGCGGCCGGGCTCCAGCGCCGTGTTGAAGTGGTTCATGGCATGGGCGATGAAGCGTTCGACCCGGTCGGGGCCGCCGATGATCGCGCGCCAGCTCTCCCACTCGGGCATGACTTCGGCAGGCTTGAGAGCGTGCTGCGCGTAGCGCGCGCGTGAGCGCTTCTCGCCCTCCTCGGCGTCGCGCCAGCACGCCGACAGGGCGCTCGCTTCCTTGGCGAACAAGTCGAGCTGCCTCTGCGCTCGGGGGCGTCCGCGGTGCTCCAACATCGCGTTCAAGAGCGCGCCGGAGATCACCTGACGATCCTCCGGCAGCGCGATGATGACGCCGAGATCCTTCCGAATCCGCTCCGCCTTCCTCAGGATCACGCTGAGGACCGCGCTGTCGATGAGGCTGTCCGACCCGAACAGTAGCATGGACTTTACCAGGGACGCCGGCTGGCCGAAGCGATCAACGCGCCCCTCGCGCTGCTGATGCCGGGTCGGGTTCCACGACAAGTCGTAGTGCACGACGGCGTCGAACAGCATCTGCAGGTTGATGCCTTCGGACAGGCAGTCCGTCGCCACCAGTAGCCGCTGTGGCTCCTCGGCCATCCCTTCGACCCGGTCGCGGCGATCGTCCGGGACGAGCAGACCCGTGACGCTCTCGACGGCGAGGCCCGGGAAGGCCTTGCGGAGCGCGGTGGCGACATACTCGGCCGTGGCGATGTACCGGCAAAACACGACCGGGTTCGCGCCGGCGGTGATCAGGGGCTTCAGCTCCTCGATCATCATCGCGAGCTTCGGGTCCGGCTTTTTGACCAGCGCCTCGGCCTGCTGGATCAGCTTGGCGAGCGCCGGGTCGGTCCCAAGATAGGCGCTCGGCTCTGCGTCGACGGCCTCGGTATCCTCGTCCTCCTCGTCGAGAACCTGCATCGACAAGCGTTCGGGATCGCCGTCCTGGCGGTTGCGGAGCGCATTGAGGGCCGCGGCCGGCGATGAGCCCACACAGCGGAGCAGCGCCAACGTCGACCAGAGCGTGAGCCGCTGCCGGTGCGTGCCGTCACCCGCGTCCTCGATGCGATCGAGGCAGTAGTCGAGGACGGCGTCGTGGAACGCCGTGTGATCGGGCCCGAGCGAGTAGGGGCGGTTGAGCTTCTCGTGTTTCGGGAAGATCTGATCGTCTTCCCACTTCTGCTCGAGGATGTCCTTTCGGCGACGCTGCACGAAGTGGCGCGCGAGCGCGATACGGCCGGCATTGGTCTCGAGGCCGGACATCGCGAAGCTCTCATCAAGCAGCTTCAGCAACCGATCGAAGGCCTCCTCGTCGCCGCTGTGTGGGGTCGCGGTGAGAAGCATTATGTGCCGCGCCGCGTCTCGGGCGAGACGCTGCAGCAGGCGATAGCGCCGCTGGCGGCTACCGTGCGTGCCGACGCAGGCATGGGCCTCGTCGACGACGACGCAGGGCGGACACGAGGCCGCGAAGCTCTCACGGCGCTTCTCAGCCTTGATGTAGTCCAGGCTGACGACCGTGAACGGATGGACCTCGAACAGGCTCTGCGTCCCGACGACTTTCCGTTCCAGGCGCGGCGCGGACGCGGAGGTGACGGCGACGGCCTCGATGTCGAACTTGGCGCGCAGCTCGCCGACCCATTGATCGACGAGGTGCGGCGGGCACAGGACGCAGAAGCGCTCGATCTCGCCGCGGTCGAGGAGTTCGCGAAGGATGAGGCCGGCCTCGACGGTCTTGCCGATGCCGACGTCGTCGGCGATCAGCAGGCGAACCACGGGCAGGCGCATCGCCATCAGCAGCGGTACGAGCTGATAGGCTCGCGGCTCGAAGCTGACGCGCGCCGACGAGCGGAACGGGCCCGCGCCCCGCCGCAGCGACAGGCGGAGCGCCTCCGCCAGAAGGCGGGCGCTCTCCTGCGTGCCGCGCACGTCGACCTCGGGCGGAGCGAAGTGCGCGGCCTCGACCGGCATCCGCTCCAGAGCCGGCAGTATCGTCAGCGCGTCGGCCTCAGTGCCGGAGAGCGGGCGCAGGCGAAGCGCGGCCGGGTCGTTGTGGGGCAGCGTGACCCATTCCCGGCCGCGCGCACGCACGAGGTCGCCGGGGGAGAACTGGACGGTCATGCCGCGACCTTGAACAGCGACGAGAGGGCAGGGGCGGGTCCTGCTCGGGGGCTCCTGTGAGCACCACGAGCGTCCAGCCGCCGTCATCGAGTTCGTCGACGATGTCCTGCGGCGGCGGCGCGTAGGCGATCGCGACGTGGTGGCTGCGCCAAACGTCCAAGATGCCGTTGGCGTCGAACTTCAACCGCTTGGCGTCGAACGGCGGCAGCCCCCACCGGCCGAGAGCCTGCGGCCACGTCTCCGTGCTCGCTGCGGCCGAGGGTGCCGTGCACACGACGGAGGTCGACCGGATCACGCCGGCCGCGAGCCGGACGAGGGTCGTGCGAGCGCCCTCGTCCGTGCGGTCGATCAGAGCGTGGTCCATTTGGTTGTAGTACGACAGCAGACAGCGATAGCAGCCGCGCACGCAGAAGGCGTCGCCGAGATCCTGCAGCTTTGAGGCGTCGCGGGTGATCAGCGCGTCCTCGATGCTCTCGGGCGTGAAGTGCATGACTTCCAGGGCGCGACGGGCGACTTCGGCCAAGCGCTCCGGTTCGCTGACGAGGCGGCGAAGCACGCCGGCACCGCCCTCGCTGGACTCGTAAGCGAGGATCGCCTTGCGCCTCCGGCGATCCGGGACGGCCTCGGTGGCGATCTCGCCTTCCTCGACCTGAAAGACGAGGCTCAGGCCCCGAGCGATCGCGTATTGGAGCGTGGCGAGCGTGGTCTCCTCTGCCTCCGGACCGAAGAGCTTCAGCAGGGCCGCATTCTTGTGGTCCTGCACGATGGGTACGACGCGCACGGCTCCGGGGCGTTCGGGCTCTGCCGGGTCAGCATCGTCATCGTCCTGCTCGCGGTCGGCTCCGACCCATTGGCCGTTCTGCGGGTCGATCGGGTAGCCAAACCCTGTTTCCGGCTTCCGCTTGCGAAGGCCCAGGTTGAGCCGGCTGATCTGAGCGCGTGGCGCGTAGGTTAGATCCAGGACGGTGCCGTCGTCATCCTCAGCGACCGCGGTCAGGATGTCGCTCTGGCCGTTTCGTTTCGCCCAGGTGAAGGTGGTCTGGATCTCGAACCCACGACCCCGGCGGGCCTCCTCGTTCGCGGTGATGCGCTCGGACGGGACCGTCTCGACGTTCTCGATGCGCAGAACCTTCTGGATGAGCTTCGAACCTTCGCCGCCAATCTGCGCGCCGCAGGCGTGACACAGATTCTGTCCGGCACCCTCGTGGCCCGCGCCGCATGTGCGGCACACGCGCCAGACCGCGAGGTTGCCCTCGGCCAGCATTCCTTGCGGGTCGCGAACGTCCGGCGGGATCTTGGCACGGACGACCTTGAAGGCGCGCCCCTCGTGGTAGATCAGCGAGCCCGGTCCAAATTCGGCGATCGCCAGGAAGCGGGCACGCTGCAGGTAGGCCGCCCGCGGCCCGGTGGAGCCCTGCTCGGGCACGTAGGCGTAGAGCGGCAGCCGTGGGAAGTTGTAGCCGGGCAGATAGCCTTCGGTCGCGAGGTATCGGTGCGAGGCGAAGTCGGAATTGTCCGATTTGCCGCCGTGCTCCAGCAGCCGGATCTGGCTGTTAGCGATGCGCAAGGCGCGCTCGGCGGCGTCGCGGGCCTGCTTCGTCAGGCCGTGCTTCATGATCTGCCGGCTGGCCTCCTCCATCTGCACGAAGGCGGCGTTGTACAGGTCGCGCCAGCGCCCGAACGCATCGTTGAAGCGCTGCGCTGCCGTCTTCGCGACATCAGCCACGAATGGCTTGGAGTTCTTCAGCCAATCGCTGCCCGGGTCGTTCAGGACGGCTGGCGGAATGGAGGTGCGGATGTTGCCCAGGATCCGCTCGAAATCGTCCTCCACGCCGACCACGCGGTCCGGATTTGCGAGCCGGTCGGTGATCTCGGCGCGCACCGTGCGCTTGGGCGTATCGAGGTCGAGGATGTCCGGGATGGCGTCCGGCAGTTCCTGCCGCAGCCGCCCGTCGATGCCGGCCTTCGCCAGCCAGATGGCGTTGAGATGCGCCTCGATCAGGTCGCGGTTGGCGAGATCGATGCCGGGCGGTCGCACGGAGCCGGCGACGAGCTGCTCCCGCCGGGCGAAGTAGTACTGATCGTGCGGGCTCTGGGCCGCGCAGTAGGTGACGATGAGCGCAGCTTGGCCGGAGCGTCCTGCGCGGCCGGACCGCTGCGCGTAGTTCGCCGGCGTCGGCGGCGCATTGCGCAGGTAGACGGCGTTCAGCACCGAGATGTCGACGCCGAGCTCCATCGTCGGCGAGCAGAACAGCACCGGCAGGAAGGTGTCAGCCTCCAGCGGATTGGTCTGGTCCGCGCGCATCACGTCGAGGTTGCGTTTGCCGGCATCGCCCCAGCGGAAGCGCGCCTCGCGCCAGAGCCGCAGATCCTTGTCGACCTGCGCCGTGTGCTCACGGCTCTCGAACCCGAGCAGGCTATCGTCGTCGCTGGTGAGGATGTCCGCGGTCTCGCGATACAGGCGCGTGAAGTAGGTGTTTACGTCCACCTTCGGCGCATCAGCGACGAGCCGAATGGCGGAGGGCAACAGCCGCAGGCCGGTGATCCCGTACTCCGAGACCTCTCGGATCCAGTTCTGAGCCTTGGCGATCCGGACGACGCTCTCCAGGAGTTCGTTGTACTCGTGGACCGTGAGGCGTCGATTGCCCGAGAGATGGCCGTGCCGCAGCTTCTTGCCGACGCGGCTGTTGGGACCGGCGGTGATCAGGCGGCTGTCCGGGCCGCGACCGCTCGGCTGAGCCTTGCCGCCGGCCCCCTCCGGGACGATCAGCAGCCCGGCATTGGAGACCGCCTCCTGCTCCGAGATCGCCCAGGGCGTGCGCAGGTTGTCGCGTGAGGATCGGCCCAGGCTCTCGGTCGTCGCCTTCTTCAGGAAGTCGCTCTCGACCGCGAGTTCCCCGCGCATGACCTCGAACAGAGCGTGAAAGATCCGTCGACGCGCATCCGGCTTGAGGCCGCGCAGCAGAGGGGCATCCTTGAAGAGACTGTCATCGGCACAGCTCTCGAGGCCCGGGTAGTGCGCCCGGATGAGCTGGAGGTTCTCCAGGTTCAGGTTGGTGTACCGCCAGCCGCGGCGCTGGTCGCTCCACACGCGGTGGCTGAGAACGCGCGTGAGATCGGTGACAGCCCGCGCACGGGACGGGCCAACGGCCTCGGGCGAGCGCATCCAGTGGCGGCGGCGATCGTCGTTGTTGTCCTCGAAGCCGAGCGCCTTCTGCACGGCCGTGCCGTACTCGGCCTCGGCGAGCCCGTCAGGCCCGGCGGCCTGCACGGCCGAGAGGACGGCAGCCCGCAACAGCGTCGTGAAGATGAAGTCGTTGAAGTGGCCGGCCTGAAGCGCCGCGTCCTGACGGTTGTCGGAGAACCCCAGCACCTTGCGCTTGTCGTCGGCGATCTTCGCCTCGGGACGATGCATGAACCGCAGAAGGCTGCTGACGATGAGTGTCGTCGCCGAAGAACGCCCCTCGGCAGTCAAACCGGCGAGCTTGTTCTGCTCGCGGGTTCCGGGCTGCGCCTCCAGCTTGCAGTTCAGGCAGAAACGCCACCGGCCGGGGATGAACCAAGCCTGGCGGCCGGCGGCACCGACGCGCCCGTTCGGCAGGACGAAGGCTGCCGTGACCTGCTGCTTTCGGCGCGTGGACTTCAGGCGCGAGCCACGCGGCGTGTGCTCGACCCACTCGTCGGGGTACTCGTCCAGTGCGCCCTGGAAGAACTCGTTGATCGTCTCAGGCTCGGGCACGAGGTAGCCGGCGGTGCCGCCGTCCGTCTCCCGCTCATTGATCGGATCGTCGATCGAGCGGGCCACGAAATGGTCGCCGTCCTCGTCGCCGAGGCGCATGACCGGGTGGTACTCGTGCCCGCAATCCCGACAGAAATGGGTCGAGAACAGCAGCGCGGTCTTGTCATCTGGATGGTGCGTCTGACCCTTCAGCGTGACGCGCCGGATGCCGGTCGGACCGGCCGTACGCAAGGTCGTGTAGACTAAGCCCGCGCCTGAGATGAACCGGTGCAGCTTGAACGCCAGAAACGCGCGGGACCCGGTGCCGCCCCGCTCTGCGCCGGGACGGGCAAGGAGGCTGAGCATCTCGCGCAGACGCCCTTCGCATAGTTCCGCGTCGCACCCGGTCTCATGAGCGAGAGCCCTCGCCGCATCCACCAGGGTCATCGGCTGCCGCCGCTTCAGGCGGCTGGTGTACTCCAGCCCGATCCGAAGCTCGATCCAGACGGCGAGCGGGTGGATTTTCAGCTCGGCGTCTGTGACCTTCGTTGGCACCGGGCTCTGGATGCATGCGGCCAGCTGCCCCTGCACGCTGGGGACTGTCAGATCCTCGTCGGTCGCCCGCTGAAGGGTCTCTTCGATGACGCAGTCGTCCGTGACCGCCACACCGAATAGGTCGCTGGCGACTTTGGCCACCGCTTTGACCGGATCGCCCTGGTCCGGCGTCGCCATGGTCGCGGACGTGCCGATGCAGACGGGATCGGCCACGCCGCGGCACAGCTGGTCGCGCAGTCGGCGCACCAGAACGGCGACATCGGCACCCTGACGCCCGCGATAGGTGTGCAACTCGTCCAGCACGATCCAGCGCAGGCCGCGGGCGTTGCCGATCACCTGGGCGTCGAGCTCGCTCTGCCGCGTAAGCAGCAGTTCGAGCATCATGAAGTTGGTGAGCAGGATGTCCGGCGGGTTGTCTCGGACCTCCTCGCGCTTCTCGCGGCTCTCCTGGCCCGTGTAGATGCGCACCCGTGGGCGCTCGGCCTCTGGAATACCGCACTGGTTCAGGAACTCGGTCAGGCCCTCGTACTGCGAGTTCGCCAACGCGTTCATCGGATAGACGACGATGGCGCGGGTCCGCGGTCGGAAGTCGGGCTTCTGGCGCTCCCGGATCGCCTCGTCGATGATCGGCAGGAAGTAGCAGAGCGACTTGCCCGATCCGGTGCCGGTCGTGACGACGAAGCTTTTGTTGGCCTTGGCCTTCGTCAGCGCCTCGACCTGATGAAGGTGCGGCTCGAGGACCCGGCTGCGCTCACGAAAGACGTGCGTCGTGAGCGGGTGCAGGACATCGTCCTTGACGAGTTCCTGGAGCGTCTCCCCGCGTGCGAAGTGCGGGTTGATCGTGATCAGGGGATCCGGCCAGAACGCCTTGTTGTCGTAGAGGCGGTCGACCTCGGTCCGGATGTCGTCAGCAGCGATCTTGTTGAAGGATCGCGCGAAGGCGTCGTAGTCCCGGATTAGGGTCTGGTCGAGGCCGAACGCGTCCACGAGGTCATGTCCCCCCACATGACGGCCGGTGCCGGCCGTTGCCTTGAGCCGGCGACGCTACCCTAGGTCCTCGCGCACAGGTAGTAGGAAGCGGGGCTGTAGGCTGCGTAGGCCTCGTTTCAACAGCGGTTGGGCCGCTACTGTGGCACCAGCGCCTACCGGTCTGACGAGGATAGTTCGTCGACGACTAGACCGAGCGCCACGCGACGCGCACGAATTGCTGAGGTCGAACGCTCGACGATCCCACGAAGAGCGCTGATCCGAGTTATTGTCAGACCTATCGGTCCATCAGCCTGGGTTCGACGCTCACGGAAGTGAGGCGGTGATCTCCTCGATTCCATCCGGCAGTAGGGTCAATTGCAACAATTGCCGGATCGCTGCGTAGGCGCGGCCAGTTCAAGGTGAAGCGCGGTCCATCTAAAACGCAGGGAGCCCCATGCGCGCAGGCCGGAGATCAGGCGACAATCTTGCACCGTGGCTCGCCGTGGGCACGACCTCGCGATACTCGGCGTCCAGGCGCAGATGGCCGTCGGCGAGCGGATCGCCAGTCTGATGGTCGGAGGCCCGAAGGCGCGCAAGGAAACTCACTGGATAGTGACCGAGAAGGTCCTAGTCGCTGGCTCTGCCGCGGTGACGCTCGCGACGGGCGGCACGCCGCGCAAGGTCGTACGCGGCTACGGTCGGAAGGTCCAAGCCAATCACAGGCAGCTCAGCAAGAGCTGACCCGACGAACTCGGGCTGTCGTACCCAGGCCGTCCTCGGCCACGCCGCCTCTCGAACCGGCTCTGCGGCGCTGTCGATCGCGACAACGACCTGCCTGGGCGTAAGGTGCTGGATCATCGAACCCTGCGACCTTCAATGCCCAAGCAATAGAGCAAGGGCTACCTGAACGCTGAAGCAGCCCAGGGCGGCGCTGACGTGACCGATCATGCGTGTCAGAGCGGCGGGTTGATCGTAGGCTACATTATCGCCGAGCACTGCGGGCGGCTAAAATCCATCGGGGCCGATCGTCAAAGAACGCTTTCATTAGACTGAAGGCGGCATCGAGCGACAGCATGCCATCGATCAGGCGGCGCAGATGCGGGGCTCTCGCGACGTTGCGAGCCGCCATGGTGTGCTCGCGTTGCGCTTGGCTGCATACATTGCCTGATCGGCCGCAGTCAGAATGTCGTGCGAGCTCTGAGGATGTGCGGCCGAGAGAGCGATACCAATCGAGACGTTGATCTCAGCCGGTCCCGCGCAGATCACGACGGACTGTGAGATTGCCCCGGCGATCCGGTGGGCGAAGCTGCTCAAGGCTGGGCGCAGCACGCGACCGCATGCCTTGCAAAACGCGTCGGCTGTCTCGCCTGCTCCGGAACGCGATCCCAGTTTGTGCACTGCGTGCGTGCCGGGTGTCTCAACATTCCCCCCGGTCCGGCGGGACGCCAGGGCGCAATCGTCCGAAGCGTTCCGCCGGTCACAATCTGCTTGAGCAGGCGGATATCGGTCGTGCAGACCGACGCTTGAATGCGCCAAACGAAAGCCCGCTCCGTGAGCTGGGTGAGCCGAGACGAGCCGCAACTGTGTGACTGAACGCGCCGTGCTACGAGCGGCTACTTGCTGCCGCCACTGCCGGTCGTTCTGGCCTGTGAGAGTTGCCCGTCGTTGCGAGCCGCCACGCTATTCTATCCGTCGGAGAAGAGGTCCCTGCCGGTGGGGCCAGGCTGGCAGGTGACTACACCCGGCGCACTCGGGGAAACGATGATCGTGGTGCTGGTCTGGCTCTCGATCACGGCTTGCGCGAAAGCAGGCGTTGGCAGAGCCGTGACGATGGCGGTGGCGAGCTCGGTCATGCCGATCTGCTGTCGGGTCAATTGCGGCAGGACACTCCTGAAGCGTGGAACAATTTCGCTCGCGCACAACCGATGCCGCGCAAACCCAGGCGTGCCTGCGATGGGAGCTCGCACACGTTATGCGACGCTCATCGTCTTCGCCGTCTTGGTCGTCCTTCCGGCTAACCCCAAACTGTGAATTTTGGAAGCGAACGTTACGGCTGGGCGAAGCATTCCGCCGGTTAGCATCCTGAAGCGGTCGACTCGAAGCAATGCGCCTCGACCTCGTCCCAGCCGGAGAGGAAGGCTTCGACGCAGCGCGGGTCGAAATGGAGGCCGGCCTGATCGGCCACGAAGGCCCGCGCGCGATTGAGGGGCCACGCGGTCTTGTAGGGGCGCTCCGTCACCAGGGCGTCGAACACGTCGGCCACCGCCACGATGCGGCCAGAGAGCGGGATCGTCTCGCCCTTGAGGCCCTTCGGATAGCCCGTGCCGTCCCAGCGCTCGTGGTGGCTCTCGGCGATCTCGGCGGCGAGCCGCACGACGTCGGAGCTGCTGCCCTCCAGGATCCGGCGTCCGCGCTCGGCGTGCTTCTCCATCTCGGCGCGCTCGTCGGCGGAGAGCGGCCCGCGCTTCAGCAGGATCGAGTCGGGGACCCCGATCTTGCCGACATCGTGCATCGTGGAGGCGAGCTTCAGGGTCTGGATCGCGGCGGGCTCGAAGCCGAGGTTCCGGGCGATCACGCCCACATAGCCCGCCACCCGGGCGATGTGATCGCCGGTATCGGTGTCGCGGTGCTCGGCGGCGCGCATCAGCAGGGCGATGATCTCGTGCTCGCGCGCCTCGATCACCGAGACCGCGGCCGCGACCTCGCGGGCGAGCCAGGCGGTGCGGTCCTGCTCCTGCCGGTGTGCGGCGCTGATCCGCATCAGGTTGGTGATGCGCGCCTGGATCTCGACCGGGTCGCAGGGCTTGCCGAGGAAGTCGGTAGCGCCGGCGCGCAGGGCATCGTGGCGCAGGCTGCGCTGATCGAGGCTCGTCACCATGACGATCGGCACATGCGCGAAGCCCGGCACCGCCCGGGCGGCCGCGATGACCTCGAGACCGGTCAGGCCGGGCATGTCGTAATCGGTGACGACGACGCCGATCCGGTCGACATGCGCCCGCAGGAAGTCGAGCGCCGCCCGAGGGCAGGTGAAGGCCACGGGCTCGCAATTGGCCACGGGCTTCAGCGCCTGCAGCATCAGCAGGTTGTTCATCTCGGAATCGCCGAGGATCAGAGCGAGCATCGCGTCACTCCCGGACGAGGTTCCATCGGCGCAGGCCCGGCATCGTCACTCCACTCACTGCGTGATCAGCAGCTTGCCGCTGATCGGTCCCACGCCCTTGGGCACCGGGACGCTCGTGGCGTCGTAGTTGGCGTTGAGGTAGAGGTTCGGCCCCTTGTAGAGATTCACCTGCTGGGCGACGATCACAGTGTAGGCCGATTGGTCGGCAACCGGCTTCTTCGCATCGATCACCACGCGACCCGCTGGCAGGTAGATCGTGCCGAGCATCGTGCGCGCGTTGTCGCTGATGATGCGGTAGGTCCGCATGGGCTTCGTTGCGCCCAATGGCGGCGGCGTGGGTGAGGTCGGAGCAAGGATGTCCTGTACGACATCAAGGGTCGGATCGACCGGATCGGAAACGGCACGCTCCTCCATCATGAGCAGGCCCGCCATGACACCGGTCGTGGGTGCCGCAAGGCTGATGGCGGTCTTCTGATCGAACAGCAGACCGCCCTTGTTTCCTGTAAAATAGAAGCCGACATCGATGCCGCTCAGGGAGCCGTTCTTGTCCACGATCAGCGGGCCGTCCTTCATCACGTAGATCCCGGGCTGCAGCGAGACGATGGCGTTCTTGGTGATGTGCAGACCGCCGCAGTAGGTGCCGGGGCTCAATGGCGTGCTCTGGTCGGCGAGGTTTTTGCTGGTGTCACCCTTCGAATTGGCGGAGGCCGGGATTGACGTGCAGGCATCCACCGTCGGCGTGGGGCGGTCTTGGAGCGGATCCTTAATGACCGGGCAGCCGGTCTGCGGCGGTGGGGCGAAGTTGGCGCGAGCCCCAAAGAAGCCGCCCGCTGAGCAGATCGTCTGCGCGCGGGCATACGAGCTATCCTGGCCCAACATGCCCTGCGGATTGCTGGAATTGGAGTAGAGCGAGCAGCCACTGGCGGTGACCTGTGCGCTCTTTTCCAGATCGAACGCACCAGGGGCGGCAGGATCGAGGGTCAACATGCACAGGCGCATGTTGCCGATGACGTTGGCTTTCGCCCGAAGCGAGATATGCGCGGTGCGCACGCCCACGAACGGACCGAAGGCGAGCTTGAACTCCTCCGAGGCAGTCGCCGTGACGCTCGTCTTGTCGTTGGGAACTGTGATCTGCACGGATAGCGGCCGGTCGGGCGGCGAGGTAACACCGCTGCGGATGGCTTGCTCGGTGATGCCGCTGACTGAGGCAGGAGTCGCAGAGGCGAGCTTCAGCGCATTACCGCCGGCGAGCACGCCGTTGTCGAGGGCGTTTTGCAGTTGGCTGCGCCGGGCCGACAGGCGCGCGTAGTCGATGCCGCCGCCAGCCAGCCCGATCAGGACCGTGGAACTGAGGGCGAAGATGACGGCGACCCCGCCCTGTCGATCGGCCCGGAGGCTCTGTCGGGCTGTATCAACTGCCCATCCTTTGACAGAGACATTCGATTGTACCTTGTTGTTGCCCCGCCCCATCATCTGCCTCGATGAGCGCCCTGGCCGATTAGAAGGAGCTTAGAGACAGCACATTAACGCTCCGTATTTGGCTCGCCCCTCCACCCATCAACACGGTTACCCTTGACGAAATTCGCAGCTTTAACGTGTGTTACTCGCGAGAGTTTCGAGATTGCTTTGTCGAGGCCGGAACACAGAGAACGGATCCGGAGCAAGTACCGGGCAGATCAGCCGCCGTAAGAGCGATGCGAGATGAGTGGGATCGCGATTGTCCGGCTGCATGATGGGCCGAAGATCCTAAACCGCGTCAAGGACGTCTCAGCTTCCCGAGCGCTGTTGACCGTACCAAGCGCTGATGCGCGGCCAGGGTGCTTTCTGTTCGAAGTTGTGGGACGCGACTCGGGCAGTGGGGTGCAACTCGCGTGGCGTAGCCGCTGCTCACAAAACTGACCCGACAATGTCCCGCCTTTGCCTCAGCCGCGCCACGGCGATCTCTGACGATACGCACGGTTGAAGAACGCGCGAAATACGGGCTCGCGGGCAAATTCCTCGGGCGTGGACACGTCGAGGTCAGAACCGCGGGCCAGAGTTCCGGCAGGACATCGGCCTCCTAGATCCGATCGACGAGGTCGGGCCGTTCGTCGGACATCGGTTCGCCCTATTGTCATCATCGCGCTGACGACGATCATGACACGAAGGCGATACGGGTTGGACTACGATTTCTGAGTTCTGCCATCGTCTGCCAAACACAATGCGATCTGCGCCGCGGACCTAAGCCGTGACTTTGAGATCTGCAGCTCCAGCCGCGATGGCGATCGAATGGAAGGCGCGGACGAGATCTGGATCAACCTTGCCCGTCATACTCGCCAACAAGTCGTAGGCCTTCATCGGCTCCATCGCTGTCTTGTACGGCCTATGGTCGATCAACGCGCCATAGATGTCACAGATTGTGATTAAACGTACGAGATCGGGAATGGCACGGCCGTGCAAGTGGTCCGGATAGCCGGATCCGTCGAGGAATTCGTGATGCGAGCGCACGACCGCAAGCATGTCGGCGGAGTAGCCGTGTCCCTGCAACATCGCGTAGCCCATCGCCGGGTGCGTCTGCATGACCGCGCGCTCTCCCTCGCCGAGGCGTCCCGGCTTGTTCAGAATTGCGAGCGGGATCCGCGACTTGCCGATGTCGTGCAGGAGCCCCGCCTGGGTCAACCGTTCGCAGTCGGGCCGGGACAGGCCAAGTTTTTGCCCGAAGCCAGCCGCGAGGCCGGCGACGAGCAGACAGTGCTGGTGGGTCGCGTCATCGAAGCGCCACACGAGTTCGAGCCACACGCGTATGTCGCTCTCGCGCAGGGCGCTCTCGATGTAGGCGGCTCCCGTCGTGATCAGTGCCGGATCAATCGCCCGGCCCGCACGGCCACGGGCGAGGATCTCCGTGAGGCTCGTCTGCGCGCCGGCGATGTGGGCGCTGAACCCCGGGCTCTCCGGCTTGCCTGCTGGCTTTGCAGGGCTACCGAGGGCCAGCGTGATTGGCTCGGCCAGTTGATCGGCGGCCATGATCCGGGTCGGCTTCAGGGCGGCGGCTTGGACCTCCGCTCGCGGGCTCGTGCCGTTGAGCACGCAGAAGAATGGCATCCCAGGCTTGCGTAGCGCGTCGAGGTAGAGACGTAGCGCCGCGAGGATGTCAGAGCGCGTGGACGCAACATCACTGACGATAAGTTTGACACCGCCTGCCTCGATCGATGAGGGGGACTGAAACGGATCGAGAACATCCACGATACGCGTGTGATCGAGGCGACCAAGATTGCGCGCGAGACGCTGCGTGCGCGCCAGCGTGTCGGTGAGAAACAGGATGTGCACACCAACCTCGTCGCGGTGGCGAGTCTAAGAAGACCCAGACCCTGAGCGTAGACCCATGAGAAACGGTTAAAACTGTCGAGCTCACTGTTTCAAAAGCTACCAAATCTTAGCGATCGCGGCCGCCGTCGTCCTTGACCGCGACAACCCTGTCCTGGGGCGCTGCGGGACGTCCTTGGCTGTCCCATCGATGGAATGCCGCGGGATCTTTGGTACGCCATGCGACGAGCAGCGCGGCTTTGGCCTCGATCGGTCTAGCATCGAAGGTCGCGAGGAAGTCGGTTTCCCGCTGTTTCGAAGATGAGTTCCAACCGAAGCGCACGCGACCCGCTTGGCGACCAGGCTCGAACCAGTCGATCGTTGCGATCTCTTGGGCGATTGCCTCGAATGTTTGCTGCGAGATGGGGTTCTCGCGCAGCCACGCCATTTGTTCAAGGCCGGCTCTTGTCCGACCGATCGGATCTTCGAGGACGTCCTTAAAAGCGGGCGTTGCACGGACGGCCTCGCGCACTTTCTCGTTCGACAGGGAGCTGAGGGCGAGCGCGGCTCGGGGGATTGTGTCCGCCACTTCCGTTGCCAGCGTCAAAACAGTCTCGGGCTTGGCTTTGAGAACACAGGCGAGATCGAAAGCGTCCCGCATCGTGAAGTTTCCTGACCGGTACCGAAGCTTTTTGACCATGACTTCATCCACGGTCTCAAGCGCGATTGGGCGACCTTTGAATGTTTCCACCGAGAAGCCGGGCTCGGTTTGGAGTGCGGAGCTCAAAAAATCGATTTCGCCATCTGGCCTGTGGAACTTGAGGTAATGACCTGGCCAGTCGAATTTACTGCTGATGGATTTTGCGAAAGGATTTCGATTGGGCGAGAGTTCTGCCAAACGAATCCCGGATAGGAAGATATCAATGTCATCACTGATGCGATGTCCGATGCGGAGCGCGAGGGCCGTTCCTCCGCCCAAGCTCCAACGCGGCGTAGATCCGCGCGAAATCATGTCGGCTTCTCTTGGGGTGGCATGATCGAGTGCCGGAAGGGCGAGGTCGAGCAGGCTCGCCCATCGCGAGGGATTTGGCCGGGCTTCGAGCGGGCCTGAAAGGGCAGCCGTCACGGGAGAAAGCGCGCGATGTAGGCGTGGTTCGGGTGATCCGCTGGGAGCAACTGATCGGCCAGAGTTTTCAGGCTGTGAAAGCTGGCCGCGCCTTCGATGACGAGGTTTGCGAGTTCGGCAGGGTCGGCCTCGCGCAGGTGGGCTTCGAGGGCGAACTCCGTCTGCGGCGTCGGGCATCCTGAGGCCAGGGACTTCGCGAAGGCGACAGGATCGACGTCAGCGCCCGTGCTCGCCTTAAAGTGCCCCAGTGCGGCCTGGATAGCGTGTCCGGTCTGTTCCATGGCGTCCATCTCACGGGATCCTAGAGGCGGATGACCCATCATCTATGATGAGGTCTTGCGTGCGCGGAGGAAAGGCTTCGTCGGACCGCTGTCGTAAGTTGTAACGGGCATATCAGCCTCGGCTGACCACATCCGCCACCGCCGGGGCAACGGCGTCCCCGACTTGGACCTCGCCGCTTCGAGTGCTCGCCCGGCCCGTGCAGGAGGGGGTCGGACCCTGTCCCGCAATGGCCGAGGCAGGGCGCGAACGCCCACCCCTCCGCGTCGTTCCAGATCCCGACCGTGCAGTACGCGCGGAAGCTCTCGCCTCCTCCTGCACCAGCCTACGAACGCCCCGCCAACGACGCCGCTCGATCCTCGGACGCATCCTTCCAGGTGCGTCGAGGGCGGTGCCGTCCTGACAGACGAGGCGTTCGCCATATCCCATCGCCGCGCGGCCGATCACCAACGCCGCCGCATGATGCGGCGACATGGCCCGGCAGCGGGCGTACTTGTGCCGACCGATCACGCTCGTGAACGCCGGATCGACTTCGACGAGTTGCACTCCGTCGCGCGAGCACCTCCCCCTTCAGCACTTCGTGGAACTTGGCATAAGCGAAGCCTGACAGTCGGCGCGCGTGCGCCGTGCCGTACTCGCGCAGTCCCGCCTTCTTGCGGCTGAAGTCGAGGTCCTCCGCGGCGACGGCGTAGCCGTGCTTGAGAGCCAGAAGCGTCAGTCCGCGCACGGCATCGCCGATCATCGCTGCGGCCTTGCCGGTTTCTACCCCGGCATCCGGGAACGGCAGCCGGAGCCGGCCATGCGGATTGCCGTGGCGGTCGACCAGCACGACAGCGAGGTGGTCGACGTTGAGATCCACTGCGATCACGCCATGTCGAGCATCGGTGAGTACAGGAGCCACCGGCTCGCCGACGGTGACACGCACATTCCATCGCCCGCGCTCATCGCGAAACAGAAGCCAGGTGAGGCCCGTTCGCGTCGCCTCGGACCGGTTGCGAGCCAGCACGGCAAGCAGCTCTTCCTGGCCGTAGCGGAAAGTCACACCGTCCAGCGTCACCACCGTTCCGCCGAACGCGTTCGGCAGGCGCAGGCGCAAGGCCCGACCATCCCACCGGCACGTCTGGTTGCCTTCCGCCTCGCACTTCGCCCCGACGAGGAGGATATGCCCGCCCCGCCGCTCGCGCCATCGCCAGATCGCGTCGGGGTCCGCGTGCGATCGCCTGAGAAGCTCGCGTCCGCCGAAGCAGACCTTGGGAGTGCTCGAAGCGAGATCGGCCTTGGCCCTCAGGAGCCGGCCCCGGAGCCGGTCGAGGCGCTGCTTCTTGCCGACCTGCTTGAGGCGCAACGAGGCTTGACGCTTCGCGGTGCTGGCGACGACCAGCTTCCGGCCCAGCGCCTCGATCCTCTCGCGGGTTGCCTCAATGGCATCTTTTAGGAACTGAACGCGGTATCGCGCCGTGCCGCGCCAAGCGTTGACGGCTTGATCGAGCTCGAAGCGGATGCCGTTGAACTGGCGAGCGGTGATGCCAAAGCGTGGGAGCGCGTCCTTCTTGACGCTGGCGACGGATCGGCCGCGGAGGTGGATCTCACGGTAGCACCAGTGCCGAGCCCGGGCGAAAAGCTCGCCCACAGGGGCAAGCACCGCATCGGCGGCCGGGTCGAGCACGACCGTGCAGAACGTGCGGGTCATGCCCGAAGGGCTTCCGCGGCCCGCAGGGCGCGATTGCGTGCAGATCTCTTCCCGTAGAGGCGGGCCGACATACAGGTCATGAGGTCGATCATGTCCCGGACGAGATCGTCCTCCACCTCGCCCGGATCGATCACAATCAAGGAGCGATCGGCTGAAACGAGCACCTGTTCGACTTGGCCGACGCCAAATTGGGCGAGGCGGTCGCGATGCTCGACCACGATCGTGCCGACCTTGGGGTCGGACAGGAGCGAGGCGAGTTGCTTGCGTCGGTCATTGAGACCCGAGCCGATCTCGCGAACGTAGCGGTCAATCCGGATCCCTGATGCCGCTGCCCACTCGGCGATGCGTGCGACCTGCCGATCGAGATCGCTCTTTTGGTCGTGCGACGAGACCCTCGCATAGGCGACGGTGAGCCTGGGATCAGCGACGTCCACGACCCATCGCCCAGCCGGACTGAGCCTGGCACCTGGAACGCGTCCGGTCGTAGCCATGCGCCAAGCCGTCATCCTGGAGACGCCCTGCTGCCTCGACCAGTTCGTGAGGCTCAACACACGTTACATTATGGTACACACGATACGCTTCTACTCAGCAGCTGTCTAACCCTATCGTCGGCGACGCTCTCTGCCTCTCAATCGATTTCGCCGTAGGGCGCGGCCCGCTCTGGCAGGCTCCAGGACGCGAGCACGCCTTCGCGGAAGCGATGCGTTCTGCGGTCCAACCATGGCCGACTGTCGTCTTGAGAATAGAAGATCGGTGTTTTGAACGGCATCCACTCGTGTGGATCGGCCTCGCGGACGGTGCCCTTGGGTGTGCGCTGCCAGATTGCGCGGTACTCGCGGTTGAACAAGATCTCCCGGCCATCCGCGCAGGTCCAGATGTCGTAGGGAGGACGAAGCGGATTGGATCGAGCCGTGCCGGCTGGTCCCGAAGCACCCCAACCTCGTGCGGACGGCACATGATGATGCCGGCGCGGCCGCGCACGCGAATAATCGGCACGCCCGGGATCTGGACTTCCATGATCGAGCTGGCCCTCATCTTCCTAGGCGGACCCGCTATCGTCTGTAGAATGACTTGAACGACGGTGCCTTCGCACAGGAACGGTCGTTGGCGCACGTGGAATGTAGGGCAATTTCGTAGACAAATTACTAGGCTACGCCTGTGCGATCGTTGTTCACACCACACGCTCACGGTAGTCCGTCGTGTACTGACCGGACCGAGTTGCGCTTCGTGAGTTCAACCATGAGGCCGCAGTCCTGCGCAGGCTCCAAAACCGAGTATCCTGTCGAACCCTGTATGCGCTTTCAGCTGGGAGGGGGAGCACGATGCCGGGCGATGAGCAGATGATAAAGCGCCAGAGGGTGCTGGGCGACTTCGGCGAGTTCGCCCTCCGGAGCGAGAGCTTGGACGAGGTCTTAACCGAGGCCTGCAGGCTCGTCGGCGAAGCGCTCGGCACGCAGCGCGCCAAGATCCTGGAGATCCAAGAGGACGACCAGAGCCTCCTGGTGCGGGCCGGGGTCGGCTGGGAGCCCGGCGTCGTCGGTAAAGTCTGCCTTCCCATGAGCGAGCACTCCTCGGAGACCTACTCGATCCGCGAGCGCAAGCCGATGATCATGCGAGACATCCGACAGGAGATGCGCTTCGAGATCCCGGCGTTCATGAAGGACGCGGGCGTGATCGCGCTCGCCAACGTGCCGATCTTCGTGCCCGGCCGAAAAGCCTACGGCTTGCTGCAGGTGGATGCGGGCGAGCCGCGCGACTTCACCGACGCGGACACGGAGTTCCTGCGCACCTACGCGGTCATCATCGGGCCGGTGATCGACCGTCTGCGGAAGATCGGGGATCTGCGCGCGACCGAGGCGCGCTTCCACGCCTTCGTCACGGCGAGTTCCGACGTCGTCTACCGGATGAGCCCGGACTGGTCCGAGATGCTCGTCCTCAAAGGGCGAGGCTTCCTGGACGACACGCATGAGCCGAGCACGGGTTGGCTCGATCACTACATCCATCCCGATGATCAGCCGTCGGTACAGGCCTCTATCGCGCAGACCATCCGGACCAGCAGCATGTTCGACCTCGAACATCGGGTGCGTCGCGCTGACGGCAGCTTCGGCTGGACACAGTCGCGCGCGGTCCCGATCCGGGGCCAGCATGGCAGGATCGCCGAGTGGCTGGGTGCGGCCAGCGACGTGACCCGCCGCAAGATCGCCGAGCAGACCGTGCACGCGAACGAGGAGCGTTTTCGCTCGTTCGCCGAGAACTCGGCCAGCACCCTGTGGATCGTCAACACCGACACCGGCCGGCTCGAGTATCTCAGCCCCGCCTTTGAGGCAATGTGGGGTGAGCCGCGCGAGGCCGTGATGGCCGATCTCGGCCGCTGGCTCGAACTCGTCCATCCCGACGACCGCGAACAGGCTCAGCAAGGCATGCCGCGAGTTCTGAACAGCGAGACCTTTGTCAACGAGTACCGGATCGTGCGCCCGACGGACGGGGCCGTGCGCTGGATCCACGACATCGGGTTTCCGATCCGGAACGGAGACGGGCGCATCCACCGGGCAGGCGGCATCGCCCAGGACGTGACTGAGGAGAAGCAGACGGCCGCGCGCCTGGAGATCGTGATCAAGGAGCTGCAGCACCGCTCGCGCAACCTGCTCGGGATCGTCTCCTCGGTCGCCGAACGAACGCTGGAGAGGGGCAAGCCTCTCGCCACGTTCGGCGACCGGTTACAGGCGCTCGGCCGGTCGCAGGGGCTTCTCAGTCAAGGCGGCAACGATACCGTAGAGGTTGGTGCCCTGGTCCGGGCCGAACTGGCCGCGCACGTCGATGACGGGTCGCGGCAAGCTACGATCTCGGGTCCGGAGGTGCGACTGACGGCGCGACAGGTGCAGAACTTCGCGCTCGCGCTCCACGAGTTGACGACGAACGCGGTCAAGTACGGCGCGCTCAAGGACGATTCAGGACATCTCTCTGTGACGTGGGAGATCCTACGCGACCGGCGTAAGCATCGGCGGCTGGCCTTGAACTGGGTCGAGAGCGGCGTCACCGTCGATCCGAGCCGTGAGCCTCGGCGCGGCTACGGCACCGAACTGATCCAGGAAGCGCTCGCCTACGCGCTCCAGGCGAAGGTGGACTACTCGCTCGGTGCGGATGGCGTACGTTGCCGGATCGAGATGCCAATCTCCTGAACAGCGAACATCCGGCCAACGTGCGGGTTTTTCGAACCATGCGGCGCAAATGGCGGAGTGTCCGTGCCGGATCTTGGAGCTGCGTTGACGGGACGCTGTATCCTCGTCGTTGAGGACGAGTACCTGATCGCCATGCAGGTGAAGCGCTGGCTCCTGGCCGCCGGTGCCGAGGTGATCGGGCCGGTGCCGATCGTGGAACAGGCACTTGATCTGATTGAAGATCGCTGTCCGGATCAGGCCGTGCTCGATATTAATCTCGGCGATGGCGCGACGTCTTACCCTGTCGCCGATGCCCTCGCCGCGCTCGGCGTATCGTACCTCTTCGCCACCGGTGACGTGCGGCCAGCCCATACCTGCCTCCACAGGCAGCGCCCGCGGCTCGCGAAACCGTTCGACCAGTCGGACTTGGTCCAAGCTGTGGCGAACCTCGCCCCACGGGCGCGCTAGGCATCACCGAACGGATGCAGAGTACAGCGTCGGTTCGCCGGCCCTGCGAGACAGGACGAGATCGCGCTTGCATCAAATCACGATCTGCGCACTGCCGCTCTCGACAGGTGCGCAGAAGGAAACACTTGGTCCTATCGCCCGAGGAAGAGCAATGCGGCAACGATCCCGCTGAAGCTGGCGACGGCGGCGCTCGCCTGACCAATGGCGATGACGATCTGGGCTGCGCGATCCGGAGCCGGGTTGTCATTGGCGGCCCGGCCTAGCCGGTAGCGCGAGGACACAACCGAAACGACGCTCGTGGACATGTCTACGGCGTGCGAATGCCGATCTCTCTTCGCCTCGCACGCTGTCATCGTCATCCAACCTCGACCGTATGCCGGTTGGGAACGCGTGATGGCGTGTTTCGATCCATGGATCGAGGGCAGCGCTACGGCAGGAAGCCGAGCCAACGCAGGATCATCCGATGACCTGTGCGATCATCCGGCTCTGGTTTGGACAGCAAGCTTTGGTGCCAGACTGTAACGAAACTCGAGATCGCCGGCGGGTTTGGGTCGGCTGTAGAGATAGCCCTGCAGCTCCTCGCAGCCGCTCTGCCGCAAACGATCGGCCTGTTCGCAGGTCTCTACACCTTCGGCTGTCACAGACATGCCGAGTCCTCGAGCCATGTCGCGGATCGCCTGCACGATGACTTGATTGTCCCGGCGCGTCGGCAGCTCTTGCACGAAGGAGCGGTCGATCTTGACCTTGTCGAACGGGAAGCTGCGCAGATAGCTCAAGCTCGAGTAGCCGGTGCCAAAGTCATCAAGCGCAACGCGCACGCCGAGGGCTCGGATTTGTCTCAGCGTGTCCAGAGCCGCCTCGACGTCGCCGATCAGCACGGTCTCGGTGACTTCGATCTCGAGACGCGACGACGACAGGCCCGCTCGCGTGAGCGCTGTCAGGATCGTGCGCGGTAGCTCGCGGTTGCGGAACTGCACCGGCGAGATGTTGACCGACACGCGCTGCTCGGCTGGCCAGCGCACAGCCTCACGGCAGGCCTCTTCCAAAACCCAGGCCCCGATCGGGATGATGAGCCCGCTCTGCTCAGCCACCGGGATGAAGTCGGCCGGCGAGATCATGCCACGCTCAGGATGCTGCCAGCGAAGCAGAGCCTCGCAGCCGCTGACTGCCCCGGTCTCAGCGCTGACATAGGGTTGGTAGTGCAGCACCAGCTCCCCACGCGCGAGTGCCGAGCGGAGGTCCTGTACGAGGCGCTGCCGCTCCTGTAGGCGTCGATCCATCTCCGGTGCAAAGAAGCGGAAGGTGCCGCGCCCGTCGCCTTTGGCGCGGTACAGCGCAGCGTCGGCACTCTTGATGAGCGCGGAGGCGGTCTCGCCATCCGTCGGCGCGAAAGCGATGCCAATGCTCACCCCGACGGTGACGTCGTCGCCAGCGATCGAAAACGGAGCGCTGAGTGTGCGGATGATGTGCTGGGCCAGCACCTCGACCGCGGCCTGATCCGTGTAGGTCGCGTCCAGGATGACGAACTCGTCGCCGCCGAACCGGGCGATCTGATCACCACCCTCGACCACGGATCGCAGGCGCTGCGCGACGGCGACCAGCAGAGCGTCGCCGGCCGGGTGGCCGTAGCGGTCGTTCACGCCTTTGAAGCCGTCGAGATCCAGGCTGAGCACCGCGAGGCGCACGGCTCCACGCCGAAGCGCTTGATCGAGGCCGTCGCAGAAGAGCGTGCGGTTCGGCAGCTCGGTCAGAGCATCGTGGTGAGCGAGGTAGGCGATCCGCGCTTCGGCCTGCTTGGCCGGCGTGATATCGGCACAGACACCGCGATATCCCAGGAACGCGCCTTGCCCGTCGTAGAGCGGCCGGCCTGAGAGAGTGCCCACCAACGGTGTGCGCCAGCGATACTGAAAGGCACAATGATATCGCGGAACGCCAAGCGTGCGGCAGCGCTATCCCGAGCACCCGGCGGGCCTCGGCGTTTTCTGGGCTGCCGTCATCGACGAGAAGCTGTCCCAGGGCTACGCCCTGAATGGCGTCTTGCGGACGACCGAGCGCCTGCGCAAAGCGCTCGCTTGGGTTCTGATATTGTAGATCGGCGTCGGTCTCCCAGAGCCAATCGCTGGTCTGATCCTCGTACTCCTTGAGCAGGAGCCCAATCGTCGTCCCTTGCTCCTCCAGTTCCATCTGCTGCCGCTGGCTTGCGGTGAACAGCTCCGATTGACGCTTGGCTGTTCCCAGGACTGTCACGCCGCCAGCCACGAACAGGAAGGCCACGTACAGGATGTAGGCGTCGCACCCGCTCGCGAGGAGGCCCGTGATGGTGAGCGCGCTGACCAAGCCGACGTAGGTGGCCGCAGCGGGCAGCACGGGAGCGAGGATAAGGCCGCCGGCCCACAGCATGCCTGTGAGAAAGCAGATGACGCACGTGACCTGAGCTCCGCTCGTCTGCGTCAGCAGCCACGCCGGGACGCTGACAAAGAGCATGGCCATGATCGCGGCTTGACGCATGCGCTTCCGATCCGAGCGCGGTGAAGCGTAGGCGCGCGTCGCTCGCGCGTTCGTGCGCAGTGCCATCAGAAGCCTGGCGGCGGAGAGGGCGACGATGAGCGCACACCAGGTGAACAGGACGGTAGGTTGGATCTGCCACAGGAGCAGGGTCAGCGTACCGGCGCAGGCGATGTTGGCGAGCATCATCGCGGGCACGAGCTGATCGATGGCTTCGTGCCGGCGCGCCCTGATCCGACCCAGTGTCAGCTCCTCGGCAGAAACACGAGGCACCACGGGCCGGCCAGAAGACTTCGGCGCAGGTGGGTCAGCTTGCAGCTGTGCCATCAATCTCACAAGTCCAGTTGTCGTGCAGAGGTCTGACGTAGCGGTTCGAGGCTCGCCGCCGCGACGTGTCTGCTGTGACTGCACCGACGAGGCAGCCCCTTGCAGATCGGGCGACTGCGCGCACGACTGTCTCAGCGCGGCAGGGTCGCCGCCATGGCTCCAGCGAGGCGGTGCATGCCCGCTTCGAGGGTCTCGACAGGCTTGAGCAGCGTAGTCAGGCGCTCCGTCGGATCGGTGCCGCCAGCGGCGAGGCAATCGCGGCTGTAGGTCGCGATCGCCTCGATCAAGCTGCCCTTGAGAACGGCAAGGTTTGAAGACAGCACCTCGAGCGAGCGGAGATCGTCGCTCATGTTCTGATGGACGGAACCGACTTGGCTGGCCGCCGACGACGCCCGCGATGGCGCGTTGCCTGTCGCGAGGCGCACGACATTGCTCGACGAGACGCCCATGGTGCGCTCCATCCCAGGAACAATCTGATGGCTTCCGGAAGAGTTGCCCAACCACGGACGTACGTTGGGCGACTCCCAGATCCTCTGCGCACCGCAGGGCCGCGGTTGACCGCTATGACATTTGATCCGATGACGGTTAAGCGAAGCTTAATTCCGTCGCCGTCTGATCCAATAATGAACAATAGACACAAGTTGTTTCTTGCTGTTGCTCCGATCATTCCGCGCAAGTACTATTAACATAAGCTATGAGTGCGGAATGTCGCACGTCGCTGATGCGCGAAGACGGGATCCAATCCATTTTTCGCCGGATCGACCGCGGGGCCGCTGTGCCGATCCGAACATGCCAGCGGGTATTGGATCGAGGCAATGGTGTCGTCACGCCTCCTCGGCCGAACGTTCTGCCGCGGCTCTGACGTAGCTGAGACAGCGCCGCCGAGCTTGACGATCCCCGATCTGTTTGAAGGCTTCGAGCAGTTCGACGCATTCATCCAGGGACGCGAGGCGACTGCCCGCCGCGTCATCGACACCTCTGAAGACATTAACCGGAATGCCCAAGGTTTCGGCAATCCGCGAGAGAATGCGCTTTCGGTCGGACATGCTCTTCCGGTCGGCAGATGTATACGATTTCACGATAGGTCGTTCGCAGCCTACCTCAAGGCACAATCCTGCGACCTGAGGTACACGTTGTTTCGTGTCACCGGGCGGCACACGCCGCGACGGACGTCTTGAAACCGCGCTTGTGCGCACGACAACGGGCTGTGGCGCAATGCGGCACCGTCGGCGAGGTTAGGCGTCGGCCACAACGAGCTGCTCCTGCATCGAGGCGAGCGGAACCTCGATCCGGCAGATCAGGCCGGTCGGCGGGTAGGTCAGCGTCACCACGCCGCCGCTCTCGGGCGCGAAGCTGCGCTCGATCAGGCGCGAGCCGAAGCCGCGTCGGGCCGGCGGGCCGACGATGGGTGGACCATCCTGCTCGGACCATGTCAGGCGGAAGCGGGGCGCTGCGCCCTCATGCACCACGTCCCAGCGCAGTTCGACCGACCCGCTGTCGTTTGAGAGCGCCCCGTACTTGGCCGCGTTCGTCGCGAGTTCGTGCAGGGCCAGCGCCAAGGACAAGGCCGGTTTCGCCGCCAGCAACACGTTCGGGCCGCTGATGCGGATCCGTGGGACGCTGGTCTGACGATGGACGAGAAGCGCCCCCTCGATGACCTCGCTAATCGGCGCGGCCGTCCAACTGACCTGGGTCAGGATGTCGTGCGCGCGGCCGAGCGAGATCAGCCGCCCGGCGAAGGCCTCGCGCGCCTCGCCGAGGTCCTTGGCACTGCGCAGGGTCTGGTTGGCGATCGCCTGGACCATCGCCAGCGTGTTCTTGATCCGGTGTTGGAGTTCGCCGGTGAGCAGGCGCTGGTGATCCTCGGCCCGCTTGACGTCGCTGATGTCGCGCACGGTGCCGATGAAGCGTGTTGCGCGTCCCTGGGCGAAGAACACCTGCCCCTTGGCGGCGATCCAGCGCTCCACGCCGTCTTCAAGGCCGATGGTGCGGTAGGCAATGTCGTAAGTGCCGTCGCCCGCCGGATCGAGGGCGGCTTCCACCGCCCGGTCGACTCGATCGCGGTCGTCCGGGTGCAGGCCGGCCAGGAAGACGTCGTACGAGACTGGCGCGTCTGGCGGCAGACCGAACAGCGCGTGCACACGGGCGTCCCAGCCGAGGTCGCCCGAGATCAGGTCGAAGTCGAAGATGCCGAGATCGGTCGCGGCGATGGCAAGGCGGAGCTGGTCTTGAACTTTGTCCAGCGCCGCTGCATCGGCGCGCTGCTGAGAGCGGTCGCGCAGGATCTTGAGGAAGCCCTGGACGGTGCCCGCCTCGTCCTTGAGCGGCATCATCTCACCGCTTGCCCAGAAGCGTGAGCCGTCCTTGCGCAGGTGCCAACGCTCGTCGGGCGCGCGACCGTCGCGAAGCGCCAAGGCTCTTTCCGTGTCGGGCTGGCCAGCGGCGCGATCTTCCGGCGTGAAGAACACGTCGGCGGGGTCGCCCAGCATCTCGTCCTCGCGCCAGCCGAGGATCCGCTCAGCGCCGACGTTCCAGCGGGTTACCCGCCCCTGCGGGTCGGTCGCGATAATCGCGTAATCCGTCGCGCTGTCGAGAATACGGGCCTGCAGGATCTGCTGTGCTCGATGCTCCTGCGCGGCGTGCCGGGTCTCGAGAAGCGTGACTACTTGGCGAGCGAGGCTGGCGAAACAGCTCTGTTGCGCCGGGTTCAGACCGCCGGGGCGTGGTTGAGGGTCGAGTACGCATAGCGAGCCGAGCATAGCGCCCTGGGCGCTTCGCAACGGGACCGCCGCGTAGAAGCGCGCCTGCACGTCGCCGGACGCGATCTGGCTTCGGGCGAGCTGCGGATCCTGCTGCAGATCCGGCACCGTGACGATGCCGTCGTGATCGACAGGTCCGGTGCAGGCGGTCTCGTCCAGTCGCAACCGGTCGGTCGCGCGGCTGTAGCAGGCGTGCAGGTGCGTCGCGCCGTCTTGAACCAGGCGGATCACGGCGTGCGTTGTCTGACAGAGTTCGGCCGCGAGGCGCGCGAGATCCTCGAAGCTCTGCAACTGGACGGTGTTAAAGGACGCGGGGGAGGCAAATATTGTCATATATGGTCGCCGTCTTCAGACCGCTTCGCACACCCGGCTACCGTCCGGAGTTCGGGCGCGCAGCGACACGAGGGTGCCGCTCGCATTGTAGACGGCACCGAGCACGGCCTCGAAGTGCCGTTTGACCGCGCCGTGGCACTCGCATGCCGATGCCTCGACGGCTGCACGGCTGACGATGATGATCCGCCCGCGCCGGACATGGATCAGCCCCTGCTGCTGTAGGGTCCGCAGCGCGCGCGACAGGTAGGAGCGCTGCACGCCCAGGAGCTCAGCCAGCACCTCGTGGGTGATCGGCAAGACCTCGGTGCCGAGCCGATCCTGCAGGCTGAGCAGCCATCGGGCGCAGCGCGCCTCGATCGTGTGGCTGGCGTTGCAGGCCACCGATTGTAGCACTTGGGCGAGCAGACAGTCGGAGTACCGGGTCAGCAGATTGCGCAGGCCCGGCGAGGTCTGCTTGATCTTCTGCAACACCGCGGCCTCGATGCGCAGCACAGATCCGGGGACCTGAACCACCGCGCGGCTGAAGGCGGGCAGGGAGCCCTGGCTGACCACGCCGCCGATCGCGCCCTCATGACCGACCGTGGCGGTCTCGACCGCGCGGCCCTCCCGCAAGCCGATCACCAGGGCGGCCACACACGGACCGAGCGGGAACGAGATGGAACTGACGTCCTCGCCCGCCTCGAACAGCGCCTCGCCGCGCGCGTACGGCTTTAGCTCCAGGTGCGGTTTGATGAGCGCCTGATCCGGCAGGCGCAGGGCGCTGAGGAGCAGATTGCCGCTGAGCAGGACGTCGATGTCGGCAGGCATGGGTTGGCGGCAGGTCGTTACAGATCGATGGCGCGCAACTCATACCGCGACGCTTGGAGCCTGTCTGGTCACAAGTGCCCAAACAGACGAAAGGCCGACTACAATCATCGAGTTGAATCTGTCGGCAGCCTTAATTTCTAACCTATGCAACCTTTTGCGGGTGAACGGTTTCTCAGTTCGTACCGGTCTGCGTTCACGAACCCGCGCGTCGCGATGCCTCGCTACTTCATCGACTACGAGGATGGCTCGGAAAGCCTGCGAGACGAGGAGGGGACGTGCTATCCGAATCTGCACGAGGCTCGCGACGCCGCGATCGCGGCGCTGCCCGATTTCGGCCGTGAGCCACCGCCCGCTGATGGCCGGCGGGCATTCCGAGCCTTGGTACGCGATGAGGCTGGGACGGTGCTCTGCACCGTGACGCTCAGCATGGCTGCGGAGTGTCATCCTGAGGGTCAAGGCAGGAGCGCCTGACCTATTGTCAGGCGCTTCTGCCTAGAGACGTGTCAGCCGCAGTCGCCACGCCCTGAGATCCGCGGCGTCTAACGGACCACTGCGCGAGCCAGCAGACTCAGTTCGGGAGATTTGGTCAATGGCTATCTGATCGAGCGGCCCGCCCTGCGCAGAGAGGCACCCGCCGAGCAGCAGCGCGAGCGAAACCGCCGTGAGAACAACTTGCAGAGACCGAAATGGAAGACCGAGAGCGCTCACGAGTTCAGCCGATCAACACGGTTGCGTCTGCATTCAGGCCGCGACTCTCTGGTCGGCCGGTAGCAGAGCCCGGCTCGCCTGCTCAATCCGCTTCAGCCAGTCCTCAGCAGCTTCGGCTCGCGCTTCGGCTGCGCGCGCCCGTTCCTCCATCGCCTGCAGCTGCGCCGTCGCCACAGCCTGGAGGTCGCGAACGCGCGCCTCGGCCTGAGCTTGGAGTTCCTCCATCTTCGTATCCGCCTGCGACCGGACCCCGCTCAGCAGAGCCTCAAGGGCTTGAACTTCCTGCTGCGTCCGCTTCAGCTCCTCAAGCAACGCAGCTTGCTCCGCAGCCTGCGCGCGCAGACGCGCCTCCTGCTGCTGAGCGGCGCTTTTGGCCGCGGTGAGGGTGTCGAGCACACCCGTCCAATCCGATAGGGCCGGGGACGGCGGGAGAGCGGCCGCAGCTGCCGCCCCGACAGCCGCGGAAGTTCCTGTCGGGATGGCTGTCGTCAGCGGCCGCCCCTGGTCGTCCGGTCGGTTCGCGATGATCCGCGCATCAAGGTGGGCCCAGAAGGCTTCATCGATCGCCGCCATCCCTAGTCCTTCTTCCTGGATCTGTCCTGAAACGGTCACCGCCGCGGCGGCAGGGCTACGCGCTCCGCGCGCCGGTCTTTTGCGGAGCGGCAGGCTCCACCACAAATTCGGCCTCGATCGCCTCGGAAATCCGTTGCAGCCACTCCTCGGCCGCCGCAGCACGCTCCTCAGCTGCCTGCGCACGCGCTTCCGCAGACCGGATCGCATTGCTCGCCTGTGCCTCGGCCGCCCGGGCACGTTGCTCAGCGGCCCGGACCTTGGCGTCAGCGTCCCGCAGGTCGGCTCGCACCTGCTCCAGCAGGTCCTGGACGCGCAGCTCGTATTCCTGCGTGCGGTCCTCGACCTCTCGGATGTAGTGGGCCGCCCCGCGCACCCGCTCCAGCACACCCGTCCATTTCGCTGAGGCCGTCTCTGCCGAGGGATGCGCTGACGGCTGGCTAGCGGCGATTGAGGCAAGGACCACAACCTTTGGGGACGCTGCCGCTACGGCTTCGTCCTGGACAGTCGCGGGCGTCAGCGCGCTCCTGTCCGGCTGATCTGACGGGATCTGTGCTGATTGTTCCATGGTCGGTCCTCGGTGTCAGCCGCGTCGCCTCACGTCGGTGCCCGGGCCGGGCTCATATGGCCGCCGAGCAGCAGAGCCTTGGCGGCCGTGTCGATGCGTTGCAGCCATCGCTCCGCGGTGTCCGCCCGGAGATCGGCGACCCGCACCTGCTCCTCGGCCGCCCTGACCCAGGCCTCCGACTCGGCGCGAATCGTCCTCACCCGCATCTCCGCCTCGGCGCGAATCTCCTGCACTTGCGCATCCGCATCTGCCTGAACCTTCTGCAGACGGATGTCGGCACGCGTTTGGATCTCTTGAACGCGCATCTCGGAGAGCTGGAGGCGCTGCTGCGTTTCCCGCAGTTCCCGCTGCAAGGTTTGAAGCGCGGCTTCGTGCGACACGCTCTGCTCCGTGAGGCGCTTCTTCTGCTCGTCAGCCAGGCCGGCCATACCGTTGATGATGTCGAGGGTGCTCATCCAGTCCGACACATCGTCGGCTTCCGGCTCGGAGTAAGGTGTTACCGGTCCGGCATCACTGATTGTTTCAGTTGGCAGGACTGGTGCGGGATCACTGCCGTCGGCCGCCGTCTCCGTCCAAGAAGTCGGCGCTCCCGATGTGAAGGAGGGCTTCAGCGTCAAAATCTCGGCAGTCGGCTTCTCGACGATCCTGTCGAGACTCTCCGCGACTTGCGTCAGGATCTGGGACCACGAGGCTGTTGGGGCCGCAACCATGCTGATTTTGCCCTGCCGGGAAGGGAATAAGTCCTGACAGAGGCACTGACATGGTTAACGAGCAGTTAATTGGCTCACACTTCGTTATGCATATATAAGTTCTTCTTAATCGAGATTAATCATCTGGGGCGTGACGATCGTGCGCGCGGCCGTGGGCAGCTGCTGCACGCTCGCACGGAGGCTGGCCTGCCACTCCGAGCTACGCTGCCGAGCCGCGTCGAACGCGTTCCGGAGGGTGCGTTCACGTCCGGCCGATCCTCCCCTGCTTACGCGGTTCTACCGCACTTTGCGTGGAACGGTCACGGTGACGGGGATGGCACAAGCTGGTTCACCAGGCGGATGATCCTGTCCTCATCCTTGCCGGGCTGCGCGATCGAGCGCGTCATCCGGAGCGACGGTCGTCTTGTCGTCATCGCCCATGCGCGGCGTGTTCGTGGCCGGTGTCCGACCTGTGGCACGACCAGCTCTGCCGTTCACAGCCGCTTTGAACGCCGTCCGGCCGATCTGCCGAGCGTTGGTCAGCCCATGACGCTGCGCCTACACATCCGGCGCTTCTATTGCCATCATAGTGCCTGCCGCCGTACCTTCGCGGAGCCATTTCCGCAGCTGATGCCGCCGCAAGCACGCCGGACGCGCCGCCTCGCGCAGGCCCAGACCCGCATCGAGCTTGCGGCGGGTGGCGGGGCTGGTGCGCGCCTGACCGGCCAGCTGGGGATGCAGACCAACCGTGATGTCTCCCCGCCTTAAAAGGCGGGGCTTCCATGCCCGGAGGGGCACGGCGTCTTGTTGCCTGCCCGTTCGGGGGCGACCGTCACCACCTGGCTGCGACGCCATCCCGGCATCCAGATCGTCGCCCACGACCGCTCGACCGAGTAAGCCCGAGCGACGGCGACAGGCGCTCCCTCTGCTCTCCACGCCGACTGATGGCATCTCCTCCTCAACATGCGCCAAGCACTCGAACGCTGGTTCGACCGCGTTGATAGTCGGCTGCGGCAGCTGCCCGCTCTGTCCAGCGGCAATGGCCGACAGCCAGGGGAACGCCTGCATGCGGACCGCCGCAGCGCGGCCGAGATCGCGACAAGCCTCGACAGCAGCGTCCAGCGACTTGCGTCCTACGAGGACGTGCATCGACGTTATCAGGCAGGTGAGTCCCTCCTGGCGATCGGCCGCGTCATGGGTCTGGGGCGCGCAACCGTGCGCAGGTACGCCCAGGCCGAGAGCTTGCTCAAGCGCACGATCCGCTGGCCCAATCCGTCTTGCCTCGATCCCTATCTCGCTCATCTGGAGCAGCGCATGGCCGAGGGCTGCGAGAACGCCATGGAGCTTTGGCGCGAGATCCGCGACCGGGGCTTCGCTGGCACTCATCGGCAGGTGCACCGCTACGTCGCTGAGCGGCGCACGAAGCCGGCGCGGCGCACCGCCCACAAATGGCTGTCGCGGACCGGCTCGACGGGCGCGGAGGTTCCCGGAGCAGAACCAATCGCCTCTCCGAAGCAGCTGGCCTGGACCCCGGTTCACGCCATCACGACTTTGCCGCCCCGGGCCACGGCCGACCTCGCCCGCATCCGGCAGGATGCCGAGGCAGCACGGGTTGCCGATCTGGCGCGACGGTTCACGAAGTTGGTCCGCGCCTGCGGCCTGGATGGCGACCGAAAAGCGGATGCAGTCGGCGCACTCGACAGATGGCTCCCGAAGACGCGCAACTGCGGCGTCGCGGCGTTGGAGACCTTCGCGGCTGGCTTGGCGCAGGACGGGCCGGCGGTTTGGTCGGCGCTGACGACGTCCTGAAGCAACGCGCAGGCAGAAGGGCAGATCAGTCGGCTGAAGATGCTCAAGCGCACCATGAACGGCCGCGCTAGCTTCGCACGCCTCCGCCACCGCGTGCTCCTTGCTGCTTGATCCACGCAAAGTGCGGGAGAACCGCGAAGCCAAGGGAGGATCACCAGACAGATTGCCCAGCCGATCCATTTCCCTTCTACCCATCACACGGGCGTATCAGCGAAGTCCAGGGATTTAAGGTTTTGGTAATAACTTCGAAGCGCCAAGGCGATCGCGCTACTGGTGTGTGCCGGGGATCCCGGGACAAAACCGCATGGGGACATTTTGCAGCGCGGGAAGAATGGTGCATTTCTGCCACTACAGCGCACCGTTGCTTCTAACCTGAGCTGTTGTGACTATCAATCAACCGCTAACCGTAGGATATTTCCTGTGTTGAGACGGGCAGGCTCCGTGGGGGCGCTCGGTAGGTCCAAAGCCGGCAGCCGCGACAGGCGAGCAGACCGGCAGGGAAATGCCGAATGCGGGACGGATGCCTTGAGACCTTGGGAAGGAATGAGAAAATGATGAAGAACTGGCTCGCGGCCGGCACGGTCGCGCTCACGGTCGGCATGGCCTCGGCGATCGCGCAGGCGCAGACCACGACGGTTCCGGGCGAGCAGGTCGGCCTCGCTGTCGGCGCGCCGCTGCCGGAAGGCATCTACGCCATCAACACGTTCACCTACCGCCGCACCGACGGCCGCAACGATCCCGACACGGCCGTCAACATCCCGGTCCTGGTGTGGTCGACCCCGCTGGTGCCGTTCGGCGGCCGCGTCGAGCTGCTCGTCGCGCCTCCGACCGTGTTCGTCTTCACCCGCAATCCGGCGGGCCAGCCTAACAAGGACATCTCGATCAACGTCGGCACCTTCGTCGGCGGCATCTGGGCGTTCGATCTCGGCGGCAACTTCGGCGTCAGCTTGCTCGGCGGTGTGTACCTGAACGACCTCAACGGCGACCGCGGCTCGCTGTTCACAGGCTCTACCAGGGTGAACCCGCTCTCCGGGACCGGTCAGATCCCAGTCGGCACCCCAGTCCTGCCGCAGCTTTCCTCCAACACCTACCGCTTCGGCATCGCCGGCAGCTACACCGGTGACGGCTGGAACATCACCACCAACCTGACCGCCAACATCTACGACTCGCCCGGCCGTTTCGGTGGTCCAGTCGGTGCCTTCATCGGCCCGATCCGACTGTCGAACGCCCTGAACTTCGACTTCACGGCGACCAAGAAGTTCGGCAACTTCGAGATCGGTCCGGTCGCCTACGGCACCTACAACTTCGACATCAGCCAGTTCAGCGCGGCGGTTGGAAACCGCGGTCGCTTCGCCATCGGTGGCCTGATCGGCTACGACTTCAAGGTCTTCACCGTCCAGGCCTACGTCGCCCGCGACGTCGTGACCGGCGCGACCCTCACCAACGCGTTCGGCCGCACCCGCAGCGACTACTCCACCGACGGCTGGATCCGGTTCATCGTGCCGCTCTACTCGCCGACCCCGGCCGCGTCGCCGATCCCAACGCCGCTGGTCCGCAAATATTAAGCACTGGTTTAGATCCACATGCGTTCGGTCCGCACCAGTAACGGTGCGGGCCTTTTTTAGTTTTCAGATCACAATACATCTTGCTGTATGGACAAGCGACAGAAAATGAGAATCGAGCGGGCGGCTCGAATTTCTTTTGTGTTACAGGAGATCCGATTGGCCGGGATCTCGGACCCGGCGGAAATCGCGAATGCCCTCAATGCGCGGGGGATTGAAGATTTGCGCGGCGGAAGATGGACTTGGATTGAGGTGCTTCGGTTTGATAAGCGCCCAAAGGAACGCTCAGACTCTCCAAAGCGGGCTGATTGGACTCAGCGCTAGTGGCTGTTAGTAATCCAACGCAGAAGGTCGTCTACGAGGACGCCGCTCGACGCGCCAACTCGCTGGCGCGCTCGAACCTAGTCCGCGCGGAAGCTTCAATGCGGGACAGCCCGAGCCTCTGTCCCATCAGCCTGGCGCGCTCAGCCTCCGAGGCGTTGGATTGAAGGGTCCCTGCAAGCCCAACGAGCTCCGCCATCGGCGTGTCGCCATGGCTGCGCACGCTGGGATCGGCCGGCCGGTGTGGGTAGCTCATCTGCGGCTCCACACCGGCTGGCCACAAGACAGGGCGACCCTCGTCATCGGTGCGCGCGACAGCCACGTCGATCTGAGCGACGATCGCCTCACGGACGAGGTGCCCAACCCGCTGCAGGCCGTGCGCGCGGGCGACACGCCGAACGAGAAGCTCTTCGTAGATCGGTGCTTCGACGGCGAGCACGTGGGCGATCATCGCGCTCAGCACCGGTCGATAGGAGGCATCGTAGAACCGCCCAGGCTCGATCGGCAGACCCAGCTCTGCCAGATCGGCGATCCGGTAGTCCCGCTCTTCTGGCGGAAGCTCGATAGGCGCAGCCGCGACCGCGGCCGGCATAACCTGATCGGCATAGCGGCGTGGCTGTGCCGCCTCGGAAGCAGGTTGCGCATCGTTCGCCGGCTCCGGTGGAGCTTCTTCGGCGGACGAAACCGCAGAGAGCTCGCCCTCAGGCTCCAGATCGTCCGGCTCGGCGACGACGGGTTCGACCGCGTCTTCGGCCACGATCGCCGCAGCCGCAGCTCGCGCACGGTCCGCCTCGAGATCCTCGCGCAGGCGCTTGTCGAGCTTGGCGAGCGCGCCCTCGGCGTCCATCCACCACTCGGTGCTCCAGACCCGGCGGATGCGCCAACCGAGATCGGTCAGCACGTGCTCGCGCAGGCGGTCGCGATCCCGCGCCGTGGCCGAGCTATGGTAGGTCGCGCCGTCGCATTCGACACCGGCGAGGTATCGTCCGGGGGCGTCCGGATGAACGACGCCGAGATCGACCCGGAAGCCCGAGACGCCGATCTGCGTGTGTACGGTCCAACCTTTGGCCTCGAGGGCCGTCATCACCGCCGCCTCGAACGGTGATTCGACGTCGCCGCCGGTCGGCGCGAACGCCTCCGCGAGAGCCCGCGCACCGCGGTCGGCGAATTCGAGGAAGTGCTTGAAGTCGCGGACACCGCGCGCCCGGGTACGACCGAGGTCGATCTGCTCAGGCCGAAGAGACGCGAAAACGACGAGTTCGCGCCGGGCACGGGTTATCGCGACGTTCAGGCGGCGGTGGCCGCCGTCCTTGTTGAGCGACGACACGGTGCTGACCGGACGCCCGGTCTGGTCCGGTCCGACCGCAACCGAGAAGATAATCGCGTCGCGCTCGTCGCCCTGCACGTTCTCGAGGTTCTTCACGAACACGGGCTCGTGCCAGCGGTCCTTGTCGAAGTACGGCTCCAGCTCCGGGTACGACCGCCGCTGCTCGTCGAGCAGGTTCTCGATCAACCGCTGCTGCTCGCCGTTGAAGGTGACGATGCCGAGCGAGCGCCGCTCCTGGGCGAAGCTCGGATCGCGCAGGCGACGCACGATCTCGGCGACGACCGCGCGGGCCTCCGGCCGGTTCACACGGCCCGCTCCGCGCTCGTACACTCCATCCGGCACGAGGGTGAGCCGAACGGCCCTGTCGTCTGTGACAGGGGAGGGGAACGTGACAAGCCGTCCGCCGTAGTAGCGCGCGTTCGAGAAGGCGATCAGGCTTTCGTGGCGGCTGCGATAGTGCCAGTCGAGGTTCCGCCGCGGTATGTTGGCCGCCAAGCACTCGTCGAGGATGGACTCCTGGTCCGTGACGTCGGAGCCATCCTCGATGTCATCGACCCCGCGGTCACCGACGTTGGTCGGCGGCAGCTGCTCAGGATCGCCGACGATGACGACCTGCTTGCCGCGCGCGATCGCGCCGACCGCATCCCATGGGGAGATCTGTGAAGCTTCGTCGAAGATGACGACGTCGAACGGCTCTTTGTCGGGCGGCAGGTACTGCGCGATCGAGAGCGGGCTCATCATCACGCACGGGGTGAGCCGCGTCAGCGCCGTTGGCATCCGGCCGAACAGCTTCCGCAGCGGCATGTGCTGCGTCTTTTTCGTCAGCTCGTGCGAGAGCGTGCCCCATTCCGGATCGGCACCGAACGCCGTCGGCCCTGGAATGCCGCCGCCGAGGCGCGAGCGGACAACCTGCTTCGAGAGTTCGGTGACGCGCGCGTCGGCGGCCCGGAAGCGCTGGATGGTGTCCTCGTGCAGCTCCGGCAGAAAGCGCCGCAGCACCGGATCGTGGCTGACGACGCGGTCGATCCACCAGCGCGCATAGGCGGTCTCGAACGCTACCTCAGCCTGGTCGGGTGCAACGCGACCCTCTTCGAGCGCTTCGATCAGCGGGGTGAGGCCAGTCTTGCGCGCGTTCTGTGCCGCGGCCTGCCAGGCGCACCAGCCTTGGGCTCGTCCGAGACCGGATGCCCAGCGATGGGCGAGGGCAATGCTCGCCTCGATCCAGTCAGCGTCTGCCGCCAGCGGCTCATCGGGATCAGAACGTCCAGCCAGTTGGCTGAGCACCTTCATGGCCTCGGTGGCCCGGGCGCGATCCTGCGCGAACACCGCGTAGGCCTGGGCGATGCGGCCGCCTTCGGCGAGGGCCCGGGTCTGGCGCTCGATCAGTTGCGCGAGGTGGTCGCGCAGGCCGTCGATCCCGAGCGACAGCGGTCCGAGGATGTCGAGAAGCTGCTCGACCTTCTCGGCCCAGGCGATCGCCGGCGTGAAATCCGAGGCCGGGCATTCCGGATTGCTCCACGGCAACCCGAGCCGAGCGAGAACCAGCTCCTCCACGCAGCCGGCTTTGACGTGCTTGGCGACCTCGATCAGCCCCGTCAGGTCCGGTCCGAGATCGGCGGGCAGGGGGCCCTCGGCGTAGGGCTGCACCTGGGCCACCACGCGCTTCAGCTTGCCACCGCGAACGAGGAAATTCGACGCTTGCGCGGCGACCCACTCTGCGAGGAGCCCCGGCAGATCCTGATCGAGGATGCCTGAGCCGTATCGCCCAGAGAGCCGGCCGAGCAGCTGAGCCTTCGTCGCCTGGAAGCGCTCGCGCGCGTCGACGGCCCGACGCAGGTCACCGGCTCCATCGGCGAGGAACGCGGCCCCGCAGCGCGCTTCCGGCCGCACGAGATAGTTGCCCAACACCATGAGCCCGCGCGTGCCAGCATAGGTCGAGAGGAGGGCGGGCAGGCCGATCGCATCGGCGAAGGCTTGGCCGGAGCTGCGCAGGGCACTGAACGTCTGTTCGACGTTTCGGATGGCAGCGCCCATGTCATCGCGCCAGACCGGCGACCACTGGGTAGCCTCGACACCTTGCAGCGGGTGATCCACGAGCGAACCCACGGAGGCCAGGACAGGCCGAAGCTCCCGGCAGCTCACACGCAAGGTCGCGAGCGTCGTCTCGGTGTGCGCGAGGTGATCGGGCCAAGCGAGCACGAGCGGTGCGTCGGTGCTGCCGGCCGCGATCACGCGCCCGAAGGCCTCGTAGGCCGAGAGCCCGTTCTCGCGCCGCCGATGCAGGGCGTTCACCAGACCGTTGAGCTCTTCGCGCAGGCTCGCAAGTTCGCCGGTCGCTGCGTCCCACGCGCCCTGCGTGGGCGTGGTGCGCTCGTGCCAGGCGCGGCGCAGCTGACCAAGCACGGCCGATTTCTGCGACTTGGTCGAATGCACCTCCAGGCAGTAGTCGCCGAGGCCGATCTCCTGCAGGCGGCGCTGCACGACCTCCAGGGCGGCCGTCTTCTGCGAGACGAACAGCACGGTTCGCCCTTGCGCGAGGCACTGCGCGATCATGTTGCCGATCGTCTGGCTCTTGCCGGTCCCGGGCGGCCCGAACAGAACGAAGTCCTTGCCGCTGGCGGCAGCCAGGACCGCGGAGAGCTGCGAGGAGTCTGCCGAGAGCGGCGCAAAAACGGTCTCCGGTGGATGCTCCCGGTCGAGACGCGCCGGCTCAGGAAACGGCGTGCCGTCGCCGTAGGAATGCTTCGGCGTGTCGATGAGGTGGCGGACCACCGGATTGCGCTTCAGGAGCTCGGCGCGGTCGACCAGGTCCTTCCACATCAGGTACTTGGTGAAGGAGAAGGCCGAGAGCACGACGTCTGGCACGACCTCCCAGCCACGCAGCTCCTTCACGTGCTGGCGGACGATCCGGAAGATGCCGTCGACGTCATACCCAGAGCCGTCGCGCGGCAGATCGCCTTCGAGCTCCGGGATACGGAGCTTGAAGTCCTCGCGCAGCATCTCCAGCAAGGTCGGGTTGATCCGGACTTCGTCGTCGTGGAGAGCGAGCTTGAAGCCGGCCCGCACACTCGAGCGCTTGAGGGTGACGGGGACGAGCAGAAGCGGGGCGCGGTAAGCGTCCTCGCCGTCCTTCTTCGTCCACGACAGGAAGCCGATCGCGAGAAAGAGGATGTTGGCCCCGCCCTCCTCAAAACCGTTGCGCGCGAGCCGATAGAGGTCGAGCAGACGGCGATCGAGATCGGTCTCAGTCGAGGTCGTGTAGATCTCTTTCCGAACGAGCGCCGCCTCGAGATAGCTGCGGCGACCATCATCGTGGTGCCGGCGCGCGTAGAGGTCAGCGCTACGCTCATCGCCCCCGCTCAGCACATCGGAGACGGGCTTCAGGCGATACTCGGTCCCCGCCGCGAGTCCGTCTTCCAGCGCGCCGGGCGAGGCGCATTCCAGGCTGACGGAGCCCTTGCCGGGCTTGAAGTTCAGCAGCTTGTTCCGAAGCGTCAGGTCGAGAAGCTTGCGCTTCCAGCGCTCCACACGTCCGACCGGTGTCTCCGGTGCTTCGTCTGCGGGCGGCCGTGCCTCCTCGTCGAAGCTCGGCGGTGCAGACAGCACGTGGTTCAAAGGCGCGGTCGGCGCGGATGCGACATCACTGGGTTTCGCGCCGCCGAGATCCATCGGGCGGATGCCGCGTCGGCGGCAGCGCCGAATGTCGATGGCGATCTCGAGCGCCGAGGGCGCTTCGTCCTCGACTTGGGCACTGCCCTGAGCGGTGGCGACCTTGAACGTGGCCGGTGGGTTGTGGGTCAGCAGTGTCGTCTCGGCGAGGATCAAATCCTGCAGGTCGCGCCGCTTGCGCAGGAGCTGCATGTCGTCGATGGCCGCGCTCGTGAAATCCTCGTCCTGGAGCCAGACGCCGACGAAGGCATGGCCGGCAGTGAGGACGAGCACCGGGTTGAGCCCGGCCTGCTCGAGGCAGGCCGCGTAGAGCAGCGAGAGATCCAGGCAGGTCCCAACCTTGCGCTCCAGCACATCGCTCGGGCCGCGGATTTTCTGTCCGGCCTGCTCGAAGCTAGCCGGCGGCAGTACGTAGGCGATGCGCCTGTCCGCGAGGGCCGCCCAGATCGCCTCGGCTAGTTCCCAAGCGCGAGACTTCTTGCCGGTCGTGTAGCCGTTCAGACCCGTCTCACGTCCGGCATCCCCGAGCTTGGTTGCGGCATCGCGCAGGACGACGTCGACCGCCGGATCATTGGGTCGAATAAAAGCTGCGAGAAGCTCGGGCGCGCTTCGGCTGCCGCCCCAGTGCGACGGCGGCAACAGACGCAGCTCTTCGGCGAGCCGGGCTCGCTCACCGCTCGCATCGTCCAGGATTGCCGTCAGTTCCAGGCGACTGGCCTCGGTGAAGCCTGCCAGCAGCGCGGCATCGAGGCGGAGATCCGGCGTCTCGATGTGGTGGTCCGACCCGGCCGGGATCCGATCGATGCGCAGCGTCAGCGGCTGCACAACCGCTGGTCGGCTCTCGATGCGGAGCTGGACGTCAAGGAGGTCCTGCTCGGACGCGTTCGCGACCACGAGCTCACGGACGACCGGGACCGCGTTCTCGTGGTAGGCGAGGCTGACGTGCTCAGTCGCCGAGCATGTGATCTGGATACCGTCCTGCACGGCTTCCCCCTGTCATTAGCTTGACTGTAGGGGCACAGCCTCAAGTAGTGCAAGCTTGGCGGTAGGAGTCTCGTGCAACCGGGAGGCGTGTTGGGAACTCTGATTGTCGCTCAGCCTCTGCGAGCATCAACCGTTTGTGAGATTGCTGAGACCGGAGCCTTGAAGGGGTGAGCGGGCCGCCCGAACCTCTCTCCAGCCCGATGTATGCAGACGCAGAATTTGCCCACTCTAAATCAGGGTCTGTGCCATGAGGCTAGCAGCGGTTGGTGTGATTCTTCCAGCGTCGGCCATACTCGTGTCGAATGGTCGAAATTTGCCTTTTGATACCGTCCCCTTGCGACCCATGACGGTCGTCTGCGGCCCCCTGCAGCATCACCGAAGCAGATATGCCTCGAACCAGACAACACTCAAGCTCAAGGTGCGGAGCCTTGCCGGCACAGGCTGTAAAGAGCTTGACGTCACTCTGATCAGCGGGAACACCGACGACCTCGCAATGCGAGGCCGTCCAAATGATCGCGCCTTAACAAGTGCCAAACAGAAGTTTCACTGAAGCGCTGCTTGGATTGCTCCTTTCATTTTCTCGTTTACGTTTGTTGCGGCAGCAATGATTTTACCGACCTCTCCGCTATTCTTGCACGTCGCCGAACTCACGGTTGTCCCGCTGATCTGCGCTTCACATTCGAAATTGTCGGTCAGCCGCCAGTCTTCGGGTTTCTGGCTGAAAGGAGGCTTGAACGGAACGGCCTCGTCGCTCGGCTGGCAACCGTAAGTTCCCATGACCTTCGCCGATGAGGCCGTCACGTCAAAAGATTTAACAACATGGAAGTCTTTATCGATGCCGATATCTGTATCTGGTATTGCGTCCGGAATTTTGATTGGAAGCAGTTTTCTGATTTCTTTGGTGTTTAGCTTGACAGGTTTACATATTTGCGCATCGTTCATCGCTTTTTGAAGCTTTGCCACGTCCGCAGCTTGCGTAGAAGACAACATCAACAAAGGAAACACCAGGGCAGATATAGGCACATGGACTCGCATCGATAGGCCCTCCCTGTTAAATATCGGCAGGATAGGCTACCCGAATGGCCTCAAAAATTACAAGCCCGATCAGGAGCCCGCCGAGAACTTCGAAGAAATATTTAGCTCAATTTGTTATTTTTGATCCGATCCTTGAGCGATCAAGCGGAGGCATAGCACTTGACACCCATGCTCGTTTCTAATGGTTGCTGAGCTTGTGTAAGGACGATGGCAAACGGCGCGCGGACGACCGCACCGTCCCGGCAGCGCAGTTCGAGGTGGTCTGAGCTACCCGCTCCACGTTCGAGTGCAGCGCCACCACGATGCCGTCGTGGGTGGGGCCGGGCCGGCGGGCGGTGTGCGGCGCGAGGGAGAGCCCGTTCGCCCGCAGGATGCGCAGCACCCGCTTGGCATTGACGCTCGCCTCACCGCGCGAGCGCAGTGCCCGGCTCACCAGCGCGGTGACGCGGCGATAGCCATAACTCGGGCGGGCATCGGCGATCGCGCGGATGGTCGGCAGAAGTCGCGCATCCTCGCGCTTGCGGTAGACGCCGCGCGGCCGAGCGGGCCGACGCAGGTGCTCGGCCAGGTGGGAGCGCACCACACCGAGCGTGTCGGCGACCGCTTTCACCGCGAACCGCCCGTCGAACCGCTCCAAGAGCTGAGCGGCGTGATCGGTCTTTCGCGCGCGCGAGGTCGAGCGCCTCCTTCAGGATCTCTGCCTCCATAGTCTTGCGCCCGAGCAGGCGTTCGAGGTCGCGCACGCGCCGCTCCAACGCGCGCACGCGGCTGGTGCCGACAACCGCCTCGTCGGCGTGCACGGCCTGATAGCCGCCCTCCAGCATGCGCCGCGTCCACGAGAACAGCAGGCTTGGGCCAAGATGCCGTAGCGGCGGGCGACGAATGACACGGACGAGCCGGGCTGCTGGCTCTCCTCAACGAGGCGGATCTTCTCAGTGGTGGACCAGCGACGTCGACGCTGGACGCCGGTCAGGATCTCGCTGGGCACCGGCGGGGCGGTTGGATCGATGACATAGCCTTACCCATAGGCCAATGCCTATGCCTTCGTGAGCTATGCCGCCTGTCCGGTCAAAACGGGGTGCGGTTCACTTGCCTACCGGAGCGATGGCTGCCTCAGCTTCGGTTCGGCCGATGAGGAGCCCGACCGCCGCGTCTGGACACCCGTCGACCTAGGCGTGCATCTCCCTTAGCGCCAGTCGTCCGCTCAGGGTGGAAATCTGCCGGTCCGCTTACGGGTGGTAAGGCACGGAAGCGGACGCCGTCGCCGCATGGGCTGTGTACTTCGGCGAGCGTGCGGATGGCTCAAGCTGGTGCGATCAGCTTGCCAACCGCGCGCACCAATTCCGCTTCCACGAACGGCTTCTCCAGCCGCGGGCTGTCCTCATATCCAGAGCCTTGCCCGAGCTGCACGTCGCCGGTGGCAAAGAGGTGCGGTACGCCAAGCGCACGGAGGCGGTCGGCAATCGGGAAGGCTGTGGCCCCGTCACCGAGGTTGAGATCCAGCACGGCTACATCGACGTCATCGTCTTCGATCAGGTCGAGCGCACGCTCAACGGTGGGCACAGGCCCGACTACCTTGGCCCCGGCATGCTGCAGCCAGCGCTTCACCTCCATGGCGATGAGGTACTCGTCCTCGGCGATGAGAACGCGACGGCCAGCAAGTGACAGGGCAGCGTCGGCCATGGATGCTCCTCATGTATGCCTCCCCTCTGAGGCCAACCGAGCTGTGCGGATGCGCGTTCACCCAGGCTGATTGATCGGCATCTCGACACGGCAGCGCACGCCGTCCGCGCTCATCTCGTAGTCGACATCGGCCTCCAGAGCGTAGCCCAGGGCCTCCTGGATCAGCTCGGTCCCGTACCCCCGGCGCGTGACCTTGTCCGGCTTGATGGCGACGCCGCTCTCCACCCAGCTCAGTGCTAGCCGCCGGCGATCACGCCTATCGAGCAGCACCTCCCATGTGACGGCCAAACTGCCAGTGCCGTCCTTCAGCGCGCCATACTTCACGGCGTTGGTGGTCAGCTCATGCAGGGCGAGCGCAAAGTTCTGTACTTGTCGTGCGGTGAGTTGCACCTCCGGACCGCCGACGCACACCTTCTCCGATCCATCCTGAGCGTAGGCAGCGAGCTCGGCTCGGACCATAGCCCCGACCTCGACGGTATCGCTGCCGGCTTTGCTGAGAAGCGCTTGGGCGCGACTGAGCGCTTGCAGCCGCTCCTCAAACGACTCGACCGTACTACCCTGCCGCAGTGTTTTGCCCGCCACGGCAGTGACCACGCCAAGTAGGTTGCGGGAGCGGTGCTGCAGCTCGTTGATCAGCACCTCCAACCGCACCTGCATAGCACGCAGATCGTCGATGTCGGTTGAAGTGCCCAGCCACTCGACGATCGCCCCGGCTTCATCACGCACTGGCGTGGCCCGTGTCTGGAACCAGCGATAACGGTGCCCGGCTCGGCTGAGGATGCGGTATTCGACGTCGAACCCGTCCCGCTGGGCCGCCTGGCTCCACACTTCCCGTGCCGCAGGTCGATCATCAGGATGAAGCGGCTCAAGAGAGAGAGAGAGAGAGAGAGAGAGAGAGAGAGAGAGAGAGAGAGACCAGCCCCAGCGCCTACTGTCCGGCTCGCTCTGGCCGGTATACGCCGTCCATTGTGGGCTGGCCCAGGTCCACTCGCCGCCTCTGGCCGCGCGCCACACGAGCTGCGGGATGCCCTCGGCGAGCGTGCGCTGCCAAGCCTCGGCTGCGGCCACCGATGCCTCGGCGCGGGCACGCACGAGATCGGCCCAAAGCCGCGCCGCAATCTCCTGCGCCAACGCGACCTCGTCGTCGGTCCAGCGGCGTGGTGTATGCTGGTGAACGGACAGGTTCACCAGCAGCTTGCCGCCGATCAAGAGGGGAACGCTGAGCAGCGCCGATACCCCGAGTTCCGCAATGGCGGCGAGATCGGGGCGCGCGAGGGCCGGATCGTTCGTGTCTTCGATCCGCACGATCCGGCCCTCGCGGAGGTCGTCCAGGATCGGCCCCTCGTAGTCCTCCAGCCGCATCACTGCCGGAAATGGCTGCGCGCCATCCGCGAACCACCCGAAGAAGATGTCGGCGATACCTTTCGCCTCGCCGAACTCGGCGAACATGATCCGCGAAGCGTTCAGCCGCTCGCCAAGCAGACGGGCTGCGATCTCGATAATGGCGTTTGGCGTAGACTGAGTACGCATGGCGTCGCCCAATGTGAGCAGGAACGCCTGCCGCTCCTCGCGTTCGCGTACAATTGCTTCAAGGCGGGTGCGCTGGAGCGCTACCCAGGTGCGTTCCGCTGCTCCTTTCAAGAGCCCCTTATCAACACGGCTCCACGTGCGCACGCGGGTGTCGGCCGCCAGGAGAACAGCGGCTAGACGCCCGTTTCGCAGGAGCGGCGCGCCCAGCGCGGAGCGGATGCCGAGCTCGCCGTAAGTAGCCTTGGCCTCTGCGCTGAAGTGCTCCGAACCTGTCAGGTCCGGCATGTCGAGCACGGCACCTGAATGCACCAGATCGAGAAAGTCCCGCTCGCCTGACAGATCATGGACGCCCACCATTGAGGGCACACCCTCACGGTGAAAATCGCGAAGCACGGTCGCGTGCGTCCCGCGCTCGTCAAACTCGTTGAAGTAGCACCAGCCGACGTCGAGCCGCTCGGCAAGCAGCCGCGTAGCCTCCGCTTGGATCTCCGCAGGATCGGTCAACGACCCGAGCGCATCGCTGAGCTGCAGCTGGAACGCCTGTTGCTCCTCACTCTCGCGCAACGCTGCCTCTGCCCGCTTGCGCTCCGTGATGTTCTCGTAGAACACGCCGACACCATTCCTTCCGAATGGAGTGACGTTGATGCCGAACCAGCGATTCAAAGCCGGGATGAAGTTCTCGAAATGTGAGGGCTCGCCGGAGACGAAGACCTGCGAATAGGCATCTATCCAATAGCGCGCGTCCTCAGGCGGAAGCACCTCGCCGACTAAGCGGCCCAGGACCTGTTCGTCATGGAGTCCTGTCACGCGCGTGCTTGCTGGGTTTCGGGCTAGATGGCGGAAATCTGTCAGGTTTCCTTCATCGTCGCGGACCGCCTCTAACGCGGCGAAGCCCTCAGCCATGCTTTCAAAGAGTTCGTGATAGCGGGCTTCGCTTTCGCGGAGAGCGTCTTCGGCACGCTTTCGGGCGTCGATATCAATATTTACCACAACCCACTTCTCAATGCGTCCTTCAGCCTTGAGTAGGGGGCGGCACGTACGTTGGTCCAGCGCCACCCGCCGCTTGGCGAGCGGAGGCGAAACTCCGCGTCGACAACCGAATGAGAGGCCATCGCCTCCCGCCATTGCCGCTCGGCGAAGGCGCGGTCCTCCGGGTGGATCGCATCGAGCCAGCCGTAGCCGAGCCACTCGTCCACAGTCTGGCCGGTGTAGGCTCGCCAGCTTGGGCTGTCGGCGACGACGACGCCGGCGGCGTCCGTCTCCCACACCGCCTGGGTCCAGCTTTCGATGAGAAGGCGGTGGCGCGCCTCGCTCTCGCGCAGTAGCTCATCCACCCTTTGTTGCTCCGTGACCTCAACGCTTTCTATGCGACCATCTTCGACGGCAGGGCGGCCAAGCTCGCCAATTCGCTGGGAGGCCGCCTCGATGTCGGCCTTCTCCGACAAAGCCGCGTTCGCCGCCGCGAGGCGGCGTTCGAGGTCGGCGATGATCGTGCGCTCATCCATTCGTCGAGTGAGCACGGCGCTGCGACCATGCGCAACCCAACGTCAACTTCTGGGCAGCTACCCGATGACAGCTCTCTACCCCGAGCAGAGTTTACGAATGTCCGCTTCGGGGAACGCCAACTGCGCTTCCGGCGGCTGAGTTGGGTCCACTGCGGTACGTCCGCTTCAGAGGTTTCTAGGGCTGTTGCAGCCACCGCCGTGCTCACGGCACGATCCAGCGGCTGCTGAAGCGCTCCCCTAGCTTGTAGCGGGCGAGGTTAGGGCCGGCCTCGTCGCAGGACGCACCGAACGGATCACGAACCACACCGAACTCGGCGTCATTCACGAAGCCGGTTACGTAGCAGACATCCTGGTACTCACCCTTGATGCGGTTGCGCATCTTGATCCGGGTAGTCACGAAGGCCGTCTCCAGTGGGCGATCCTTGTAGAGGGCGGTCCCATAGTCGAGGATGTGCGTCTCGGCCGACATGAATTCCCAGCGATCGTCGCGCTGAGCCTGATAGTGTCTGGCGAGCCTGGGATAGTGCTCCGAGAAGGCGGCGGGCTGGACACCGGTCGCGAAGGCGCGGGCCTCCTCGCCGAACGCCTGCTCGAAGAAGCGTGCCCGTTCGCCATATTGGGCGCGCAGTGCCTGCTCCTGCGCAGCACGCCGGACACCAGCCTCGTTCGCCTTGGCCTGATCGAGCTTCCTGCGCTCTTCAAGCTCACGCTGGCGCAGGAACTGCTGTTCGGCACTCCGCGTCTTGTCCTGCTCGATCGTGTCCCGCGTCTGAGCAACCTCGGCGGGCTCGATCCAGAGCGGCAGGTAGCGGTGATTGAGACCGTCCCGGTTCATCGCCTCGTCCAGCACCGCGAGATCCGCGGAGGCAGCGTAGACTGCGCCACACTCGCCACGCTTCACCGCGATGAACGCGCCGTCGGCTGAGGTCGGCGTGAGCACCGGCGTACCGGGCAGCTCGTCCCCGACCCGGTCGTTGACGCGTGCAAGGATCGCCGCATGCGCCTCGGCATCATTCGGCGCGACCCTGCACACGACGCTGGATGCGTTCGGCACGACGACGATGCCGAAGCCGTCGCCCGTTCGGCCGTGAACGCGGGCTTCGACCTCATTCGCCTTGGCAGCCTCAGCCTGCTTGGCTGCTGCGAGAGCACCCGCCTGGACGATATCAAGCCGTGCAAACAGGTTTCCGTTGACCGCATCGGCGAGGCTGATCACCCGGTCGACGGGCTCACGTAGCAAGCGCTCGCGCTCGACGAAGATCAGGTCCTGTTTGGCCAGGTCATTTGCCCCGCAAGCCGAAAGCGGCAAATCCAGCTTGGCCCCAAGCGCCGCGCTGCGGTCGCGGATCTGGCGGTTCAGGAACACGTCAGACAGGGGCGCATGGTACAGGCAAGCCGCCGCCCGCCCGTCCTCGAAGACCAGCTCGCCACGGAGGTTGCGTACGACGGACGGAGCTTTCCCGCTGTCGTTGTACAGGATGATGAGATCGCCGCGGTCGCCATCCATGAGGAAGCGGCTTCTGGCCGTAACGGCCCGGGCGAGCCGTGCGGCCTCGTCGATGCGGGCCCGCTTGGCCGCGTAGGCGTCGGCGAGTTCCTTGAGCCGAGCATCGGGCGTCTCAGGCGCGATCGCGGCGACCTCGGCGGCGAAGCCGCTGAGGAAAGTCTGGAGATCCTGCGGAATGCCACCTCTGAGCGTGACGTCCGCCTCGGCCTGATCATGCTTGAGCCGCTCGATGAGCGCCGCTCGGCTGCGCTCAGCCTCATCGCGCCCGCGCCGGAGTTCATCCTGCTCACGCTCACGCTGTTTGGCGGCAGCTTGCTCCGCCAGAGCCGCCTGCGCCTTGGTGACCGTTTCGGGCGCAATCCAGATCGGGAGATAGCGGAAGGTGACGCCGTCCCGCGTCAGGCCCTTTACCAGCGGGACCAGATCTTTGGCTGATCCGTAGGCTGCTCCGCATTGCCCGCGCTTGATCGACAAGAATGCCCCATCGGCACTTGCGGTCACTACCGTCGTCGCGCCGCGCAGCTCGGCCTTCAGCAGCAGCTCATAGGTCTGTAGCAGCTGATCATGCAGAGCCTTGTCGCCAGCAGCGATCCTGCAGATCGTGCGAGAGCCGGCCCCGAAGGCGATCACGGCCAGACCGTCCGACGTTCCGCGCGCGACTTCGCTCTCGGCTTCGGCCGCGCGGATGCCCTCCGCTTGTCGTGCGGCCTCGATATCTGACTTTGGCACCGTGCCGCCGAGCGTGAACACGCCGGTGTCGACAGCCGACGCGATGGTGCCGAACAGACCAGCCTGCGCGCGCAAGGCTCCCCGCTCGAACACGATGAGATCGGCGCTCTGCTGCTGCACTGTGCTGCACGAGGGGAGCGCCTCCTTGACTGGCGCACCGAGGCTGCGCGCCTTCGCGACGAGTTGCTCCAACGCGACGCGATCGTTCGGTGCATCCGGCACGGCGCAGACCACCGTGCGCTCGGGATCGAAGACGAGGTTGCCGTCGAGACCTCGCACCACCGCGACCGCGCGCGGCGAGCTGTTGTAGAGCAGCAGCAGATCGCCGGCGTCGCCGTCCACGAGGAAGCGGTTCTTGTCGGTCACGGCGCGCTGAACCGCCTCGGCCTCACGGACGCGCGGCTCGATCTGCGAGAAGCGCTGCTGGATCGCCTCCGCAATCCTCGGCAGGTCTCGCGGAGCAGCGCCGTCAGTCTGCTGCAACAGCACCGCGAGCTCGGGACGGAGATCCTCCGGCACGGGGCCGCTCAGGAGGGCCTGAACACGCTTGCGCTGATCGTCGAGCTGATGCTGCGCCTGTAGCCTCGCAGCCCGGTCCCGCTCCTCGACACCGAGATCTGCGAGGTAGCCGTCGTATCGCCGCGCCAGAGCGTCGATGCGCGCAGGCAAGCTTGGATCCGTGATGAACGCGGCGCTTGGCGTCGACGACGAGCCGCGGCCGAGCTTTGCGGCCAGCCCGTTGCCGAGGAAGCCATCGCTCGGCAGACCTTCGGCTTGCGCCAAGGCCACGATAGCCTTGCGGGTCACGCCGCCATAGACGCCGTCGGCGATCGCATCGGCCGAGAGATAGCCTGCACCGCGCAGAGCCTCCTGCAGGCGGATATGCTCGTCAATCGGTCGATCAAGCTCCTGCACGGCAGAAGGCGGACCTTCGCGGCTGACGCGCGCCGCCCAGATGTCCTTCTGGCGCTGATAGGTGACGGCGATGCAGGGAACGGCTCTGGCCCGCAGCGCCGCCGTGACCTTACCGGTCTCGGGAATGCGGCAGGCATCGAGCGTGCGCTTCACGAGCTCGTTGGACTCGGCCTTAAGCTCCGCGCCGGCATCGGACTTGAGGTGTCGCAGCACGTAGAACGCCCGCGCCATTTCCAGATCGACACGCCGTAACCCGGCATCTTCACAGATGAGAATTGGCAGCGGGGTGTTCGCCTTCTCACAATCGAAAGACGGGCCGAGGTCGCGAGCCTGTGCCGGAGCCTTCGGCGACGGGGCGGGGCGTGGCGGCTCCGACAGTGCCACAGCCTCCTTCCGTAAATCGGCCAAGCGCTTGCGCAGAGCCTCTGGCGCGTCTGATTTTGTTCGCGCCTCAGCCTGGGCACGTAGGCTGCTCATCCGGTCGAGCGCGGCCATGCGCACGGTCTCAGCCTGAGACAGCGCGCTCAGCCCGCCGATCTCACGGGCAATCGCCTCGGTGTCGGGCGCTGACGGGCCAGTACGCGCCGTAAGCTGCTGATCAATCCGGCTCTGGATCCGAGAGATCTCGGCTCGGACCACTGGGGATGGATCGCGCCCATAATTTGCCAGCGTTCCTTTAAGCACTTGGAGTTGCTCGGCACGCCCCTGCGCCTCGGCTCGAGCTTGGCGCAACGCGCGCGCTTCGCCGGTCTCGACGTCGGCGACAATGATGCGCGTGCCCGAGAAGTGCAGCTCGATGGCCTCACGGGGTTCGACGGGCTGCAGGCGTCCGTCGCCATCGCGATAGGCAAATGACTGGTTGCACGTCGTCGTGAGCGACCAGCCATTCTCGTCCGAGGTCGTGCAGCTGAAGCCGCGTCGCAGGTTCGGCTCGGTGAAGCGTCGGCACTCTGTGAAGAACCCGCTCAGCCGCCCGTCGTCCGGACCGATGCCGCGCTGGATCAAACCGGCGATGTCAGCATTCCTGCGGGCGAGCGCGCGGTCGAGGCAGGAGCGATCCGCGTTCGGAAGCCGCGCCCATCCCTCGCGCGCCGCCTGAGCCTGGGCAGCGCCCAGAAGCCCGCCGAAGATGTCGAGCGGCGTGACCTGTGCCTGAACCGGCCCCGCAGAAGCGAGGGCGGCCGCTAACAGAACCCCACTCCATCCGCCCCGGAACATGGCGACACCCTACAGCTTCGTTTTGAGCTGTGTCGCCGGTTCGCAAGTCCTATTCAAGGTTGCAAAAGACACGCGGCATGGGTTTGTTGCGTCAGCCTAAGCAGTTGACCCAGGTGATCGCCATAGGGCGGCGAAGATGCCCTTCAAACCAACCCAGCTTGCCTCCCACGAGAAGCAACCCCAGCGGGCATTCGAGATTCCGCGCCTCCGTCCATTGCAATCATGCGACGATTAAGATCGGTCGTTCAAACCGACGGTTTTATGCCGCGCGCACGGTGGTGAGGAAGCGCGCGACCTCGGCTGAGAGATGCTCGAATTGCCGTGACAGTTCAGAGGCCGCGCCCCGAACCTGGCTCGCCGCTGCCCCCGTCTCCTCGGCCGTCCTCGCAGCACCGGCAATGTTGCTCGTCAACGCACTGGTGGCGTGCGCCACCTGGCTGACGTCGCTCCCGATCTCCTGCGTGGCCGCACCCAGCTGCTCGACAGCGGCAGCGATGCTCGTCGTCACGCCGCTGATCTCCTGAATGCGGCCGGTGATCGAGCCGATCGCTGACACGGCTTGCCCGCCCCCCTGAGCCGTGGCGTTGGCGAGCTTCGCGAGCGCCCGCTTAACGTGTGGGGCGGCCTCGAAGGCTTGCGCAGTGCTCACTGGCCGGACCTTCGCGACGCTCAGCACTGCCGTGTAGGAGTCAATTAGGAACGATCCAGCGAAGATTTTGCGCGTCGAGCACCGCGGCTTCGATCGCGACCGGTGTCACGCCGCGCAAGTGCCACGCGGTCGTGTCCGTGTTGGGCCGACCATCCATCGTGGTCTCGTGTGCGCGGGTGCCCGCCAGTTTCAGCACAAGCCCGTGGCTGCCGTCGGGAAGATTGATCTCGGCGAAATCGCCGGGCGGATACACCGATGCCGGCCCGGAACGGTTCTTCCAGAGGGCGACCGTACGCTGCGGAGCCGCGGTCGGGTTCCTCGCTTTAAAGGTTGCGTTGGATCGGTCAACCATGCCCGCACAGGTGATTGAGAGCACGGAGGAGCCGGGGTCGTCCGCCAGCGCCGTCGCGTAGGTTCCCGGCCACCGGAATTTGAGCTGCGGGCCGTCCATCAGCAAGGCGAACACGAGGTTCGGACCGAGCGAACGCAGCAGGGCCAAACCAGGGTCGACGCGCGCCAGATCCTCGCAGATCACGGCCGTCATCGCCGAGCCTTCCCGAAAGACGTCGAGGTGGAGGACGCGTTCCTCGACGGAGTGGTGCTCCCACCAGAGGACTTCCGGATCCAAGTCCCCTTCGATGCCGTAGCTCTCGATCTGCGTTCGGTCGATCTGCCAGCGGTGGTGCTTCCGTCGCGAGTGCGTTTCCGCGATCCTCCGACCGTCGCTTGGAGACGGCCGGAACACCGACGCGGTGACTTGGTTTCCGACGCGACCGTTGCAATCCTGGGAGACGCCCGCGACGACGAACTCGATCGACGGCCAGTTCCGACACAGGCGGCGGATCAGGGTGTCGTAGGTTTCCCAATCGAGACTGAGTTCGGGCAGCACGATCCCTTGGATTGGCCCGTCCCCGTCCGCGCGCACTTTCGCGAGCATCGCTTCGACAAAATCGGCGAAGGCCTGACGCGAGGCCGTCGTGCTCCACTCCTCGTCGTGGCCGGGCAAAGCCGACCCGTCGGGACGCAGCCAGCGTTGATCCAGTTGGAAGCGGCCCCAGCGTTGCTCGCCCGCACCGACGTCCGTCTCGCACCCGTGAAACGATCGCTCGGGAATGACGTAGGGGAACGGGATCACCAAGATGGTCAAGGCGTCGGGATTGTCGACTTCCGTGGCGTCGACAGACTGGTGCCAGTACGCGTTGGCGCGCCCGTGAGGCGGGAGCAGAGTGAGGTTGTGCGAGAACGTCCTGAGGGTGCAACCGATCTCGGTGGTGCGTCCTTTCGGGAACACGCGCGCCACATGCCGATCAACGTCCGTGCACAGGCTATCGAGGGACACATGCCGACTGTAATGATCCTGATTACCGGGGTGATCGGCACTCGGGATAGGCCGCCGTTCCGTGACGTCGGCGAGGGCGTAGCCTGCAAGCCAGTTCGCCCACTTGTCCGCCTCTCCGACCGTCGATTGGGTTGCCCGGTAGTCGTACCCGAAATCGCCGCTGGCTTCGTCGGCGATGACCAGCATCGCATGGCATGCAGACCACCATCGCGGCGACGGCGCACGGGCGCTCGGAGTGAGGACGAGTTTCTCGGCTTCACACGCGTACAGAATGTCCCAGAAAGGTTGAACTTCTTCACCGACATCCGGCCGCCTGGCCCAGCGCCGTCCGATGTCGATCCAGCGTTCCAGTTCCACCTTGAGCGGGGCCGCGGTCGGACTGTCGTACCCATATCGAGGGTCGCCTCCGCTCGCGGCTGAGTAGGGTGCGACGATGTACTGGTAGGCACCCGAAGTTTCGAGCAGGTGTGCCGCCGCGGTGAACACGTCGGCGGGAACGAACGGCCGTTGCGACCAGTCCGGCTCGGAAGCATCTTCGGAGGCAGGGTTGGTTCCGTGAGGAAACAGACGCCTCAGCTCACTTCCAACCGTCGACAACGCGCAATCCTTGCCTCAACGGCGGAGCGCACGTCGCCGAGAATGGTGTGAGAGACGGTGCGCTCGAAGTCGACGGCCTCAGCGTCCGTCTAGACCGAGCAGTTCGTTGACCGCCGCGACATCGTCGTATCCCGCCTGTCGCCAGTCGGCGTTGGAATAATGACGATCACGGGTTTCCCCCGGATAAGCGTCGCTGAGGTTGCGGCGCATGCGCTGGATCGCGCGACCGATCATACGCGCATCATTCGGGTTCGCCTGAAGGTATCGCACCATGCCAGCATCGTTATGCGACCGCGTACGCTCGCCGCCGACGAAGGCCATATCGTCGGCGCGCGTGAGGGGCTGCAGCTTGCCGGTGTTGTTGCGAAGTGCGCTCATGTGGTGTTTCCCGCTCCCACAACCAGTGAGGGGCGAATCCGTTGCAATTTCGTCTACGCGGGCGGCCGGACTCCGTCAACGGATGGGCTGTCACGCTTAAAGCCCAATGTGGGGCGATGCCCAGACATCGACCACCCTAGGGCTTTGAGGAACATGCAGCACGTGCAGAGCGGAACACGAACGCGATCAGAACGCCGCAGTGAACATTGCCCGTCTATGGTGTGAGACGCTGTGCGCGTTCAGCCATGGAAGCCCCGCCACTCAAGGCGGAGTGGTATCACAGGGTGAGCCTATAGAGCCAACTCACAGTGGCTATGATGCAGGGCAGCCCCGACGTGAAAACGCCGTGCTCGTATGGGGATCGGACCCGACACGAGCACGGCGTCTGTCGTTGAAAGTGCTAGGCCGCGCGCACGTTTGCGAGGAACAGCTGCACTTCGGCCCGCAGCACATCAGACTGATCGGCCAACGCGTCGGCAGCGGACGAGACCGACCGGGCGGCGTCGCCTGCGCCCTCGGCTGACCGGACAACCTCGGAGATGTTGACGGTCACGTGATCGGTGCCGGCCGAAGCCTGGACCATGCTGCGCATGATCTCCTGCGTGGTGGCGCTCTGCTCCTCGACCATGGCGGCGATGCTCATCGTCACCCCGTTCATCGCGTGGATCTGCGCTGCGATCTCCTGGATCGCCTGGGCGGCCCCTCCCGTGGCCCCCTGGATCGCCGAGATCTGTTGCCCAATTTCCTCAGTCGCTCTGCTGGTCTGGGCAGCCAACTCCTTGACTTCGGAGGCGACGATGGCAAAGCCCCGTCCAGCTTGCCCGGCTCGCGCCGCTTCAATCGTCGCGTTGAGTGCCAGGAGGTTCGTCTTACCGGCGATAGACGAGACCATATCGGTGACGTCGCCGATTCGGGTCGCGGCGGCGGCGAGCGCCGCCATGGTCTGCTCGGTCCGGGAAGCGGCCTGCACGGCGTAAGCCGACATCCCCGTGGCCTGCTCGACCTGACGGCCGATCTGACCGACGGTCACGCCGATCTCCTCGGCTGC